>JBHHYX010000569.1:0-2876 GCA_046757765.1 Acidobacteriota bacterium | reverse complement strand
AAATGGAGGCAGGCGACAGTCCTTTCTTTGACTTCTGCCCCAACAATGACTTCGACAACGACATCCCCGGCACCGTCAACCCCACTCTTGCCAACTTCCGCATCACAGTTGTATCCACGCCCGTGTCTGGCGAGACGAATAGTGTTGTCTCCGGCCAGAGTGCTCAGGTGAAAGTCGAAGCACTGGATGAAGCTGGCAACGTGTTTACCGCATACCGGGGCACGATCCGTTTTTCTTCTACGGACACAGGCGCTACCTTACCAGCCGACTACACATATACCGCCAGCGACGCGGGCAGCCACACTTTCAATGTTACGTTGAAAACGGTTTCCGGGACCTCTCCCACACGAGGGCTTAACGTTCAAGACCTGGGGACCTCCATTATCAGGACCAAGTTCATTCACGTGTGGTTCCGCGTGAGCATGGGAATCGAGTTTCACCAGAATTGCGACGGTTTCACGCAAGGCTCCTACGCCCTGCAAACGGCGTGTAATCCCAACGGCTTGCCTCAGAACAGCAACTTCATTAGTCTGCCGGACAACGGGGCCGTTCCATGTGGCGTAAGTATCAGAGTTAAGAATCAATCCGGCGGCTCCGCTGTCCAGACCACACATCTCGAGCGAGGCCCGGGTCCTCTAGGACGACACTACTGGAACGACGGGAATGTTCCGACGAATCTTTCTTCCGGCTGCGCGTCGGATGGCCTTGCCATACAGCTTGGACAGACATTTGTCAATGGTGGGCAGCCGGGGCCCAACCGGTTTGGCTGCCCGAGCCCCATCCCCAACAATCCGCCCGGCAGCGCGTTTGGGCAGGCTGACATCTTTTGGAGATTTGGGCAATGAGTCGGCTGCACCTGTCCGCAAATACAGTGAGTTCCCTGGTCCTTATGCTGCTTGCTTGTGAGCTCTGCTTCGCGCAGTTGCCTCCTCAGGCCAGGGTTGGGATTTGGAGAATCAACGCCAAGGCTCCGACCCCGAGCGCGGCGAGCGTATTGGTTCCGGGTGAATTTCGTGCTGACCTCATGGGGCAAGGGCAGATTCGCAAGGTCGTTTTCTATACGCTTCCGAATCCCATGGCTAACTGCAATGACTGTCGCGCATCGTGGATGGACGTAATTGACCAAGAGGGAATCACCCAGTGGCGCTATGTGGTCACGTGGCCACGCTCGCAGGGCGTAGCCACGGCGGAGTTCTACGAGCCCACCGGGATCCATCGGCTCCTGGCAGGCGCTCCACCTCTGATCGTGTCTTTTGCCTACGTGGGGGCTTCGGGCGGTGGCCTTCTAAACATCCTTCGTTGGACACCGCAAGGCGTTGAGGATGTAAGTGGTCCTTGGAACCAGGTCGAACAAGTTGACGATGTTCGATTCGAAGATCTCGACGGTGATGGCAACGAGGAAGTAATAATCTTGCACACCACGATCAACAGCTCTACACGCTTTGGTCCCCGATCGGTTTACGGGTGGAATGGCAAACGGTACGAGCGCCGAGACAGTTTGCCGTGGCCACAAAAGGAGTAACAGTTCGCCTCGTCAGGCTGGGTCTGAATAAGCGGTTGATGTGCTTGAGGTTCCGATGAGCGGGTGCCGGGTGCTTGGCGCGATTCTCGTGGCGGCTGCGCTTGGTCTCTGTTCCGCCTTCGCGGCTCAACTTCCTCCCCATGCTCTTGTCTATCTGGAGACGTTGGCCAGGTTTCGGGGCGAGCCAGCATCCGTTCAGGTTGTCTTCTATGAGGTCCGTTATCAAGAAGGCCGTGATTCTTATGGCGTGGGAGTGAGCGTGCGTCAGCCGGACGGCCAGGAGATTGCACGCGCCACCGATGACCAGACGGGTTTGGGTCTCTACGAAGGCACAGGAATTTACGATGTAACCGGCGACGGCTGGCCCGAGGTGATTATGATCGGGGTTGCAGGCGCCAAGACCCTCGAGGCCACGATCTATGAGTACAGGAGCGGCCGGCTCCGGGAGATCAGGCGCTGGTCAGGGTGGCGCGTCCGGGTCATAACCTTGGGTGAGCAGCCGGTCGTCGCTTACACGCCAAGCCAGTACGGCAGCCTCGCGGAACTTTATGTGTGGCAAGGCGAGAAGTTCATTGAGTCCAGTGGCCAGTTCCCTGAATTTTATGGGCCCGACATAGATTTGCAAGAGTGGATCCTGTCTCATCCGGATGGATTTCCTGTTTATGTTATTCTGCAGGCCTGCGAGCTGGGCGCTCGCGCCCTGGTCTATGGGAAGAAATACAGCGAGGCCAGGCAGTTGTGTCTAAAGGCCCTTGAAGTCGCGCGCTCCTCGCCGGGTCTGATTGCAAGCCAAATCGGAGCTCCGCCCGAAGTTCTTCGTGCCGACCGAAACAAAGCCGAGAGGAGGATCCAGAAAACGCTCGAACGGATTTCGAAGGCCCGAGAGCAAGGTCGCTCGCGTCTACCTGACTAGAAGTCCTTCTGCCGCGCGGTCTCGCTCGGCTTAGTCTTTCCCGGTAGGGCTCGAAGGGGATGAGTTTGCGGCGGAAGGATTTTTTCGTGCGGCCGGCGCGGTTGATCGCAGAGACCTCAGTGTTTAACGGGGCGCGCGGGACCTGCTTCGGCGGCACTGGTTGTTGTGGGTTTGTGGACACCTGGCCTGACCCCACCTCCATCGTCGCCACCACCGGGGATGCGGACTTCCTGAAGTGGTTCGGGCTGCGCTGCGATAACAACGTGGAGGTCATCACCAACTTTGGCCTCTTCTCCAGCTCGAACTCCAGCGTCATCAGCGTGCAGAACGGCACGAACCACGGCCTGGCCGCAGTTGACCCCGCGCGGGCCGCTGGTTGTCAATAAGGTTGCTCGCGCGGGCTAAATTCGGTAGGTTGCAGGGCGATGGGGAAAGCCAAGA
>JBHHYX010000568.1:0-2896 GCA_046757765.1 Acidobacteriota bacterium | reverse complement strand
GAGTTGTTTGGCAAGCCTCTTTAGGTTTTCGATCGAGCCCAAGGCGAGGGGGTGATGGTGAAGGTAGCCGCGCCGGCCTTGCATGTGTCTGAGATAACTCTCAGGATTTAATTTCAGTCTTTGTAGAATAGGCGGGATATACTCTGGTATCGCACCGCGTTTGTCCTCTCGTAGGACACGCCCTGCCCAATCCACCAGTTCAAGATAGTCCCTGGCGGTAAAGCCAAGGGCTTGGGGGTGAGGGTCTTGGCGTTGTTTGACCAAGGCCCTTAGCGCTACTTGCGGTGTCGCCTTGTTCAATTCGGTCGCCTTGGGAGTGCTTTTCCTTGATCGGCGTTGCCTTCTTTGCCGGGTCTGCCAGTGCTCGATGCGTTGCTTAATACTGGTGAAGTCTGAGTCCTCCGGCGTCGTGGCGATGCCGGCACGGATGGGATTGAGATCTACATAGCTCATGCAGGTAAGAACAGCTGCTTCATCGAGGAGTGCCTGGCTCTTGTAGCGTCCTTCCCAGAAACGGCCTTTACATTGATCCTCTTCATTGGCCTTTCTGGCTAAATACTCGTTTAAGCCTCGCATATACCATGAAAGGTCCATAAGTCGAGTGCGCCACAGCGCTATGATCTTCTTCGCCTCACGGCTCTCGGTGACTCCGCTCTCGCCGGTTTGATAGCGCTCGACCAATAAGGGCAAGGAAAACAACCGCTTCCAGCGTCGGATGACCTGATCATCCGTCAATTCTCTTGCTTTCTCATGGTCCACCCGCAAGACCACATGGTAGTGATTGGACATCACGGCATAGGCACAGACCTCGATGGCAAAGACCCTAGAAAGCTCGGCTAAACGCTCTACTACCCAGTGTTTTCTATGCTCGTAGTTCTTGCCCGTTAGTTGATCCTCCCCACAAAGAAAAGCCCGCCTTACACAGCGACAGCCCTCCGAAAAAGACCTTGGTCATCGATGGCTCCTCGTCATCGTAAGCGTGAGGGCGTAACGTCGGGCCGCCGGGGTCAGGTCTTGCTTTTAGTAGTTTTCTCAGACCGGATCGTACCTTCATCCGTGAACGATGACCGCGGTAGTAAGTGACGAGTAGCAAAACTGCAGTAGCGAGTGGCGAGTAGCGAGGAAATGCCACTGCTCAGGACATACAGCGACGGGCGGGGGATGAGAGTGGAGGACTTAGGACTGCAGACCGTGAAGCGTGAGGGGCGAGGAGCCCAGTCCCGCATCAAGCGCTTTGGAGAAACTCCCTTAATGTTAGGATCCGGATGCCCCGAAATGCCCCTAACTGCAATATAGCCTGATCCCCGGTGACAATGGCATTCGCCTTACCTGCCACGGCGCACTCCAGAATTCGGTTATCCGGTTCATCGCGCAGGATTCGAAACCTGCGTCTCGGGGAAACGAGCTCGGCTAACTCGGAAAGATAGACGGCCACCCGTGCCAGCTCTTCTCGATTGCGGTCAAATTTGCGTGCCAGCACACCAAGCACTTCCTGGATGATGGCACGCGAGATCACGAGCTGAACCTCGCCCTCCACCGCCTTGAGTATCGCCGCCTCCACCCGACCGCCTGGCATGGTCAATGCCGAAACAAAGATATTGGTGTCGAAGACAACCCTCACCTGCGCAGATATCGCTCGAGGTCCTTCTCGGTGAGCAGCCCTTTCTCCTTAGCCTTGCGACTCCAATAGTTCTGGATGGTACGAAGCTCGCCTTTCAGGCGGGCGGCCCGCGCTGCCCGCAGCGCGTCCTGGATCACCGCACTCAGGGACTTGCCCTCGGCGCGCGCGATTTCCTCCGCCTCTCTGGCAAGCCCGGGCGGAAGAGAAATCGTTTTCTTTACAGCGTCTCCCATGAATCTTCCTCCTTCTCGGTATGAAGAAATCATACCAAAGCGTTGGCGGGTGTCAACCGCGATCATGGATGGTGGGCCGTGATTGGTAATAAAGCGGTAGCGAGTAGCGAGTGGCTAGTAGCGAGGAGAAAAGGCGAAGGGCGGGTCCGTGATCTGTGAGTCGGATGTCGTGAGTCGCTATCGGCTGGGGATGATGTTAAACGACCGCCCCCGTTTCAGGCGATAAACGCCGAAGTCCCGGCGGTCGAGCGTGAAAATGTCCCGTAGACCGTCTCGGTTGGCCACGTGCACGAGCGTGGCGTCGGCAAAGTCCATAGGGAGATCCCGATACTTCCGCAAAAGCGCCCGGATACTCGGAAGATCGTCGGTATCGACAGGGACGAGTCTTAGGCCCCCACGCTCGATCATCTCGAGCAGTCCGCTTTGGGCCTCGGCCGAAAAGTCCAGCAGATACATAGCCTCCGTTACCGGCATCCAAGTTGTCAGCAGCGGCACTCTGATCCGCTTCAATGCCTCAACGCACGCCTGATGATCGCGATCGTCGCGATGCAAAATCGCAACCATCGGTCCCGCATCGACCAGCACACCTCGGGTCAAGGCCGGGATCTCTTCGACAGGCGTTCCCGGAAAACTCGCTTGTGAGCGCGCGCAAGGTCGGGCGGACCCCCGGAAGCCACGCCGATCAGATCTGAAATGATGGTATAGGGGTGGTTTGCGTCGCCGCCCGTTTTTTCTTCCGCCGCGAGCCGAAGCAGCGCTTCACGAAGCATGTCCGATTTCGTGCGCCCGCTACGTCGCGCAAGCTGCTTGAGCAGCGCCTCGGTCTCGGGGTCAAGTCGTACGCTCGTTGCCATGTGTTTGTCCGGGTCGTGTAGTACAACAGTGTAATACGAAAGCCTGCTCGCCTGCAAGGGCCGCCATCCCATCCTTTCCCCACCGGTGGGGAGGGAGTTGCTTTGCTTTTTCTATCCCCTTGCTCAAGCCGAGGGAGGCACGAAGACGCAGAACACGCCCGCAGGGGCGCCAGATGGGTGAAGCAGAT
>JBHHYX010000567.1:0-2897 GCA_046757765.1 Acidobacteriota bacterium | reverse complement strand
CCCTTGGGCAAATAAAGGTTAAGCCAAGTGGACCCGATAAGAAAGAGACGTGTGGGCAGATGAATGGCCGGTCCGAGGGAGGGCCCGCTTGTGGTGAAGGTTGCGACTTGAGAAAATACTCCGCCATTTTTCTGGTTTCGGCCGCGATCCTGATTTACGAGATCTGTGTCACTCGAATCCTGAGCGTAGTCGTCTGGTATCACTGGGCCTTCCTGGCTGTCTCACTTGCGATGTTGGGTATCGGCTTGCCTGGAGTCTGGTACAGCATGCGCCGGCAGAGGGCGGATTCGTTGAAGACAACACTTCTGCTTGCTTCTGCCGTCACTCCGCTGTCAACGATTTTCTTACTGAAACTGAGCAAGAGTTTCGGTTCCTACACTGTGTTGGCCTGCATGGCGGCCATTCTGGTGCCGATGCTCTGCCTCGGTTCTTCGATTTGCCTTCTCTTGTTGCAAGCTCCGGGCAAGCGTATCAGCAGGATGTACGGCTTTGATCTACTAGGAGCTTGTCTGGGCGGCCTCATCGTCATCCCGTTGATGCATGTGGTGCCAACTCCTCACATCCTGGCGGCTGCGGGGGCCTTGCCGCTCGGTGCCCTTTTTCTCTTGGGTCGGCCTTTTCCTCCTTTGGCTTTCCTGTTGCTGGCTGCCATCCCCGGGACGCTCTTTTCTACCGAATTGCTCCAACTCCGGTTCACAAAGCTGTACGACGAAACTCAAATGAGGCTGATCTTCGAAAAATGGACCCCTACCGCTCGTCTGGCCGTTTTTGACGGTTTCTTCCAGGACAGCCGGAACGCCGTCGCTTTTGGTTGGGGGATGGGTTCCAAGTATGAGCCGAGACCCATTCCCCAGTATTGGCTGGAACAGGATGGAAGCGCGGGAACACCTATCACAAGGTTCTCCGGATCGGCCCGGGAACTTGATTTTCTGGCCTTTGATGTGACCACGGTCGGCTACCAGCTGGGCCACCCCGGAAGGGTAGCAATCGTTGGAGCGGGGGGAGGAAGAGACATTCTTTCAGCCTTGAAGTTCGGAGCAGGCGAGGTGGACGCTGTTGAATTCAATCACCACATCGTCGACGCACTCTCCGGACCCTTCAGAGATTTTTCCGGGGACGTGTATCACTTGCCCGGAACCAGAGCAGTCATCAGCGAGGGGAGAAGCTTCCTCACCCGCACCCGATCCCTTTACGATCTCATACAGATTTCCTTAATCGACAGCTTCTCCGCGACGGCCGCCGGAGCATTCGCCTTAACCGAGAACAACCTCTACACAGTTGAGGCCTATCGTCTTTACTGGAACAAACTCTCTCCCTCGGGGTTGGTCTCCACGACGAGATGGATAGGAGGGGTGGGACGTTTACAGACACCACGGCTGGTCATCCTGACCAAAGAAGCGCTGCGGCAGGAAGGTGTCGATCGGCCCGAGCGGCATATTGCCGTGATACGGGCCGCGGATGTTGCCACGGTCCTGTTGTCGAAAAGGCCATTTTCCAGCGCCACGCTTGGCAGACTCAATGAAGTGTGTGAGTCGAGGGGTTTTGCTCAGCTGTTTCCTCGAGTCGCGGGACGGCGAGAAGATGGGTTCATTGAGAAGTTTCTGACTCAAGGGCCTGGATTGGCCGCGTCGGTAGGGATCGATTTGTCGCCAAGCACGGATGACCGCCCTTTCTTTTTTCAAGTCAGGCCGGTGTTCGGGCTGGGTTCAACCGAGTCGGCTGCGGGAAGAAGATCCCTTGACCCGGCCCTGCGAAAATTCCTCGACATCCCGGACGATCCAGTACGCGCGCTTCGAATTCTGGTGATAGTGCTCTCTGTCTTGACGGTCGGTCTTTACTTCGCTCCTTTCCTTGTTTCACGACCATCTGAGCGACGGGCCGATCGGGGCTTTTGGCAAGGGAGTGCCTACTTCGCGTTTATCGGAATCGGCTTCATGCTGGTGGAAATCCCTTTGATGCAAAGGTTTTTTCTCTATTTGGGTCACCCCACCGTTGCCACCTCCGCCGTACTCACCGCCATCTTGCTGGGAGCCGGCCTGGGAGCGATGTCGGCCTCTCGGGTTGGAGTCGCCACGGCACGTCGAGTTGGATTCGCCGTGGCCGTGCTCTTGTGCGCAATGAACGCCTTCCTGAGCCTCTTTTTTCAAGCTTCTCTAGGTTGGCCTTTCTTCCTCAGGATCGGTCTCGCCTATCTACTCGTCGTGCCCCTCGGCTACCTGATGGGATTCGCCTTTCCGATGGGTATGCTCCACTTCGGTGATGATCACAAGGCTTGGTTCTGGGCGATGAATGGAGCAGCCAGCGTTCTTGCCAGCGCACTCTCCCTCGCACTCTCAATGACTGTCGGCTTTGCGCCAGTGATCTTCCTGGGTGCGGCGTGCTATCTTGGAGCCTGGGGACTCTTGAGAAGTTCTCAACCAGAACTCTCGGGAGAAGTCTACCGTTCTTCTGTGTTGGGTCCTTCCGCGAACGCCGCGGTAAATTGAGTGTGAGAAATCCGGGCTAAGGCAGCTTGCCGCACACGCTGATCCCGTGCGTTGTGCAGGAAGTGTTCTCAGTCGGGATTACCCCATCCACCTTCCATCGCCTCCACCCGCTTACAAATCACGTCCACCGACTCCAGGCCTCGTTAGACTTCGCCACAAACTTCAAGCCGAATTGTCGCTACTCCGGGTAGGAGGGGTGGGGAAGATCTTGACTCCTCCAACAAAAAGGGAGGTGTGAAATGGCGAGACCAGTGACATGTGGTTTGGGCGACAGGACGTCAAAGAGAGTGTCAGGACGGAGGCCTGGTGGAAAGACTCCATGCGTGTCGAAGGGCGGAGTCGTGGGTTTGAAGCCCCTTCTTGTGACCGGACTCTGTTTGTGTCTCATTCTCCCCATCTCGGCCCAGATCG
>JBHHYX010000566.1:0-2903 GCA_046757765.1 Acidobacteriota bacterium | reverse complement strand
AGGGATTCCACTGGATACCGACACAACCCCGTCAGCGCGGACGAGCCCGGCTTTGGGGCCGGGCACGCTGACAACTTCACTGTGACGCAGATGTTGAGAAGACTCGGGAAAGTTGAATTTCGGGCAGAGGAATCTTCTTGTCCTTGCGAAGATCATGGACGGTCAACTCCACATTCGGGTCCAGTTCCTCGGCCTCCGAAGTCGTCAGCAGACCTTTCCGTGTGAGTTTGAGCAGGAGCCGGTCATAGCGTTTGAGCACCTTTTTGCAGATGCGGCCGACATCGGTGAGGTAGGCTTTCCGCCCCTTCCAGCGCAGGGCTCGATCAGGATGAGTATCGAATTCGATTTTGCCCACTGGTTCTTTCAGCATGGCCGCCAGGTATTCAAAGCGATAGGGGTCGCGACAATCCCCGCAGCGGGAGCTGCGGACCAGGCCGTCACTGGGGACCCGGAAATCCTTCCCTGGGGCGAAAGCTTTCCGCTCCAGATAGATGGGATGGGGGCCCGGAGCGACAACGACCGCACCCTTGGACACCCTGTCCGTGAGCCGATAAAAGGCTGTGGGGGGAAATCCTGGTGGTACTCGAAAAGAACTGACCCCAACAATAATGCTTCCAGGCCTGCCCCCGGGGACACCTTTCTCTGCAAGCGAGACCAGGACCGTCATTCGTTGCATGGATTGCATCAGAACCGGGACCAGGCGGGAAGCCTTCACTTCAACCAGCAGATTGCCCAGGGCTAACCAACGAACCTTGGCGATCTCCTCACCGAAAAAGGAGAGGAGCATCTCGACATGATCTCTCGGAAACCTCGACAAGAGAACGATTCCGGTATCCGGGTGGCGGCGATAGATCCGGCTCAGGTTGTCCGGGGAGAGGGGGGCATCCAGTTCGACCAGGGCGTCCAGAAGGCCGCGGTCAAAGCTTTCCTGCAAATCCCCCACTGCCACCTCGGGCGGTTGGAGCGGGAGAAACCGCTGCAGAGCCGGCAGGTATTCCTTCAAGCGATGCTTGCGGATGAGATGAAGCGCCCAGCTGCGCTCCGTGAGACTCGCCGAGTTCAGAAGGCGGTCAATTCGTTCTTTCAGCCCCTCCAGTCCAGTTGCAGGAGTCTTCTCGACCTTGCCCTGGCGGGATGACACTTCCTGTGCCGGGCCGGAGCCCAGCAAGCTCAGAAAACAGACGACGATGGGCAACCTCAACACCCTGATCTCCTCTTGAGTTCACCACTCGATACAGTCGGAATCGCTATCGGGATCGGGGTCGCTATCGGTAATCGACATCATGCCATTGCTCCCAAGCGATTGCCAAACCCGATTCCGATACCGAGGGAGACTCGGCCCACCCGCTCGCCGCTCCAAGCGCCAATTCAGGTAAGAGTTTTGGGACGGGAACTAGCCTGGGGGTCGCTGTATCCCTGACTGAAGATGTCGATCATCAACTTGGGATCGCCCAGGGGATAGAGCACGGGGCAGGTGGCGCCGTTGTCCATGTATTGGCGGATCTTCTCTTTGACTTCCGAGGGGGAGCCGCTGGCGGTGCACATTTGCACCACCTCATCCGGAACCAGATGCATCGCGCTTTCGATCTCGGCTTCACTGGCGGGCCAGGAAAGGACCTGGTGGATCTGATCCAGAAGTTGGCGGCTGACGCCACTGGCCTGCATCAGGTGAGGCTGCTGCCCCAGGTACTGGGTGATCATCTTCCGGGCTGCGTTCAGGGCCTTGTCGCGGTCAAGGTCCACCGAGCAGATCATCAACTGGGGACGGTCGATCTCCTCCAGCGATCGGCCCGCTTTCAAAGCGCCTTTCTCAAGCGCCTCCATCGCCCGCAGGTTGTAGTCGGGATGGACCAGATAGTTGAGCAGCACGCCGTCCGCGATCTCGCCTGCCAGTTCCATCATCTTCATGCCGGTGGCGCCGATGTAAATGGGCACGTTGCGAGGCGTCTTTCGCCCGTAGACCACGTCGAGGCGAACGTCTTCAAGCTGATGGAAATCCCCGCGGAAGGTGACCTCTTCCATGTTCAAAAGGCGACGCAGAACCTCCACCGTTTCCCGCATTGCCCCCAGCGGCCGCCGCCGCTGGATCCCCACCTTGTGGGCCAGGGGGTCCCACCAGGCGCCTATGCCGCACAGAATGCGGCCGGGAGCGAGATCGTCGAGGGTCAGGAAAGTAGAGGCCAGCAGCCCGATGTTCCGGGTCCAATTGTTGATGACGCCGCTTCCGACCCGAAGGGTCCGGGTATGGGAGGCAAAGGCCGCCATAGGCACGATCGCGTCCCGCACCAGCCGGCTTTCAGCCTGCCAGACCGATTCAAACCCCCTGGCTTCGGCGTATTGAACCAGCTCAATGCCGAGGGAGAGTTCGTGGGCGTCCTGTAAATAGAGAGCGACTCGATCCTGATTCATTTACCCTTGACCTCTTCTGGTTCTTGCCAACGTTGCCCCAGCATCTAAGGAAACGACAATCAGAGGTCCCAGGGAGAGGCGATCCGCCAGATGTCCCTCCCAACCGGCTATTCTATACTGTGGGGCAGGGGAACTGGAGGCGGGACCGACTCATCGGGACGGTTCCCAGACTTGCCACGGGAGGGATGGAATGAATCTGCTCATTCACAACGCCATTATTTTCACTAATGATGACGAGCGGCGGGTCTTTACGGACCAGGCCGTCGCCATCGAGGACGCCACCATCCGGGAGGTGGGCCCAACCGAGGAAATGGAGCGGAGGTTCGCCGCTTACGAGCGGCTCGACGGTGGTGGACGCCTGCTCATGCCCGGGCTCACCAATGCGCACATGCACTTTTACAGCACCTATGCGCGGGGTTTGACGCTGCCGGCCAAGCCCCACAATTTCCCCCAGATCCTGAAGCGCCTGTGGTGGCGACTGGATCGTTCATTGG
>JBHHYX010000565.1:0-2915 GCA_046757765.1 Acidobacteriota bacterium | reverse complement strand
TCCGTCAGGGCCGGGTGGCCGGATGTCTCCCGCCAACAGGCCCGGCGGGCCGACACAAATGCGGTAATGGCAACCTGAATGGGCTCTCGGCGGTATGAGGTCGCTCGCTACAACTAGCCCGTGTTTCCATCGCCATCTCCGGTTCCCCCGCTACGGTTGGGTGTGAGGAGTTCGGGTTTGCAGCCTGCCCCAACGGGGCAACACAGGTCAGCCCAGGGCAACGCCCTGGGTGGTGGGCTGCTCGAGACGAAGAAGCCCTGAAGGGGCGGCATAAGGGACACCCACAGTCCCTGGCCAGAGTCCTCATAATGGCCCAGATTGGGTGAAAAATGGGGGAACTCCTGCTGGAAACCGATTGCAAAAGTTTCTACCATGGGACGGTAAGGAGGACCCTCATGGACGGATTCCGACACTCGACAATCTTAGCCTCGGCCGCAGCCTTGCTGGTGATGGTTTCTCCACTGCCGGCCCGGCCCTCCTCTTTTACGCTGGAGCAGGTCTTGAGCGCACCTTTTCCATCAAACCTCGTGAGGGCGCCCTCAGGTGGCACTGTGGCATGGGTCTTCGACAACCGTGGAGCCCGCAATATCTGGTTGGCCGCGGGACCGGACTACCAGGCTCGACCTCTGACTGGCTACAGCCGGGACGACGGCCAGGAAATCACCGATCTCTCCTTTACTCCCGACGCCGGCTCCATCGTCTACATTCGAGGCGGGGATGCCAACGGCAAGGGGGAATACCCGAACCCGACTCTCCAGCCTGAGGGAGTGAAGCAGGAGATCTGGATCCTGACGGTTTCCGGAGGTGAGCCCCGGAAGATAGCAGAAGGTCATAGTGTGGCGGTCTCGCCTAAAGGAAACGCTCTCGTTTTCGTGCGCAAGGGTCAGGTCTGGTCGGCGCCTCTGGATGGCTCCAGTGAAGCGTCCCAACTCCTGCACACACGGGGCAGGGTCGGAACCCTGCGCTGGTCTCCGGACGGCAGAAGACTGGGCTTTGTCAGCCGCCGCGGCGATCATGCTTTTGTCGGGGTCTATGACACTGAACAGAAGGTATTGCGTTACCTGGAACCGAGTGTGGATCGGGATATTAGCTTCTGCTGGTCGCCCGACAGCCGGGCGGTGGCCTTTCTTCGAATTCCGGCCTCTACTCGAGAAGTTCTCTTCGGGCCCCGCCGGGAGAGTTCTCCCTGGTCCATTCACCTGGCCCACGCCGACACTGGGTTGGGAAAGGAGATTTGGAGGGCGGACGAAGGAACGGGGAGTGCCTTCAGGCGCGTTGTCTCCCACAACCAGGTGCTTTGGGGTGGGGGCGGTCAACTGGTTTTCCCGTGGGAGCGAGACGGTTGGACTCACCTTTACTCGCTGCCGGTTGCCGGCGGATCGCCGAGGCTTTTGACACCGGGCCAGTTTGAAGTGGAGCACGTCATCCTTTCGGTGGATCGCCAGACTGTATTTTTCTCTTCCAACCAAGGGGACATTGACCGGCGCCACATCTGGAAGGTTGCAGTCACAGGCGGGTCGCCCGCCCCGGTGACCACAGGGACGGGCCTCGAATGGGCGCCGGTGCCTACTTCGGACGGAAAGGCCGTTGCGCTTCTCCGCTCCGATGCCCTGGGGCCGGCGCGGCCCGCCATCGTTTCGGGGCCAGGCGGAAGTCCGAGGGATCTGGCTGCCGGGGCGATTCCCTCCGACTTTCCCGCCCAAAAACTGGTGGTCCCTCAGCAGGTCATCTTTTCCTCAGCTGACGGCCTCTCCCTTCACGGGCAACTGTTTCTCCCGAGAGGCCCGGCAGAGGGGGAGAAGCGCCCGGCCATTGTCTTCTTTCACGGGGGCTCCCGCCGGCAGATGCTGCTGGGCTGGCACTACATGTACTACTACCACAACGCCTACGCCTTCAATCAGTACCTGGCCTCGAAGGGCTACATTGTCCTGTCGGTGAACTACCGGAGCGGCATTGCCTATGGCATGAAGTTCAGGGAGGCTCTCAACTACGGCGCCACAGGCGGCAGCGAGTACAACGACGTCCAGGGCGCCGGGCTCTACCTGCGCGGCCGCCCTGACGTGGAACCGAGCCGGATCGGTCTCTGGGGCGGCTCCTACGGCGGCTATCTGACGGCGATGGGACTGGCCCGCGCCTCCGATCTCTTCGCCGCCGGAGTCGACCTGCACGGTGTCCATGACTGGAACCTCGAATTCAGCAGCCTCCGGCCCGGCTGGAATGTCGAAGTTGAACAGGAGGCCAGAAAGCTGGCCTGGGAATCCTCGCCCATGGCCTATGTGGACACCTGGCGCTCGCCGGTCCTTCTGATTCAGGGTGACGATGATCGCAATGTGCCCTTCAGCCAGACCGTTCAACTGGCCGAAGATCTGCGTGAGAGGGGTGTGCCGGTCGAATTACTCGTGTTTCCGGATGAAGTCCACGATTTCCTGACCCACGCCCACTGGTTGGCCGCCTATCGCGCCGCCTCCTCATTCTTTGATCGGAAACTGGGAGAGGCTTCCAGCCAGACGGCGACCGGTACCGCCGGTTTTCATTGAACCGGGGCGACCGTCGTGCTGGTTTTCGCTACGACCTCGTGTGAGAGATCCGGCTGGTGAGGTTGGCTTTCAGAGCGGCCAGAGATGTGGCTGGTCGGGTCTCCCATCGGTATCGGAATCGGGTTCGCAATCGCCATCGCAATCGATTGGAATGGCGGGGAGCAATGGGCATGATTTCGATCACCGACAGCGACACCGATAGCGATACCGATCCCGATACCTAACGAGGCTGCGCCTCAGACCGACGAGCGGTCTCCTAGCCTGGATTACCAACCCCACCGGCCCTGTGCCGGTGGTTCTCCGGTTTGGCAACTAGCGCGGCTGGTACCCCGTTGTCCGGCCCCACCGGTCCTGCGCCGGTGGTTCCAGGGCTTGAAC
>JBHHYX010000564.1:0-2916 GCA_046757765.1 Acidobacteriota bacterium | reverse complement strand
GCCTCGGGCGTAACGCCTTGTCAGCGCGGCGCTTCCGACGCCTCGCGACGAAACTTGGCGCATAATCCGGGCTAGGCGGCCCTAACCCGAATTTCTCACACCTGGTCGCAGCGCGAAGCCGGCTCCAGCCGCCCTGAAGGGGAGGAATGCACCCTGTGGGGCTGAAGCGGCGTTCATTGTGTAGAATCTCAGGCAGACATTGCACGAGAGGAGGAGAAGGAGACTTCATGAAAAGAGCGACCCAACGCCCGAGTTTGGCCTGCGCGCTGGCACTGTCCTGTTTCATCTGGGGAGCCTGGCCGGCCAAGGCACTGGCCCAGGTTCCCAAGCCTTCAGAGATCTTCGGTTTCGAGCCGGGAGAAGACTACAAGCTGGCCGATTACGACCAACTCCTGGACTACTACCGCCGCCTGGCCGGGAGCAGTGATCGGGTTCGGTTGCGCGAGATCGGCCGTTCCGTCCTGGGCAAGCCGATGCTGCTCCTTTCCATTTCGAGCCGTGAGAATCTGAGCCGCCTGGAGCGCTGGAAACAAATCAGCGGGGAGCTGGCACGAGCCAGGATTGACGCGGAAACTGCGGAAAGCTACGCCCGCGAAGGGAAGGCCGTCGTCTGGATCGACGCGGGGCTGCATGCCACCGAGCGGGCGCCGGCGCAAATGATGCCTCTACTCGCCTACCGGATGGCGACTGAAGAGAGCCGGGAGATGCGGAGGATCCGTGACAATGTGATCCTGCTGCTGATGCCCGTCATGAACCCGGACGGCCTCCAGATCGTGGTCGACTGGTACCGAAAGAACAGAGGAACGCCTTTCGAGACGACTCGTCCGCCCTGGCTCTACCATCATTACATCGGCCATGACAACAACCGGGACTGGTTCATGAACAACATGCCCGAGACGCAGGCCGTCTCCGAGGTTGTCTACAGCGAATGGTTCCCCCAGATCGTCTACAATCATCACCAGACGGGTCCCTCCTGGGCGCGGATCTTCCTCCCTCCCTTCGCCGACCCCGTCAATCCAAACATCCACCCGGGCGTGACCACAGCAGTGAATATTGTGGGTTCCGCCATGGCCAATCGTTTCGCCATGAAGGGGATGCCGGGAGTGGTCTCCGATATGATCTACAGCATGTGGTGGGACGGGGGGATGCGCACCGTCCCTTACTTCCACAACATGATTGGAATCCTGACCGAGACTTCGCACGCGACGCCCACGCCAAGGCGCTACGATCCCGACAAGCGGCCCAAGTTTATCGGCAGTCCCCGTCGCGGCCAGGGGGCGCCGACGGACGGAACAGACATCTTTTACCCTTTCCCCTGGCAGGGAGGAGAGTCCCATTTTCGGGATGCGGTCGACTATACGCTGGTGGCCTCCATGGCCGTCCTGGACGTCGCCGCCAAACTCAAAGAGAAGTGGCTCTACGATTTCTACTCCATGGGCCGAGACGCTATTGAGAGGGGTCGCAAGGAGGCGTTGTCCTACGTGGTCCCCGCCCAACAGTGGGACGACGGAGAGGCCGTCAATCTGATCAATCTCTTGAGGCTGGGCGGGGTTGAGGTGGACCAGGCCAGGGCGGCTTTTCAAGCTGGGGGCAGGCAGTTCCTCGCCGGTTCCTATGTCATCTCAGGGGCTCAGGCCTTCCTGCCCTATGTCAAAGACCTGCTCGAAAAACAGGTCTATCCGGATCGAAGGAAAACTCCAGACGGCCCGCCCGATCCTCCTTACGATCTGGCCGGCTGGACTCTCCCGTTGCAGATGGGGGTCGAAGTCGTGCCTCTCGAGAGCGCCTTCGACGTCAGCCTTGGGCCCGTGAAGGAGAGGATTTCCATCCGTCCCGGTCGGGTGGCGGGTGAGGCGGGTTTTGGCTACCTCCTTTCCCACCGGCCCAACGCCCAGGCCAAGGCGGTGAACCGGCTGCTGCGAGAAGGGGAACGGGTGTACTGGTTGCTGGACTCCTCAACCACGGGAGGACACGAATACGAAGCGGGAACGATTCTGGTGGTCTCGGGCGAAGGGACCAGAGAAAGACTGGAGTCAGTGGCCTCTGAACTGGGCGTCGATTTTCAAGCCGTTGCCGCCAAGCCCCAGGGGCACATGACCCTCTTGAAGCCCACCCGGGTGGGACTCTATAAGTCCTGGGTGGCGAACATCGACGAGGGTTGGACTCGTTGGCTGCTGGAGAAGTATGAGTTCGACTTCGCCAATTTGAGCGACCAGGATGTTCGGCAGGGAGACCTGTCACGCTTTAACGCCATCATTCTGCCCAGCCAGGCGTCGGAACGAATCTTGAACGGCCATCCCGCGGGGACCATGCCCGAGGAGTACGTTGGAGGTCTGGGTCTGGAGGGGGCCCTGGCTCTTCAGCGCTTCGCAGAATCTGGAGGCACGATCCTGGCCCTCGACCAGGCGGCGGATTTTGCCATCGAGCAGTTTGGGTTGCCTTTGCGGGACGTGACTCGGGGCCTTTCCCCGCGGCGCTTTTTCATTCCAGGCTCCCTGGTCCGGGCTGAGGTGAATAACTCCAACCCGCTCGCCTTCGGGATGCAAAAAGAGGTGGCGGCTTCGTTCCTGCGTAGCCGGGCCTTCGAACCCGTCAAACTCTCGCGCCGGGGTGAGGGAGGGCAGGAGAACACCGCGCCGGCGCCCCCGTCGCCGGTGGACACGGTCGCGACCTACGCCGCCGACAATCTCTTGATGAGCGGCTGGGCGCTGGGCGCACGGGAAACCATCGGTGGAAAGGCGGCCATGGCGAGCGTCCCTCTGGGTCGCGGAGAGGTCATCCTGTATGGCTTCCGGCCCCAATTCAGAGGCCAGCCTCGAGGGACCTACAAACTGCTCTTCAACGCTCTCCACAGGGCGGCATCCCAAGAGGCGGAATAGGCGACCCGAGCTGTTTCGAGGCAGCTGAAACGCCCGC
>JBHHYX010000563.1:0-2925 GCA_046757765.1 Acidobacteriota bacterium | reverse complement strand
CGGTGGAGCCAGGCTTGACAACCAGCCGGCGGATGGCGGCACCAGAGCCCCCCACCGGGCCTGCCCCGGTGGAGCCAGGCTTGACAACCAGCCGGCGGATGGCGGCACCAGAGCCCCCCACTGGGCCTGTCCCGGTGGAAGCGGGTTTGACAATTAGATGAAGTGTTTGGTTGCCTCTCATCCTTGACGTTGGTTGGCGAGAAGGGAAAAGAGATGCGTTTGGAAGAACTGCCAAGAGTACGCTATAATGCCCGTCATGCGACGGATCCACCTCAAAGAGGACATCAAACCGGTTACCGAGTTTCGGGCGAACGCGGCGACACTCATCGAACAGATTCGTGAGACGAAGCGAGCTCTGGTGCTGACTCAACGAGGCCATAGCGCAGCTGTCGTAGTGGATGTGGGCGAGTACGAGCGGATGGTGGAAGAGCTCGAGCTGCTTCGGGACATTCACGCGGCCGAGGAGCAGCTCACTGAGGGAAGGGGCATCGGACATGGAGAAGCTCGTCAGCAGGTCTTGAAGGCACTCGGAGAATGAGGATCTCCTGGTCGCCCTTGGCGATTCAGCGCCTCCGGGAGATAGCGGACTACATTGCCCGCGATAAGCGGAGAGTAGCCGAGCGGTGGGTTAGAGGTGCCTTTGAGACCGTCGGACGATTGGAGAAACTGCCCTACAGCGGACGGGTTGTTCCAGAGCTTGGGCGACCAGATATCCGGGAGGTGATCTACGGTGCATATCGAGTCATCTACCGTGTAGCGCCGGGGGCAGTCTTAGTACTTACGGTGCGACATGGTAGGCAGCCGATTGATGAAGCCGAAGTTGGTGAATAGGTGGAAGCCCGAGCTAACAAGCGGCTGAAACGGATCGCGAAGCGCGACCGCTGAGGCGCCGGCCGTTATGGCGGACAAGCGAAGCGACACTGCGGGATTGGGAGGTGCCTCCTTGGAGCAGGACATTTCAGAACGGACTCAACTCGTCCGCACGATTGGATTGCCGATCCACCAGAGCAAGGGTTGGCTGAAGCTGATCGGTGTCCTATCGATCGTCTACGGTGCACTCAGTGCGCTTACCATCGTTGGGATCATTGTTGCCTGGCTGCCGATTTGGCTGGGCGTGGTTCTGTATCAGTCCGCCACGTTGATCGACCAAGCTTACACAAGTGGCGATCCACAACTGCTCAAGGGTTCGCTCGCGAAACTGAAAACGTACTTCACGATCACGGGGGTCGTGGCGCTCCTTGGGTTGATTCTTGTCGGGGTCCTGCTCGCATTCGGCCTGCTGGGAGCGATCGCCAGCATGATCGGACGGTTGTGACGCCTAACACGAACCAGGAGCCGAAGGAGCAAGTTTCCTGCAGCACTGTAAACTGAACCGAAGCGTCAGCGCCCGGCCCCATCCGGATGGCCACTCACTGACGTTCGTGGTTCAGTGACTTGGCGCCAGAACCGCTCAGCCTATGGAGCCGTGCTCGTGCACTACGTTGAGGAGGCCGAGGCCGGGCAACGCGGTCAGAGCGGATGATTCCGGCTCCGCAGTAGATTGGGTGTGAGAAAGGCAGGTAACGACAAGCGGTCGCTGCCGGCGGACCAAGCCTGGTCTCGGGCGCTGAGTGTACATCCACTGGTTGATGCCGGCAGCGGAATCGCGTGTCCGTCAGGGCTCCCCGGTTTGGAAGCCGAGCTGGCGAAGTGTTTCTCCGCAGCTTCGATTCTGATCAGAGAGAATCACCCGCAAGGTTGAGAATTCGTGGCGCACGGGATAGTTCTTTCGGAGTCGCCGAAAGTAACCGGCTCTCTGAGCAGGCGGCATCCGTGTCAGCCGTCGCAAACGAACGTCGTCGGCCTGGATGTCATAGCAGGCTTTTACCGCCCGACGAAGCACTTCTTCCGGGTCTGCCACTCCGGACAGGTCGACCTCTGCGGCCTCGTGAGTGGCGGGGACGGCTCCTCGGCAAGCAACCGGGCTTCGGTCGAAATGCCGGCAGACGGCCTCATAGAGCATGTGGGCGCCACGAAGTTTGCCTTCCAGGGCATAGCCGGCGATGTGCGCCGTTGCGATGGTGGCCAGGGCCATGAGATCAATGTCGATGGCTGGTTCGTTCTCCCAAACATCGACCACTGCTGCCTCAAGTCTTCCCCTGGAGAGAAACTCCTTGAGGGCGCCGGTTTCGACCACGGCGCCGCGGGAAGTGTTGATCAGGATCGTTGCCGGCTTGAATGTCGCGAGGCGCTTCTCATCGAAAAGATGCCAGGTCGGATCAGTGCCGCCGCGCACCAGAGGCACGTGCAGGGTCAGAAAGTCGGCATCCAGCAAGGCATCCAGCGGCCGGAAGTCTGGGCTTGAAGTGAGCCGGGCCAACGGAGGGTCGTTCAGAATCACTTCCATCCCCAACGCGCGGGCGGCTTGAACCACTCGGCTTCCGATGCTCCCCACCCCGACAACGCCTAGAGTCTTCCCCCCGAGTTTCAGACCTTTGCGGCCGCCAAGAAAGAGCAGTGCGGCCACCACATACTGGGTAACGGAGTCGGCGTTGCTCCCGGGTGCGTTGGCAAAGCCAATCCTCGCCTCCCGCAGGTAATCGAGATCGACGTGATCTTGCCCGATCGTGGCCGAGCCCACGAACCGCACCCGCGTCCCTTCCAGGAGGCGGGCGTCGACTCGAGTCTCGGAGCGGACCAGCACCACATCGGCATTTCCCACACTCCCGCGGTGGATGCGCTCACTGTCCAACAGGCGGACGTTTCCCAGCTGGCCAAAGGTCGAGAGGACAGCCGGAATCTTGGCATCGGCGATGATTCGCATCCCTTGATTCTACGCCCGGGCGGAGAGGTCGGCGCTTCAGATTCCAAAACCGCCCTGACCAGGCTTGCGACCGAGGCCCTTGCAGGCCTGGCAGAATGGGGCCTGGCCAGCTCTTTGGAGTG
>JBHHYX010000562.1:0-2929 GCA_046757765.1 Acidobacteriota bacterium | reverse complement strand
TCCGCGTTGGGAATATCGAGCGCGGACGTTCTGGATTTTCGTCGAATTGCCAACCCATTCACGTAATTCGCGTTCCTTACACGGATCGATCGTGATCCACCACGGTGACCCGTTGTTGAGCTTGCGGGCGTCGATTACGCTCCGTTCAATCCAGTAATACACGACGTTGGGGCTGACGCCAAACTTCGCGGCGACCTCCTGGACCGTAAGCTCCTCGGAATGCTTGAGCTGAGGGGCGGGGATCTTGTGTCGAAGCCGGATCCACGTGATCATGGAGAGCGTGAAGGGCTTCTTCGTTGCACTCAGGCGGCCCTGTTGGTTCAGTGTGGCTACGATCTGATCGTCGGGCAGGGTCTTCGCAAGACACCGGACTTCTTCCACCATCTTCTTGGGATATCGAGTCTGATCACACGCACGTGGCGGCAAGCGGAACGGAATATCCTCGCAAGTTCCGCCTTGCCAACGGATGTGGGCTACCATCTGCTTGGGCTCGGGGAGCCTCTCGACGGTGATATCCTTGACTAATAGCCGCAGGATCCGCTTGCGATCTTTGGCCTTTGTGGTGGCCGCTTTCCACAGTCGGGGAAGATCCTGAGCCAGCTGATGGGCCCGGGCCCGTTGCTCTGGCGTTACCGCCAACGCCTCGGAGGACTGACGCTCGGTATACTCTTGTCCGAGCTTTTCCAGATTCTCCAGTGCCTGGTTCCAGCGCTGTTCCAGGGTGGCCGCCACCAGGCGGTTTGAGGGGTCGACCTCTTCGTAGCGTCTTTGGCGCAGCTGGGCTTCGTACTCGGCGCGTTCGAGCCGCATCTGCCACTGGCGGTCGACCGCCTTGTCCTGCCGCTCCAATTCCTCCAGAGCTTTCAAGGCAATTTCGATTTGGGCCGGCTTAAGGACCTCCAAAACGCGCTCACCGACAGGCTTGTCCAGCAAATCGCAGCGCAGGTGCATGCAGGATCGACACGCAAGGCCTTCTCGCTTGCGCCGAGTGCATTCGTAGACGGGATAGATTCCGCCGTTGCCTTTGTAGCGCACCGAGAGCCGACGACCACATGATCCGCAGAGCAGCAGTCCTTGCAGCAGGGCCAATCCTTCGCGAGCCGGACCGCTGAGCAGTGTGTCTTCCCCGTTGGTGCGATTGCGCTCCAACATGGTCTCGTTGTCCAGGAACGTCTGCCAACTGATGTACCCTTGATGATGGTCCCGGATGATAACCTGCCAGGACGACATGGGTAAGGCTATAGTTCTGCATCGAATCGTTCCATCCGGTGAGATCTCTCGAACATATCGATAACGCCCGTGCACGTAGGCGCCGGCGTAGGCGGGGTTCCGTAACACGCCGAGTACCCGCGAATGGCACAGACGCCCCCAGATCAGCTTGCCGTCCCAAACACCGCCATAGGCGCGCTTGGGGTACTTCATGCCGAGCTTGGTGAACCGATGGACCACGCCGTAGGCGCTGCCCGTTTGGCGGAACGTCTCAAACAACAACCGGACGGCGCCCCGCACTTCCTCGTCCGGATCGAAGACCGTCTGCCCCTCCTCGTCGTAGCACAGGCCCACCGGCAAGGGACGCCGCAACTCGCCCTTCTTCGCCTTGTTGAGCTTGCCTCCCAGGAGGCGCGCGCGCAGAAAATGGAGCTCTGCCTGGGACATCGTTCCTTTCAGGCCCAACAACAATTGGTCGTTGAAATCGGCCGGATCGTAACAGCCGTCTTCGTCGATGATCAGCGTCCCGGTCAGGGAGCACAACTCCAAGAGCCGATGCCAGTCGGTACACGATCGAGCCAACCGCGACGCCTCCAGTGCGAATACCGCTCCGACCTTGCCCATGGAAACATCCGCCACCAGGATCTTGAAGTCCTCCCTCCCAGCAATCTGGGCTCCGGACATGCCGAGATCGGCATCGAGAATCCGGATCTTCGTCTCCGGCCACCCGAGTCCCGTAGCCTTGTCCTTCAGGGCATACTGCCGCTCGGTGCTCTCGGTGTGATGCCGCACCTGGGCCATCGTCGATTGGCGCAGATACACATAGGCTGGTTTGGTCAGGTGGCCGTCCTGGATCTTCTGGCTCATGGCTGTCCTCCCGTATCGGCTGGGTTGCCGAATCGGCGCGGAGCAGCCCGGTGAGCATGTTCGCCACCAAGACGGAGATCTGGCGGATGTCTACAGATGTGGTGTCCAGCCCTGTGCCGTCGGCATCCATGCCTGGTCTCTACAAGTTCCCTCTGCGACGTAGGAGTTCCTGGTTGATCAGGGAGATCTCGTTGATGATCTCCCGTGCCGAGCGGTAGTTTGCCAGATACTCCTCTACTTGGTCGTGGTAGTCCTGCGGCACGTAGTTCATTTGTGGCCTCTGGCCGGTCCGGCTGATGGACAAATAGTACTTGGGTCCGTGGCCAGGCCCTTTCGCGCACTTGCATCCCGGCTTCCCGCAGGGCTTGTAACGTTCGATGAGCGAACCCCTCAGGATCTCTTCGAGATTCGGCAGTCTGCGCAGCAGGGCTTTGCGTCGCCGCCGCAGTGATGACGTCGGCCGATTCTGCATGTTTAACGGACCAGTTATAGTACTGGTCTGATAATACCTCATATTCGCTCATTTGTCAAATCCTTTTTGGCATGGCGGTCTTTTTCTCGCTCTTGAGCCGTTGGACGAGTTCGACCAGTTCCAGCAGACAGCGAAAGTCCAGGATCGAGGGCTCGATGCCCAAGTGCTCGAAGGGGGATGGGGGCGCCTGGTCGGTCCACTCGAGTGGGACAGCGAGACTGCCATCCGCCGAGCCCCGCAGGCTCAATCTATTAACGCCGGCGACCCGCCGGACCTTCAGAATCGGAAAGCTCTTACCACTGAGTGGATGAAAGGGATGAGTGATCCGAGCCCATCCCAAAGGCTCGTCGTTCAATAGTGCAGTTCGCTTGGACCGTCCCT
>JBHHYX010000561.1:0-2936 GCA_046757765.1 Acidobacteriota bacterium | reverse complement strand
AGGTGAAGGTGCGGTCAAAGCGATACTGGTCGCGGTAGATCTTTTCCCAGTCGCGGGCGGGATAGTAGTCCAAGGGATTCTGGACCGCCTCCAGGCCGGGGCCGAGCGGGCCGCACTCGAGGGACCACAAGGCCAGCGTGCCTGTCGCCCCGGCGGCACCCAGCCGCACCAAGAAATCACGCCGGCTGAGTCCGCGTGTTAGAGCGGTTTGTTGCTCTTCGTGTTCATTCGACGCCATCGTTTCTTCTCCCGTCGTCTACTCCATAAGAAACGCGAATTCCCGTCATTCCAAGATCAGTGTGTTCCAGATGCTCACGCTTTTCTGCCCGTTGCGGTCACCGGCGCTGCCATTCCAGACGGCAAAGGCAACCGATCCTTGGCCGCCCGGTTGTAGCTGCACGTCCTTTCCCCCCGTTGCTTGCAGGGCTCGACTCAACTGCAGCCGCCACACTCCGGTCTGCCAGCGGGACACTCCCTCCACGTTTTGGTCGTCCGGAGACTGGGATGTAACGGTTCCCAACCCGGCGGCATTGGCGTCCTCGACAACGCCGGGACGGCGGGGGGAAGCGATAAGATTGTGCGCGGCCTGCGCCGGCAGGAAGGTCGTGTCCTCCAGCGGTCCCGAGCGCCAACCTTTCTGCTCGCCGTAGTAACCGTCCACAGCCATCTGGGGGAAGGCTGTTGCGACATCCTGAAACTGCTGCCGGTCTTCACTCCACAGCGCCTTCCAGTGCCAGAGGTTGACCGGCTCGCCCGTCGCTCCCATCGCGAACAGAGGCGGGGAGCTGTCGGCGGTCAACTGAACCGCCGCTCCGTCCGGGAAGGTGGTCTGGCGCACCCCCTGCACATCCCCTGTGCTGTCCGCCCACTCCAGGCGAAAGGCCAAGCGCTGGCCGTCGTGGACTGCCTTGACCCGAACGGCATCGATGAAGCCCTCATGCCACCAGAGCGCCATCAGCGGGATTCGGACTTCCGGGACATCGTCCCAGGCGGAGTCATCGGGAGCCGCAGGAAGCGCCTCGATTCGTTTGGCCACCAGTTGCTTGGTTCGGATCTCGGCCAACTCTTGCGCCGCAGGATCGGAGAGGCTTTGCACATACTGCACCACGCGCCAAATCTGCTCTCCGGTCAAGGTTTGGCTCGGCATGGGAGTGCCGGGCAGGCCGGTGGAGAACATGATGTAGAGCTGCTTGCCGTCGCGCCCGCTCTTGAAAACGCCTTCGCGCAGATTTCGTGACCAGGTCGGGAACCCTTCCGAGGTGCGCCAGGTGGGATCGCGCCGGCCCTCTCCGTTCCTTTCGTGGCAGTTGGCGCACGCCGTGAGGTAATGCCGGCGCCCTTGCCTTACCCCGGCCGGCGTCACCGGAGGCTCCGGCGGAATCGCGATAGGGTCGCCCGGGTCGATCATCTCCTCGGCGTAGCTTTCGGCTTCCTGCTGGGAATAGCCCAACTCGAGGCCCCGCTCGTACCAACCGTCTCGATTGAGTTTGAGAACGTAGTCCGCCAGGGTCCAGCGGTCGCTCTCCGGCAGGTGAGCCCAGGAAGGCATGGGCGTGCCCGGCATGCCCTGGGTGATCGTCTCGAAGAGATCCTCGCGGGTCGGCTGGAGGTTTACTGAACTCACCAGCCTGAATCTCCCTGCCCGGAAGTTTCGCGGCTTGGGCTGCAGGAGATAGGCGGCATCGCCCTTTCCGTCTCCGCTCAGCCCGTGACACACAGCGCAGTGCTTGTCGTACAGGACCTGATCCCGCGAGGGCATGGGGCGACTGCTTTGCCACACCCACCATCCGATCAACCCTGCAGCCACAACAAAGGCGACAATCAATAGACCAGAGTAGAGTGACCTTCTCATACCGACCCCCTCGCTCCGGGCTTCCTCCTTACACTCGGGAGCGGTTGCGTTTGACCCCTACTGTCCGCACGGCTGTGGGAAGACCCGAGCCGGCGCTGCTGACCCCGGTCTTCGAACGAAGAACCCCTCTGCGTTTGGCTTTGGCCGCGAGTCGGCCCAGATTCGTGGTCTGCAACATAGCCAGAATCCGCGCGCGAATGGGCACCCAGGTATCATGCAAGGGGCAGGGATTCCGATCATCGCAGGAATCCAAGCCGAGAAAGCAGCGCTCGAAATCGACCTTGGGCTCGACGGCCAACAAGATATCCAGCAGATGAATCTCTCGGGCCGGTCGGGCTAACCGCACGCCCCCGCCCGGGCCGCGCGCCGTGCTCAGGAGGCCCGCGCGGCTCAGGCTCTGCAGAATCTTTGCAAGATAAGTGGCGGGGACTCCAAGCCTGCCAGCCAACTCCGATACACACCGGGGGTTGTCGTCGGCTTTCATCGCCAGCAAGAGAGCAGCCTGCAAAGCCAATTGCACCGGTCGTCGGTAAAGCATCGACCCTAGCTCGACCCTAGCTCGGCGTCCGCATGACGCCGATGCTGAGTTGACGAATACTCACCCTTCTAATCCGTATCTGTCTGCACGCCGGGACACACCTGCCCGTGACGGGGGTCACGCGTTGCGAGTAACCGGCTGAGACTTCAGGCTAGAAGAACCTTGAGCTTGTTCGCGTCCGGGATGGCTACGTACGCATCCTGGGGTTGGACTGGATCTCTTGCGACGAGAATCGTTGTAGATATGTCGTTCAGGGTCTACTGGACAGTGTCAACCCGATGCTGGATGTCTCCATTGCGAAAGGTAGAGACAGCAGAAACACCCACGCCCGGTGAGAAGGCTTCGGAACAGTTTCGGAACAGCAAGCCCCGAATACCCTACAAAACCAGGCTGTGAGCCCGAGCAAAAGGCAAAGCGAACCAACAGGATAGCAATTTGCTACCGAACTCCGGAACCAGAGGTCGGGCGACTAGAGCATTCGACCGTGCCAAAACCATTTCCTTTCGGCCCAATCAACAAGGGCTGGAAGGTCTGGGTAAGTACTTG
>JBHHYX010000560.1:0-2938 GCA_046757765.1 Acidobacteriota bacterium | reverse complement strand
AGAGGTTTTGCTGTTGGCCCGACTCTGATGCACCTCCATGTGGGACGTGCGTGGCGGGGTAGCGATAGAAGCGCCGTCTTACACTTTCGCCCGCGGGGACCGATTGTTAGGGGGGAGCGGCCGTTCCTTGGCGGCACTGGTCTGAAACAGCAGATAGCGGACATGAAAACTTCGAGCGAAATCCGCGAAACCTTCCTGCAATATTTTGAAGAACGAGGCCACAAGCGAGTCAAGAGTGCCTCGCTGATTCCGGGAAACGACCCCACCCTCTTATTCACCAACGCTGGCATGAACCAGTTCAAGGATGTCTTCCTGGGCCTGGAAGAGCGCGATTGCAGGAGAGCGGCCAGCAGCCAGAAATGCATGCGCGTCAGCGGAAAGCACAACGATCTCGAGACGGTGGGCCGAACCGCTCGCCACCACACCTTCTTCGAGATGCTGGGCAATTTTTCCTTTGGCGACTACTTCAAGAAAGAGGCGATTGAGTTTGCCTGGGAACTCTGCACCGCCGTTTACGGGCTCCCCGCCGACCGGTTCCGCATCACCGTCTACAAGGAGGACCAGGAAGCATTTGATCTCTGGAAGACTCACATTGGAGTTCCAGAGCACTGGATTTACCGGCTGGGCGAAGCCGAGAACTTCTGGGCCATGGGTGCGACCGGACCCTGCGGCCCCTGTTCCGAGCTCCACTTTGACCTCGGCTCCAGTCCCGTGGGACATACGGAGTGCACGGCCGAGTGCGATTGCGGCAGATATCTGGAAATCTGGAACTTGGTTTTCATGCAGTTTTCCCGCGATGAAACGGGCACGATGACGCCGCTGCCATCGCCTTCCATCGACACGGGGATGGGATTGGAGCGAATTGCCTGCATTCTTCAGGGTGTGAGCAGCAATTACGACACCGACCTCTTCGTCCCCATCATCGAAGAAGCCTGTCGCCTCCTGGGCGTTTCCTACGGCCAGTCGGAGGAAAAGGACGTCAGCCTTCGGATTCTGGCCGACCATAGCCGGGCCTGTGCCTTTTTAATCACCGATGGCGTCGTGCCCGGCAACGAAGGTCGCGGATACGTCCTTCGAAAGATCCTGCGCCGAGCGGTGCGCCACGGCAGGATGCTGGGACGGGAAGAGCCCTTTCTTTACACCCTGACCGCCCTGGTCGGTGAGTTGATGAAGTCCGCCTACCCGGAACTGGAAGAGGGCCGTGAGTATGCCGCCCAGGTGGTTCTGAACGAAGAAGAGAAGTTCAGCGCTACACTCACGCACGGAACGCGGCGGCTTGAAAATGTCTTCGAGCAGACTCAAGACAAGGGGGTCGTGGCCGGAAAGGATTTGTTCCAACTCCACGACACCTATGGATTTCCCTTGGATCTGGCCCGGGAAATGGCGGCCGAGCGGGGCTTCGGCGTCGATGAATCCGGCTTCTACCAGGAGATGGAACAGCAGCGGGAACGAGCCCGAGCCAGCTGGAAAGGGACCGATCGAGCGGTCTCCCCACTCTATCGGCAACTGGCCGAGAAAAGTTTGCGGACCGAGTTCACTGGATACGACCGGATCGCTGCAGTGGAAGGGACCGTGTTGGCCATCTTGCGTCACAACCGTCCGGTCGACCAGCTGGAGGAAGGCTGCAAAGGAGAACTTGTCCTCAGCCGCAGTCCTTTTTATGCCGAGGCGGGCGGCCAGGTCGGGGACCAGGGGACCATTGAGAGTGAGGCAGCCAACGCCCGCGTTGAAGATACCTTCACCCCCCTGCCCGGGCTGCGATTGCACAGGGTTCGAGTCCGCAGTGGCTGGATTCGCCGGGGAGATCGGGTTCGTTCCACCGTCTTTTCGGAGGTCCGTGCCGATACGGCCCGCAACCACACCGCCACCCACCTGCTGCAGGCGGCCTTGCGCGAAGTGCTGGGCGAGCATGTCAAGCAGTCCGGCTCCCTGGTGGCCCCCGATCGGCTCCGCTTTGACTTCACTCACTACCGGCCCATGTCGCAGCGGGAAGTTCGCCAGATCGAGGAACGAGTCAATCAGAAGGTGCGGGAGAATATCCAGCTTCAGACTGAGATCCGGGACCTGGAGGAAGCCGTCCGGGAAGGAGCAATGGCGCTTTTCGGGGAAAAGTACCAGGAGCGCGTGCGCGTGGTCAGGGTGCCCGGTTTCAGCATGGAGCTGTGCGGAGGCACCCACGTCTCCTCCACCGGAGAGATCGCGCTCTTCAAGATTGTGGGTGAAGGAAGTGTCTCGGCCGGGGTACGACGTATCGAAGCCGTCACCGGTCAAGCCGCTCTGGAGCGTTTCTTCAGCAGTGAGGACGTGCTGGAACGGCTCTCGGAGACTCTCAAGGTGGGACGGAGCCAGCTCCCGGAAGCGGTGGAGAAGATGAACCGGGCACTGAAGGAAGCCGGCAAAGAACTGGAAGGGCTTCAGCTTCGTCTGGCTCAGAAAGAAACCAGCTCCGTTCTTGAAGAAGCCCGTGAGATCAAGGGAGTCCGCGTGCTCTCCAGGAAAGTCGAAAACCTGGACCGCAGCTCTCTCCGATCTCTGGCGGACCAGCTCAAGAATAAGCTGAAGTCCGGAATTGTCGTCCTGGGCATGCCCGCAAACGGCAAAGTCAACCTGGTGGCTATGGTGAGCGCGGATCTGACCGAGCGCATTCAGGCCAACGATCTGATCAGGAGACTGGCACCGATTGTCAAGGGAGGCGGGGGAGGAAAAGCCGACATGGCCGAAGCCGGCGGCCGGGACCCGTCCCAGTTGGACCGGGCGCTGGAGCAAACATACCGACTCGTGGCTGAGTCCTTAGGGCCGTCTAGGCCCTAACCAAAATATCGAAAATTTTGATTCCATCGGTTGAGCGATTCTGCCGCCAAGTCACTCAACCACGAACGTGAGTGAGTGGCCATCCGGATTGGCCGGGCGCTGACGCTTCGGTTCAGTTTACCGAGCA
>JBHHYX010000559.1:0-2953 GCA_046757765.1 Acidobacteriota bacterium | reverse complement strand
TGCCTCGCAAGCCCCATCCGCAAACATACTCGTATTTCTGCAAGTAGGTACTAGATTGCGGGCTTCAAGAGAACCCGCCGAAAAAGGACATTTTCCAGGCCGCGGTTGACGTGGATCATGACCTGATCGTCGATGATCAAGGGAGACGACCCTCGCCGAGGCCATCCCCCTCCAAAGTGAAACCGCACCCGTCAAGCTTGGCGTCCGCGGGAATCTCGGGCTATACTCTCTCGAGGGGGAGGCGAGCGGCTCCAGACTCTGATCCGGAGGTTTGCTCGTGAGAGCCCGGTCCCTGCTTGCCCTCAGTTTCCTTCTCGGAACGACCTGTCTGATTGCCCAGGCCCCGACCGAAGTTGAAGTGCTTCTGGCGCCGGGGCAGTCGATCGGAGAAGAGTCCTACTTTAGAGCCAGTGGGAGATTGCTGCGCAATGCCACCGGGCAAATGCTCTTTTTTGCCTCGCAGTGTAGTCAACTTCCCTCCCAGGGTCCCTGCATGCGTTCCTCGAATCTCTTCCTGTTCGATGAACAGGGACTTCGTCCCTTGCTTAATGAGGAGACCGGCCCTCCCGGGTTTTCCATCGGCACGGTCCCCACGACGATTTTCCTGACAGATTCGGGGCAAATTCTGGCGGCCCAACGTGGCGGCATCCTCAGGTGGGAGGGCGGCCGCTTTCGCTGGCTGGTGCGCCAGGGAGAACCGGCGCCGGACGTTTCCTTTCAGGGGTTGAGCCTCACCTTCTCCGAGTTCCGGGTGTCGAATCGTTTCGCACGTGAAGACGGCAGCGTGGTGTTCACGGCAAGTCTGAGCAACCAGGCTTCCGGAGTATTTGAGGCGGACGGGGAATCGGTGCGTCCGATCCTGCTCGAGGGTGAGAGCCTTCCAGGGGAAACCAATGCAATCCCGGCGGGAGCTTTGCGCCAGGCCGGTCCCGTTGTTGCCGGCTCTCGAGCCGCTTTCCTGAGCAGAGCCGAAGGGAGAGGCGCCCAGCTTCTACTCCACAACGGGTCCGGCCTGCGCGTGATCGCCCGGCGGGGGCAGATGCTGGACGGAGTGTTGATCGACAGTCTGGGAGCGTTCGATTTGAATTCGGCCGGAGAGACCGCTTTCGAGGTTCGCTTTCTACGCGAACCGGGCGTGCCGGACTCGAGGATGTTCCTGGATCGGCAGGGTGAGCTGGTTTCCCTGACCCGGCCGGGTCCTTTGCCAGGTTTGGTGAACTTGCCCGTGGTCGGTATCAGCGGGCCCATCGTCACCGAGTTTGGGGAGATCTATTTCGGAGTGACCCAGACTTCGGGCCTGGGCGGAATCTTCTGCTGGCGCGCGGGGCGACTCACCAAGATTGCCCTTGACGGGGACGCGGCTCCCGGGGGCAGGACGCTCAATGTCACAATCGGAGCCAACATCAGCATTCCACTTCCCCCCTTCGAGCCCCAGCCTTTTCAACGGATGGCTCGTCCCCGAACTCCCGGCGAGCTTGCCTTTCAAGCCCGCCTGGAGAATGAGCCGGGCGGTCTGCGGACTCTGATCTGGCGTTCCGGCGCTTTGGAGATCCTGGGGCTGAACGGCCGCCTACTCCCGGAAAGTGAGACCCACCTGGTGGACGAAGTGTCACCCATCGCGGCGGACGCGGCCGGAAGCATTCTGCTTCGTGCCAGTCTCTGCTGCGGCGCTTTCCGCGAGGCGCTGCTTTTGACCGGCCCGGCCCGCACCTCGCGCCGTTACCTCCCCTATTTCGCGAAGGGTGATTTCTCCGCTGGCTGGAGGCCGGGGCCTCCCGGTCTCGGGTCCCCTGCTTTCCCCATCAGCGGTTTGTTCTTCTTCGATGGGGAGACGGTATACCCCATGCTGGAGACTGGTGACGAGTTAACGCCGGACGGGTCGGTCTCCATCAGCCAGGTGGCCGAGTTTACAGCGGACCCGCAAGCCATGTCCCCTATCAGAATGAACCGCCGGGATCAGCTGGCTGCCTTCGCCCAGGTGCAGGGCCGGGGCCTGGGTGGGGCTTTCTTTCTTCTGGAGAACTCGACGGCTCGACCGGCGCTGTTGCTGGGTGATTCCCGGCTGGATCCGGCGTCTCCTTTCGAGAGCCTGGGATTGTCCAACAACTTCGGATGGAATGACCTTGGCGAGCTGCTGTTCCTGGGTTCTCTACCCGATTTCTCGCCGGGATTGTGGGCGCGGCGTGCCAGTGGTGTCCTGGAGCGTGTTCTGCTGGCAGGGGATCGTCTCGACGGTTCCGCCGGCCCAGAACCGATTCTTTTCAGATTCCCCGATCGGGTCTGGGGTTTGACCAACTCAGGACAAGGTGCTTTTGAATCTTTCACTGAGCCCCTGGAGGCAAGCGGCACCTATCTGGTCCGGCCCGCCGGGTTTCACCAGCTATGGTTGCCGCATGTCGTGAGCGGCAGATTCGGGTCCTTGAGTTTCACGAGTTTTCTGCTGGCGCACAATCCGGGGACCACGGCGGCCACGGTGGACCTGGACCTCTTTGGCGCCTCGGGAATTCGGATTCGCGAACTTCCCTCTTTCCGGTTAGAGCCGGGAGCAACGCGGCGGTTGGAAATGAGCTTTTCCGAGCCGGGGGCCGGTTGGGCGCGACTGCAGATTCGAGACGGCGTAATCGGTGCGTCTCTTCGAATGGCTGTTTACAATCCCACTGAACTCTTATCCGAATTAACCGTAAGTGCCGTCCCCGCGGCAAGAAGTGCCTTCTGGCGAGCCGGCTTCACCGCCCACCTGGGGCGGGATACCGGGCTCGCCATGGTCAATACTGGCAATTCCGATAGCGAGGTCACGATCGAAAGATTGGGCACGGGGGCCATTGCCCAGGAAGTCCACCGGCTGCAGCTTCCCCCCGGCGGGTACCGGGCGATCCTGCTTTCCGAGCTTCTGGACGACCTGGCAACCGGTTTCAGAGACGATCTGTATCGCATTACCAGCCAGTTTCCAGTG
>JBHHYX010000558.1:0-2959 GCA_046757765.1 Acidobacteriota bacterium | reverse complement strand
CACCCGGCTGCCGGCAAGCAACCGGACGTTTCCGCCGGCGGTCACCACCTCGTCGGCTACAGTGCCGGAAACGACGATGTCCCCCCACACCGCTACGGCTTCGCCAGTCAGTTTCCCATCCACCCGGATCGAGCAGAGGATGCAGACGGCTTCCCCTGCCACCGCCCCCTGTGGGATATGAATCGATGACAGGTAACGGACTTGGTCGTCGCCGGCCTGGACAGGCGGCTGGCCGCCCGCCTCCAGAGTCGGCAGTGGCAGGGAAAGAACTAGAAAAAGGGACCAGTTACTCAGCATTCCTGCTCCTCACTCAAGGGCTCTGGCGCATAGGGGACAAGGACAGATCTGGCGAAGATAGGCGTAGGAGTAAATCCCGCTCTCGTGGCCGTCGCTCCAGCGGAACTGGATCGCGTAGTGACCGACCTGCGAGGCCCCGGCCACTCGGATCGGCTCCTGACCCAGAATCGGCAGGGAGCCAGGCCCCTCCTCAACCACAGCCGGAGGCCGGTCGATACAAGTTGCGCACGGACATTTGCCTCGCAAGTAGGCGTAGGAGTAGGTGGCCTGGTGGCCATCATGCCAGGTTATGGCCACCCCGCCAGGAGCTCGGAGCTTGATTCCAGTCGGCACGGGATCCATGGAGACGACTACTCTTCTATGGTCAAGGCGGGCTCGTCCCTGAAGTTGGCGATGCTGATTTGAGCCGCAACCGCACTGGCCACACTGCGAAAGGACTGAGCATAGATGGAGTGGTCCTCGTCCAGGGTCAGCGGTTCACCCCGATCGCTTCGCTCCCGAATGACGGAGCTGAGGGGAATCTCACCCAAGAAAGGATAGCCCAGCCGTTCACAGGCTGTCCGAACCCCTCCATGACCAAAGATATCGTCTCTTTCGCCGCAGTGGGCGCAGGAGTAGTAGCTCATGTTCTCCACAATGCCCAGAACCGGGGTCTTCAGTTTCCGGAACATGGCGATCGCCTTGGAGGCTACCTGCAGCGCCAGATCCTGAGGGGTTGAGACGATCACGGCACCAGTCAGAGGGATGGTCTGACAGAGGCTCAGCTGAATGTCTCCCGTTCCGGGAGGAAGATCGATGACCAGATAGTCCAGTTCGCCCCACTCCACCAGGCCCAGAAAATCCTGAACCATCTTGTGCAGCATTGGACCCCTCCAGATCACCGCCTCGTCCTGGGGCAGGAAGTATCCCATCGAGATCAGTTTGACCCCCCGCATGACTGGAGGAATGATTCGTTCGGCCTGAGTGATCTGGGGCTGCTCTGTGGCGCCCATGAGAATGGGGATGCTGGGACCATAGACGTCGGCGTCCATGAGACCGACCCTGGCGCCGCAGGATTGAAGCGCCGTGGCCAGATTGGCGGCCACAGTAGATTTCCCCACCCCTCCTTTGCCGCTGGCCACGGCAACGGCGTTACTGACTTTGGGGATCAAGTTTCGAGTCCCAGCCGGGGCCCGGGAGGTCACTTTGAAACCCATCGAAACCTCAACGCCCCTGACCCCTGCCAGAGCGGATACGGCTCTTTCGGCCTCGGTTTTCAATTGATCTTTCACGGGGCAGGCCGGCGTCGTCAACTCAATTAAAAACGCCACCCGGCCGTCTCGGACCTGCAAGTCCTTGACAAAACCCAAACTCACGATGTCTCGGTTCAAATCCGGATCTCGAACCCCACTGAGAGCTTTCAGGATCTTCGCTTCGTCTGAAAAACCGTTCATGGAAGCCACTTCTCCTCTGTCCTTCTCGCGCTGAACACACCTATCCTATCAGAAATCCGCGCTACCAAGCACACAGGTGGAATCTGGACGGCCACGGCCCGACCAATTATCGAGCAAGCCAAGATTGTGGTGTCTTTCTTCCTCTTCTCCCCACAGATTTTTCCGCCGCTGCCTCTGAGGCGGCCCAAGGGGAAGCCAGGTCCCCGGCCTTCCCTTCTCAGCCGGCCCCTTCAGGGCTCACCGCCTTTTCCAACGTGCTCGCACCTGGGGCTAGCGCCCCGTACGTGTTCAGCTGATGGGCCAGAAAGTAGGGTTGAATCGTTGCTTCCGCGGCGACAGATCTGATCAATCGGAAGGCAGATTTGCAACAGCCAACCAGCGGATGATTCCGGCTCTGCAGTAGATTGGGTGTGAGAAATACGGGTCAAGGCGTGGAGCCTGGTGAGGAATTGCCGGTGAGATTGGAACCGCGTCGCTGATGGTGCCCGGAGAACGGCTTCAGTGTGAGTCGGGCTCGTCGGGTCCCTTGGAGGGGCTGAGGATATCTTCCATTTTGGGAATCTTTCCGGTCAACTTCTTGATCATCCGCAACGGCAGACCGCTGGCGCGCGCGTTCTTCTGCATCGCTTCCAGCACTTTTCGAGCCTGCGTCTGTGACCGTTTGTTCTGGGAGATCTGCTGCAAAGTCTGCTGCAGCTGGGCTTGGAAATGCTGGCGGGTAGAGCCGTCGGATTCGCTCAAGTAGGCGTTCTGAAGGTTGTTCATCCGCAGCTGAAGCACCAGTCCCTGATTGAGAGTGTTCTTCAGATTGAGACCCGCTTCCGCCAGGCCGGCCCGAAACTGTTCCAAGTCCTGCCCGGAAAGATCCCCTGAAGCGGGCGCACCCGCCCGGGCGGCTTCAGCCATCGCCGGAGTTGGTGGCGGAGGCGCCGTCCCCGTCGTCACTTTCGCCCCTTGCAGCCGTCTCAGATCCGCGTTGGTGAGAACCGGAGGTTGCTTTTCCAGCTTCGCCTGTTTCTGCCGTGCCTGACGGGCCAATTCAACCAGAGAGGGCTCCTGCTTGGGCTCCTGAGCCAGGACCCCACAGGAAAGGAGTGCGACAAGTAAGAACAACGTCCTCAACATCAATCCCATTATACCTCAACGGGAGCGCAGTTTTGTGATCGTGAACCCAATTCCAGGGGGGATGGACCTAGCCGGACCGACGCCCTCTCGTCCCAATCGCGCCC
>JBHHYX010000557.1:0-2961 GCA_046757765.1 Acidobacteriota bacterium | reverse complement strand
AAAGAGGACTAGGCGGAAAGTCGCCTATCGTGTGGGTACGATGCCAGCGGCCACCCCGGTGGGTCCCTCGTCGACCGGGATGATAGCGATCGCCTTATCACTCCTCGTCTCAATACCGAGACGGGTTAGTCTTCCGATCGGTCACGTTGGCCCGACCGGGCAGCTTTCTGCTTCCAGCGGCCTTTGTGATCGAACGGGATTTCCGCTACACCAAGATCGTCGCCGATCTGCAAGGAGAACGGCACGGGGTTCGTGAGGTCGATCCCGCTCAAGTCTAAGCCTCTGGCCTTGACTCTGAACCTCCCATCATTCCAGATTTTGATCTGTGTGATCCCGCCGGAGGCGCCGTTGAACTGGAAGCCCTCATCATCATCGTCATCGCGGATGAAGGAGCCTGCGGGAATCGTCTCGCTATACGCGTTGAACGTCACGGTTACGTCTTCATAGGGCACAGCAATGCCATCACTGGAGGCGCCCAAGACAAATCTCCCCCGCACCTCGAGTCGATATTTGGTGGCGTCTCGAAGCTCCACACGGGCTCGCTCAATGATGAAGACGTCGAATGGCACATTCCTCATCAATTCATACACATAGGCTGAGCCTGAGCTGCTGCCCGCATCATCGTCTCCAAAAGCCCCCACCGCGACGGTGTCCCCACTGAGGGCGACGGAGGTTCCGAAGCCGTCACCGGCCGCACCGTCACTGGCGGTCAGCTTGGCCTGCTGGCTCCAGCTCCGCTCGCTGCGCTGAAAGATATAAGCCGAGCCGGAGCTACTGCCCGCATCATCGTCGAACCGAACCCCCACCGCGACGGTGTCCCCACTGAGGGCGACGGAGTCTCCGAAGAGGTCGCCGGCCGCACCGTCACGGGCGGTCAGCTTGGCCTGCTGGCTCCAAGTCGTCCCGTTACGCTGAAAGACATAGGCCGAGCCTGAATCGCGGCCCGCATCATCGTCTGACCGAGCCCCCACCACGATCGTGTCCCCACTGAGGGCGACGGAGTCTCCGAAGCGGTCACGGGCCGCACCGTCACTGGCGGTCAGCTTGGCCTGCTGGCTCCAGCTCCGCCCGCTGCCCTGGAAGACATAGGCCGAGCCGGAGCTGCGGCCTCCATCATCGTCTCCCAAAGCTCCCACCACGATCGTGTCCCCACTGAGGGCGACGGAGGCTCCGAACCGGTCACCCGCCGCACCGTCACGGGCGGTCAGCTTGGCCTGCTGGCTCCAGGTGGTCCCGGTGCGCTGGAAGACATAGGCCGAGCCGGAATCGCGGCCTCCATCATCGTTGAGCTGAGCCCCCACCACAACGGTGTCCCCACTGCGGGCGACGGAAAATCCGAACCGGTCACCGGCCGCACCGTCACGGGCGGTCAGCTTGGCCTCCGAGGTGACCAGGGGGGCAGCGGTGACCGTTGAGCCGCTCCCCAGCACCAATACACCCAGCAGTACTAACGTACTGATGGTCAGTTTTTTTGTCTTCATAATACGGGTCTCTCCTTATTGCGAGGGCCTATGCGCTTGTGCCACTGCGGGGGGCGGTGAAACAACAAAGAGCCCCCACTTTGCCCTGCCGCCGTAATACCATCTCCCAAGAGCGTATTACATGGGGACTTCCTGCCAGCTTTGAACAGTCACAGGAAGAAAGCCCCGGACCATGTTAATGCTGGAGCTGCTGTATTTAATAAAGGAGTTGGGATTCTCGATCTCCATTTCCATCTCTGGATCTATGCCTGATACCGTCCCGATCATAGCTCCAAAGATGCGAGCCGTGGCGTCGGTATCACCCTCGAACTCGATCTCCAGTCCCTCGTCCCCGCGGACAATAATCAGGCCCTGCCAGTTGAGGGTTCCGTGATCCAGTTTCAGTTCTCCGAGGTCATCGATGATGAGAATGCCGGCGCCATTCACCGAGGTGGTTGGGTCCTTAATTTTGATTTCTGGACTGCTGATCACGGTGATCTCGGGAGCGGACGGGGTCCCCCATGTGAAAGTTCCTATGAGAATCTCTGGGACAGTCAGGTTCCGGTCGGCCTGAGCAATCAGCTGGTCGACAAGGTTATTCCACGGAGTGTCAGAGAGGGTGCCATTCAATTCTGTCGGAGGATTCCCAAAGATGGCCGCGGGAGCTGTTACTTTCACCTCGTTGTCTAAAGAATTCACAGAAGTCCCGGCCACAGCGGGATTGGCAGTAGGATCGATCGCGGTCAGGTTCGTCCCACAGCTGGCGATTAATGTGCAGGCGGAGAGATCGGCCGGTGGGTCCCAGTCGTTCCCGTCGATGACCGCGCTGTTTTCCAGTTCGAGTTCAGTCTCCCCCGCAGGAGCGATCATCTCCACCGATCCCTCAGGGTCAGGAACCAGGGGAACCGTAACGAGGGCGACGACGCGTCGCTGGGCATTGCCGACGGAGCCCGTGGAGGTGACGAATACGACATCGTCGATGTCGTTGTTGGGATTCCCGTCATCGTTATTGTCGGAGATCTCGACAATGTAATTTCCCTCTCCAAGTGCATTGTCATCGTTATTCGCCTGGCCGAAGAGGAAAGGCCCGGGTTCACCGGCGTCGGTGTTTGCCGCGGGGAGGAAAGCATTCAAACTGGAAAAGGTGGACATTTTGAGAGTCCTCTTCGCCCGTTCCAGTCCGGCCTCGGCGAGGTTGAAGGCCTTCGCCGAGTCGGCTTCGTTCGAGGCGATGTTGCTCTCCGTGAGAGAGGCGCTGAGAAAGGCGATCCCCAGGAGAGAAAGGACGACCATCACCAGAAGAGCAACGACGAGGGCCGCCCCCCTTTCCCCTGTCCGCTTGTGAAATCCCACTCTTTGCTCCTTCATCCACCTCATGAAAGCCTCCTCATTTATTGCAGGTTCCTCAATCGGGTATCGGTACGCAGGGGAAAGGTCTCTTGCCTGCCCCCCGCTGTCTGCTGTGTCTTGAGTTCAATGGTGATCCGCCGGATGTTGCCCA
>JBHHYX010000556.1:0-2964 GCA_046757765.1 Acidobacteriota bacterium | reverse complement strand
AATGAAGATATAATCCTTCATTTCCGGCTGCGCCGCCAGAACACTCCGATCGTAACCTTCGAACCAGGTGTGGAGGGCGTATTGATCAAAGACCGGATCGTGGACCCTGAGACGAAGTTGATTGCCCAGGATCGTACGGCGCCCGCTGGCGTCTACCACCATTCGCGCGGTCAGTCCGACTCGCTTGCGTCCCAATGAGAATCGAAGACGCGGGAAATCGTTCTCTGAGAACTCCACCCGGGACACCTGGATGCCCTCGTAGACTTTCGCTCCTGACTTACAGGCATGCTGAAGCAGCAACAGGTCAAACCTGGCCCGGTCGACGTGGTAGGTATAGTTACGATCGACCCCGGGTTGCGCCCGCTCTTCAAAGCGGACTGCTGCCTGGCAGTCCGTCTCCAGCCCTTCCCAGTCATGGTGGTACATTCGAGAACGAGAGCCGGACGTCCACACCGCCCCATGTTTGTGAGGAAACCTGTTCTCCTCCATCTGCTCCAGGAAATCCAGTTCCTTGAAGACCCGTGTGGAGGACGGGACCAGCGACTCCCCCACGTGGAGCCGAGGGAACAGTTCCCGTTCAAACACAATACAGTTGAGACCGGCTCTGGCCAGATAAGCGGCGGTCCCGGATCCAGCCGGACCTCCTCCAATGATGGCCACGTCACAGTTGGGTGCCCCGGTCGGCATGAGTTCCCTCCTTGTCGAAATGGAAAGGTTCACCTCTGTTTGCCCTGTCCCCTAACCCGGATTTCTCACACCTGGTCGTAGCGAAAAGCCGGAAGGGCCGTGCTGACAAGGCGTTACACCGAGGCCCCCGGAGGCGTAGTCGTGCACCACGTTGAGGAGGCCGAGGGCGGGCAACGCAGTCAGCGGAGAGGATTCCGGCTTTGCGGTAGATGGGGTGTGAGGAATATGGGCTAAACGCAACATCCAGATGAACACGCCCTGCCCAAGAATCGCTCCCGGCTTCAGCCCTACAAGGATAACTTCAACCGCCGGGAAGCACCAAACAATTCCCAACTCACGATTCAGCCCCCGTTTGGACCTTTTGAACGTTGGAAATTGAGGTCTGTTGAGATTTGATGCTTGGAACTTGAGATTTCCCCCGGATCCCCCCCTTGCCTACTGGCGCTGACCCGGCTATTGTGAGGAATCGACCCGGCGAGAGGTGCGACCGTTCGAGAGTTGCCGCAAGTGGCAACGGGAGCTTGAAAGTCGGAGACTCGCTGCTCGAGCAATCGCTCATGAAGACGTCCATTATTTGCGCCCAGCATCTCTCCAAAGTCTACAAGTTATACTGGGGACCTCGGGCTCTGGTGCAAGAGATCCTCTTCCGGATTCCCTCCCATCACCAGTTGACTGCTCTCAAGGACGTCACTTTTGAAGTCGAGCCGGGCGAAGCCTTTGGAGTGGTGGGTGATAACGGGGCGGGAAAGAGCACGCTTCTGAAAATCCTGACGGGCACAACCTTCCCTTCTTCGGGAACATTGGAGATCCAAGGACAGGTCAGCGCTCTGCTGGAGTTGGGGACCGGGTTTCATCCCGAATTCACGGGTCGTGAGAACATCTATTTCAGTGGGGCTCTGATGGGGCTGGGCCGCAGGGAAATCGCCGCCCGGGAAACCGATATCATCAGATTCAGCGAACTCGAGGATTTCATCGACAAGCCTGTCAAGACTTACTCTTCCGGCATGTACGTACGACTTGGCTTCGCGGTGGCCACTGGTTTCGAGTCCAACATCGTGGTGATTGACGAAGCTCTGGCGGTGGGTGACCAGAGCTTCCAGAAGAAGTGCACCGACCGGATCCTGGATTTCCGTGAGCGGGGAAAGACGATCCTTTTCTGTTCCCATAACCTGCATCAGGTCAAGGCCCTGTGCGGGAGGGCCATCTGGCTGCACAGGGGCGAGGTCAGGGCTTTGGGACCCGCTTCGGAAGTGGTGGGTCGTTACAACGACTATTGTCGAGGCGGCGAAAACAACGCCGAGGGGGCGGACAGCTCACCCCTCCCAGCCGGCCGCGAGAGGCACAAGCCGCTGGTCTGCTGGATCGAAAGAGTACGCCTGAGGGGCCGAGTGGCCCCGGCGCCGGTCCAGTTCAAGACGGGAGACACCCTCTGGCTCGATATTTGGGCCCGTTTTTCACCCCAGTTCCGGGGCGAGCCGGGAATAGGTGTGGCCCTCCTCCGCAACGACGGCGTGCATGTCTACACTGCGGCCAGTAGCATTGACCGGATTAAGCTCAGGCAGACCGCACCCGGTTGCTACACTACCAGCATTGTCTTTCCCAACCTGGCGCTCCTCTCGGGTCGATTCTCATTCAACGTGATTACGACCGACCAGAACAGCCTCCAGGCCTACGACATATGGGAGAATGTCGAGCCTTTTCTTGTGACACAGACAGGGGCGGAAACCGGCGTAGCCCGGCTCGAGCACCGGTGGGAAACCGGCGGCCCGGCCTGGGAGTCCGCCTGCCAGAAATGATTCTACCAGCGGCCGGTCCGAGTAACGGGTTGCGATTCCGAGTGGGGGTTCTTTATGCCGCGAAGGCTGGCTACCCGGCGGCCGCCGAATTCTGAGAATTGTGACTCTCAGAGGCGTTGCAGGGACAACGTGCGCGCCGTTGCCCCGGCTCTGTAAACTGAACCGAAGCGTCAGCGCCCGGCCAATCCGGATGGCCACTCACTCACGTTCGTGGTTCAGTGACCTGGCCCTAGCCCGCATTTCTCACACCCAGTCTACTACGGCGGCGGATATGCCCGCGTCTACTGCGTTGCGCTCCGTCGGGCTCCTCGACGTACTGTCCAGTGCGACTGCGGGGCCCTCGGTCGCTACGCCTTGTATCCACGCGCATCTTCACCGCCTCGCTACGATCGAGTGTGAGAAATCCGGCCTAGCAGAGCTAGGCCGGAAACAAGTTCACAAAATGGTCAAGTTGCGCGTTGGATAACAATTCACACCACAC
>JBHHYX010000555.1:0-2971 GCA_046757765.1 Acidobacteriota bacterium | reverse complement strand
GTTAGGTTCTATGGATACGCTGCATACTGTCCTGAATCGCGGTTGTAGTATTTGGGATCGGTCTTTGGTTCCGGATGAGGAATTTCAGAATCGCCTGGAACAGATTCGGAAAGGGATGAGGGAGCGATCACTGGACTTGCTCCTTGTCTATGGTGATTCGTGGAAATTTGGAAACCTCGCATATGTGAGTCACTTCATGCCCAAAAATCGCGGTGCGCTGGCCATTATCCCATCCGCGGGAGAACCGGCGCTGGTGGTTCAGGAGCCGGACCGAAACAACCCCTTTTCCCGCACCCTGACCTGGATCGGCGAGGTCATCTCCACAGGGCAGTTCGCTCAAGGTCTGACACGGGTGCTCAAGGCAAGAGGTCTCCAGCCTAAAAGGGTCGGCCTTGTGACGGTCGAAGAGCAGCTCGGTGCCAGACAGTGGACCGGTCTAATCAAAGACCTCGAAGGGGTTGAAATGATTCGTTGCGGGGACCTGCTGGGCACCCTTCGACTCACCAAGTCATCCGGTGAAGTGGCCCTGGTCAAAAAATCGGCCGAGATTTTGACCCAGGCCTTCGTGCTGCTAAAGAAGGAGTTGAGGTCGGGGCGTAAAGAATATGAAATCATGGCCCTAGCGGAGCGCGTGGCAAGGGGCCAAGGGGCAGAAGATTTCAGGTTTCTCATTGCCCGCTCGTCCCAGCCTGAGGTGGGCCTACGGCCCGTTGGTCCCACGGCCACTGTAAAGGGAGAGGGGATACTCATCTTCATGGCCATGTCTTATCAACGTTATTGGGCGGAGCTGGGTCAAACCTACTTTCTCGGCAAGCCGGGTAAGGATGTGATCGAGAGTCACGGAATGGCAAAGAAACTCTATCTCAAGTTGCAGGAAGGGCTTAGGCCGGGGACGAGAGCGAATTCCGTTGATTCATGGATAAGTGACTTCTTACCTTCTGCCAGTGCGAGGGATTCCGTCCGCCCCTATGGGGTTGGCAACGGAATTGGCCTGGACCTGGTAGAGGAGCCCGTGTTGGGGAAGGAGGGGAGCCCTGAAATCAGTAAAGGAATGGTTCTCACCTTGCGCGTTTGTCTTCAGGGTAAGGAATGTGGGAGTGCCCTGTTGGCATCTCCGTATAGGGTGACATCGAGCGGGTTGGAATCGATGGGGGGCATCGGCACCGAGTTGATTGCTGTCTAGCCAGGTATCGCCTGAATGATGCCGGTAGCGGAGAGTCGAGAAGCTACGCATTGCTCTTGACACTCCAGGTGAGCAACGGTAACGGTTGATTTCGTGAACATGATCGAGAAGATTCTCGCCCGGGCCAGTGGCCGCAAGACGGTCGCGCCGGGCGAAGTGGTGGTGGCCAATGTGGACGCCCTGCTATTGCACGACCTGAGCGGCTACCTCACCGCCCCGGTTTTCGAGCGCGAGGTACGTCGGCCGATGCGTTACCCCGAGCGCGTGGTGATGATCTTCGACCACCACTTCTCTCCGCCGACTGAGGAAAGCGCTCGTATTCTCCAAGAGAACCGAAGGTTCGCCCGGCGCTGGGGGATCAACCTCTTCGATTGTGGCAACGGAAACACGCACCACGTCATGGTTCGCAACGGATTCATTCGGCCCGGTACCGTGGTCGTCGGCTCTGACAGCCACACACCCGTGCACGGCGCGCTGGGATGCTTCTCTGCCGGTCTCGGGAATGACTCTCACGCGGGAACCGTCATGCCGTTCGGGAAGGCCTGGTTCAAGGTTCCCGAGGCGATTCAGGTCAGGCTTAGCGGAACACACAAGCCCGGAGTCACTCCGCGCGATGCGGCGCTTTGGCTCCTGGGCAAGATCGGCGAGGGCGGCGCGATTTACAAGGCGCTGGAATTCACCGGACCGTACATCGAGCGCCTGGATTTCTGGGACCGCTGGCTCTTTCCACTGATCGTGGTGGACGTGGGGGCCAAGTGCGGGTACATCGAGGTTGACGAGAAGACCCTCGCCTTTGTGCGTAGCGTGACCGACAAACCCTTCGACGTGCTGAAGGGCGATCCAGACAGAGAGTTTGAGGCGGTCTGGGATTGGGACATCAGCGACCTTGAGCCTCAGGTGGCGTGCCCACCGACGGTGGGAAATGTCAAACTTGTCTCCGAGGTGCGGGGGGTCCCGGTCCAGTGGACCGAGTTGGGTGGGCACGGCGGCGGACGCCTGGAGGATTTTCGGCTCGCAGCTAAGATCCTGAAAGGGCGGCAAGTGCACCGCGACCTCAGGTTCAATCTTGTACCGTCCAGCCGGGCTGTCTTCACGCAAGCGATACGCGAGGGGTTGGTAGAGCTGCTGCACGAGGCCGGCGCCACCTGGTTTCCGCCAAGCACCGGGTCGAATCAGGCGTACAACATGGGGGCGATGACTGCCGACGAGTCGATGATCTCCACCCAGGCCCGGAACTTCCCGGGCCGCAATGGAAGCCCTGAAGCCAAGATGTACCTTGCCTCGGCCCTGACCGTGGCCGCCTCTGCCGTTGCCGGCTCGATCGCAGACCCTAGACAGTTCCTGGAGTAGTTCAAGGGAGGTGCTCATGCAGGCACGAGGTCGCTGCTGGAAGTTCGGAGACAATATTCCGACGGACCGGATCGTTCCTTCAAATCTGGTTTTGCGTCCCTTTCCTGAAATCCTCAAGCACGTTCTGGAGACCTGCAACCCCGAGTTCCCGTCCAAGGTGAGGCCGGGTGACATTCTGGTCGCGGGAAAGCACTTCGGCCAATCCTCCGGCCGCGCGGTGGCCGCCAAGGCGCTGAAGCGGACAGGGATCGGTTGCATTCTTGCCGAGTACTTCGCCCGTACCTTCTATCGGAACGGCTTTGAGATCGGAATGCCGATACTCGAGCTCCCGGGGATCACGGACCAAGTCAGCGACGGCGACATCCTCCGGGTGGACATCGAAGGCGGAGGGATTGTCAACGAGACGACCGGTCGTGAGTTTCAGGCCAGGCCCACATC
>JBHHYX010000554.1:0-3025 GCA_046757765.1 Acidobacteriota bacterium | reverse complement strand
GAGATTCCCATTGAAGGTAGACCACCTGATGTTGTGGAGATCTTCACGAGCTATGAAGTGAAACTCCAGCAGTCGGACCTCCCGAAGCTCCTCTTCTATGCTACGCCAGGTCTCTTCATACCAGCGCCAATGGTGCAGTGGTGCCAGCAGAATCTGAAGAATCTGAAGTCGGTAGACATCGGGCCGGGGATTCACTGGCTACAAGAGGACAATCCCCATCTGATCGGTTCAGAACTGGCCAAGTGGTATAGGACCCTGTGAGGGGACCAGAGGGAGAAGAGAGTTGGCCAATATTTTCAAGCCGCCATGCGATGAGGGCGTGATCCGGTCCGCGCTGGATACCACTCCTTGCGGTGAAGTTGTCGGAAGGTGGGTCCTGGCGGCGACGATCCTCGGATCGAGCATGGCTTTTATCGACGGCACTGTCGTCAACGTGGCGCTGCCGGTTCTCCAGGCAGACCTGCACGCGACTGTTGCCGGTGTTCAGTGGATCGTCGAAGCGTACGCCCTCTTCCTTGCTGCCCTAATTATGGTAGGTGGATCGCTGGGCGATCACTTTGGGCGGCGGCGCATCTTTGCCGGCGGGGTGGCGCTCTTCGCGGTGGCCTCGGTGTGGGCGGGGCTTGCGCCGGACGTAGGTCACCTAATCATCGCCCGGTCGGTTCAGGGGGTCGGGGGCGCGCTGCTGGTGCCAGGCAGTCTCGCGATCATCAGCGCCTCTTTCAGTGAGGAGCAGCGCGGGCGGGCGATCGGGACGTGGTCGGCGTTCACGGCGATTACCTCGGCCCTGGGTCCGGTATTGGGTGGCTGGTTGATTGAGAATGTCTCCTGGCGCTCGGTCTTCTTTATCAACGTCCCGCTGGCGGTGATCGTGGTTAGTATTCTTTTCTGGTGTGTGCCCGAGAGCCGTGATGACGAAGGGGCCGTCAAGTTGGACTGGTGGGGGGCGCTTTTGGCAACTGCCGGCCTGGGAGGGGTCGTCTACGGGCTGATCGAGTCGGCCAACCTGGGCTTGAGCCACCCCGTGGTGCTCAGCGCCCTGGTAGGCGGGGCCGTCGCGCTGCTCGCGTTTCTCGTCGTGGAGGCCGGCAGCCGGGCGCCGATGATGCCCCTCCCTCTGTTCCGGTCGCGGACCTTTAGCGGGGCAAATTTGGTGACGCTCCTGTTGTACGCCCCCTTGACCGGGGCCTTATTTTTCTTCCCCTTCAATCTGATACAGGTGCAGGGGTACTCTGCGACGGCTGCCGGCGCCGCCTTTCTACCTTTCATCCTGATCATGTTCCTGCTCTCGCGCTTAGCTGGCGGGCTGGTAGATCGATACGGCGCAAAACTTCCGCTCATGTTCGGCCCGGTCATCGCCGCTATAGGGTATCTCCTGTTTGCTGTACCAGGCATCGGCGGCAGTTTCTGGACGACCTATTTCCCCGCGATAGTAGTGTTGGGTCTGGGCATGGCGGTGAGCGTCGCGCCGCTCACGACAGCCGTGATGGGCGCGGTGGGGCGACGGCACGCCGGCGTCGCCTCGGGCATCAACAATGCCGTGTCCCGGACGGCTGGGCTGCTCGCCGTCGCGGTCATGGGCGTTCTGGTCTTGAGCGCCTTCAATCATAGCCTAGACCGTCGCCTGGCGACACTTGAGATCGTGCCCGAGGTGCAACAAATGCTTGACGAGCAGCGAATTAAGCTGGCCGGGATAGAGGTCCCTGCCGGCGTGAGTGGTGAGGTAAGAGAGGCTCTCGAGCAATCCATCGCCGAGTCATTCGTGGACAGTTTTCGCTTGGTCATGCTGGTCGCCGCCGGGCTGGTGCTGGCGAGCGCGCTCACGGCATTTTTGACGATTGAGGGCAAGCGGCCGGAGTTGAAGATAGTTGCACACTAATAAGATGCGCTTTCACTGCCGAGCTGAAGCATGGGCTCTGAGGCCGGCTGTGGATTATCTCGGAGTGTGGCGGAACTTTCCCCGGATCTGCACCGACTTTCTAGGAACTAGGGGGAATGGATCGCTAGGAGTCGGGAGGGATCGATCGGTGAGGAAGATCGACCACAGGAGGGCGGATGATGGACAACTTTCAAATCTTCGGACTCCAAGTGGTGCTCAGCCTGATCGGCTACGCACTCATCGCGAAGTGGTACGTGGCGCCGCGCTTGGCTGCGCTGCCACTTCATGACGCGTTGATCCCGTTGCTCTTCCTCCACGTCTTCCGCCACATCGGCCTGGTCTTTCTGGTCCCGGCGGTGGTCGCGCCCACCTTGCCGTCGGCCTTCGCGTTCCCCGCCGCGTATGGCGATCTCCTGGCAGGGCTGCTCGCGCTCCTCGCTATCGTGGCGCTCCGCGCCCGCTGGCCCCTCGCGCTCCCCCTGACCTGGCTCTGCAACATCATCGGGACGCTAGATTTGGTATACGCCTTCTTCCAGGGGACTCGGCTCGACGCGGCCCCCCACATGGGCTCTGCCTGGTACATCCCGACCTTTGTGGTACCTGCCCTGTTCGTCACCCACTTCATGATCTTTGCCATGCTCGTCAAGCGCTCGGCCTGAGGAGATACCCCCATGCGAGGATCCTCGACTTCATTCAGAAAGTGCCACTCAGTAAGAAAGGAGGCCAGATCACACCATGAGCGAAGGGACAGATAGCGTGCCGACACTTTTGGGCGCTGGGCCGGTCCGGCCGGGCGGGTCCGACCGATTGTGCGCCGGATTCAGCGCGAGCTTGAGTTGACGGCCACCACAGCGGTCGAAGTGGTTTCGGTGGAAGTGCACAGCCCGGCCCACCGCGCGGGGCTCCGAAAGGGCGACCTGCTCGCCGGTCAGCTTGACGATTCTACGGGGTGGTGAGCGGCGAGAGGTCCAGGTCGTGCCGGGCGAACGGTAGGCCGTGCCCGGGCAGTTTGCCGACGCCCGGCTCACGCAGCTCCCGGTGACCCTCGCCTGCTGGTTCATCTGGAAGCAGAGTACTCCGATACCGCCATCCAGGAACCCTCTTGCTGACTCCCCAGGGCTTCGGTCCTCCGCAGCTCACCCCGGG
>JBHHYX010000553.1:0-3046 GCA_046757765.1 Acidobacteriota bacterium | reverse complement strand
GGCGAGCCCTGCGCGACATCCAGGCCTGTCGGACGGCCGCCCTGGGAGGCCATCTCGAGCAGTGCGATCACTGCGGCGAGCAGATCTACGCCTACCACTCCTGCCGCAATCGGCATTGTCCCAAGTGCCAGGGGGATCGGTCGCGAGACTGGCTGGAGCGGCAGGGAGCCGCCCTGCTGCCCTGCTCCTACTACCTGCTCACCTTCACCCTGCCTCACTCCCTGCGCGCTCTGGCCTACGCCCACCAGAGACGTGACTACGGGGCCATGCTGCGTTGCGCCGCCGCGGCCTTGCAGGCGCTGGCCGCCGATCCTCGTTATCTGGGGGCTCGTCCCGCCTGCCTGGCCGTGCTGCACACCTGGACCCGGACGCTGCTCTACCATCCCCACGTGCACCTGCTGGTGAGCGCCGGGGGACTGGCTCCCGACGACGGCTGGGTGAAGCCGAAAAACCCGGCCTTCCTCGTTCCCGTCCGCGCCCTGTCGGTGCTCTTCCGAGCCAAGCTGTGCCACGCCCTGGCCCGCCAAGGGCTGCTCTCGCAGGCTCCACCCCCGGTCTGGAAGCGAGACTGGGTGGTACATTGCCAGCCCGCCGATCGCGGTCGCCGAGTGCTGGGCTATCTGGGCCGCTATATCTTTCGAGTCGCCTTGAGCAACAGCCGCCTGGAGCGGATCGACCAGGGCCAGGTCACTTTCCGCTACCGCGACTCCCGCAGCCATCGCATGCGGCGAGTGACCCTGCCCGCCCACGAGTTCCTGCACCGTCTGCTGCTGCACGTGCTGCCCCGCGGCTGCGTCAGGGTCCGCTACTACGGCCTCTGGAGCCACGCCTGCCGCCCCCAGCTCCAGCGAGCCAGGACTCTACTGCAAGCCGCTTCCCGGCAGGTCGATCCCGCGCCACCGCCGCCCGATCCCTCCCCCGCCGATCCTCCTCCCGAACTCTGCCCCTACTGCGGCATCGGCCACCTGATCCGCATCCAGACCCTTCCCCCCTCCCGAAAGGTTCCTCCGCGACAGACTTGCTCGCTCCGGATCCAATCACCTTTCCCGGTCTTGCCAGCGCCCAGTGCCCACCCGTCTGCTCGCTGGCGCGCCAGACTCCCCAGTGGACACTCTCTGCCGTTCGCCCCACCCGGCTACCACGCCCTCCGGGCCCTCCGGATCTCGCCTCACAGCCAGCCAGAGCTGCTCACCTGTTCTCTGAAACCGATTGAAATTCCAAGCGACCGCAACCGTGCCCAGGATTTACTTCAACCCCGGATTTTGTCGCGGCTGCGCGCGCCAACAATCCTTAATTCGTTGGGCCGCCCAACAGAAAATTGGTATACTCTAGGCATGACGCAAACCCTCGACGCTGCGATCGCGAAGCTGGCAGCCATGCCACCCGAAGAGCAAGATCGGGTCGGACGCTGGCTACTCGACGAACTGCGCGACGAAGAGCGTTGGGCGCAGCAGTTCGCTGCCTCACAGGATGCGCTGGGGAAGCTCGCCGCCGAAGCCCGCGCTGAACGCACTGCTGGCCGCGCCACCGACCTCGACCCCGAGAAGCTGTGAGGTCCACTGCGACCCCGCGCTTCTGGGCAGCGTACCGCGCGTTGCCTCCCGAAGTCCGGGACGCGGCCCGGAAAGCCTACCGGCTCTTTGGCGAGAACCGCGCGCACCCCAGCCTCCAGTTCAAGAAGGTCCATGACCGGGAACCCGTTTACTCCGTGCGCGTGACTCTCGGCTACCGCGCGGTCGCCCTCGTGGAGCACGACGAGGCCACGTGGTTCTGGATCGGGGGACATGCGGACTACGATCGCCTCCTAAGTCGGCTGTAGCTGTCGGCCCAACGGCCTACCGATAAGCTGCGGGCGCCGTAGGCGACCGGCAGTTTCATCGGCTTGTTAGGCGGCCCTGAGCTAATCGGCCTCTCACTTTCGTGGGATTCATCGTCGGTTGTCGTTGATTTAAGCGTGGTCAGCTACAAGGTTCAATCCAACACCGTACTCGACTAGCGCCTTTGCCGCGACGATGACCTGGTTGAAACCTCCCGTTGAGTCTATGGCCCGCTGAATTACCGATTCTCTGCTTCCGGTGAACCCAGACTCCTCGATTGTCAGAATCGTATCACTGTCCGCAGTACTCTCGAATGACCACGTGACTTGCGTATATTCTCCACCGTTCTCCCATTCGATCACGATCCGCTCAGGACGCTTCAGCTCTTTGACTCGTATCTTGAATGACACTGCTGTCTCGCCACTGCCAATAAACCACGGAATTGTCTCCCCTTCTTTCAAGCCATTATCTCGTCGCGTGAACCAGAACTTGCTCATGGCCTCTGCATCCGCAAACGCGCTGAATACTTCTGATGGCGGACGCCGTATTCGTATCCTCGCCTTTCCCATTGTTCAGTACCGGGGGACGCGCTACTCGGGGTGGCAGCTGCAGGCCGATCGGGAAACGATTCAGATTCCAGGTCTCCGAGGGTCGATTGAGCATTGATGGCGTTGTGTATTCCTTTCGAGTCGATCGTTACGGGCGGGGAATTCGCCTGGCTGCGCTCGTCGGAGATGCCTTGCCGGATCGTCCTTCGCTGCAACCGGGAAGTCCGCTTCCGGAGATTTCCTTGACGGACACAGACGGTCAGCCACATCCACTGTCCAGTTACCGTGGGAAGGTGTTGCTGCTCGATTTCTGGGCCGTCTGGTGCGCGCCGTGTCGAGCAGAAGCCCCGCGGCTCACGAGAATATACGAGAGATTTCACGATCGCGGCTTGGCGATACTTGGCATCAACTCCGGGGATTCGGAATCCGAGATCAAGCGATTCGTCGCGGAGTTCGGCATGACCTGGCCTCAGGTCATGGAAGCGCCCGATGGCCCGCTGCATGGGCTTTTTAGAATCCGGGGATGGCCAACCTACTTCGTCGTAGGAAAGGACGGGACAATCCTGGCCAACCACATCGACTGGGAAAGTCTGGATGGGATCCTGGAAAGCGCATTGCGAGAGTGACAGGCTGGTTCGCGCACGGCCCGCACGACGTCGGTGGGGACCACTTTGAGGGCCG
>JBHHYX010000552.1:0-3096 GCA_046757765.1 Acidobacteriota bacterium | reverse complement strand
GGCAACCAAATCATCACCTCAATGGCCGCTCGGCGGTATGAGGTCGCTCGCTACACCACTAGGAGGTTCTTTCGTCTCTGATCAGTTCCTCCAGGAGCTGGGCTGCGCGCCCGGGCCCGTCGCATTGCGTCAGCGCCTCGCCCAGTTGTCGCGCCTTCCTTCCAAAACCGGAGGTCGTCCTCACTGTCTCCACGGCCTGCCGCAGGTGCTCAGGGGTGCAATCGCCGGGACGGAGGCAGAGACCCGCCCCGGCCTCCTCAATGCGCAGCGCCACCTCGGTTTGATCCCAGAGGGAGGGGGCGACCACCAGAGGCAGGCCCTCCATCAGAGCGGCCAGCACGCTTTCCGTGTTGCCCGTCGTCACCACGACGTCCGCCAGAGGCAGGACATGGTGAAGGGGAGTCCAGGCTTCGAAGCGGACGTTGGACCCCAACCGACCCAGGCTTGGACTCCCGGGCCGCCGACCTTTGCCCGCCAGGACAACCACCTGAAGAGGCAGTTCCGCCAACCCGCGGGCCACCGCCTCCAGTGCGGGAGCTTGGGGAGTGTAGAGCGCCCCTTCCTCAGCCAGGACACAAGGCCGGTCGGGCGGCAACTGTCGGGTCCAGGCGGGCGGCGTCTCGTTTCCGTTCCTCCACAGGCAGGGGCCCACGTAGTGAACCGAAGCCGGCAGATCGTGCCGGCCATAGTCCAGGTCCCTGATTCCCGGAATCAGATAGAGCGGCATCGTCCCGATGAACTCCGTCACCTTCGTTCCCAGCGGTCGCAAGCCGCGGTCCTGGCGCAGCCTGTCGGCCGCCCGCGGAACGCTGCGCAGCAGCCACTGGATCAGCCAGGAGGGCAAGCGAGCCCGCAACCCCTTTCGCCCTTTCTCCTTGCGGGCGATCGCCACCCCCGGGACCCGCCCCTCCGAGCCCGGCAGCAGGCAATAGGCCAGGTGTGACAGCACGGCAACCGGGAGTCGGCACTCTTCGTTCAAAAAGAGGATAGGCCCCCACATGGAAAGGTCACAGACCACTGCATCCGGCCGCCACTCGCCAACCAGAGGCTCGAGATCTTCCAGCTGATCGGGCAGGGTGTCCACCAGAAACCTGCGCCAGAGAGTTCTTGTCCCCAGGGTCCGCTTGGGCTGGGAGACCAGCTCGTCGACGATCGCCTCCACCCGGGACCAGTTCAGACGGCGAAATGGAAAGCACCGGAATCCTTCGCCCTCGAGCAAAGGGGCGGCTGAGGCAGCGGTGTAAAAGACGGCATCGTGCCCGCGCTCACGCAGTGCATGCGCGACTGCGATTTGGGGCTGTAGATGGGTGGGAAAAGGCCAGACGGTCATCAACAGCTTTGCCATCAGGTAGTCGCTCTCTCAGAGGTGGCCTGGAATTTGGAGCGCTGGATAAGGGCTATCGGATGATGTAAATCCCAGCTCGGGCAAAGCCCAGAAATCGTTCCTGAACCGATTGGAAGCCGGCGTCCCGGAAGAGTTGACGCCATTTCTTTGGAGTCGCCGGCTTCTGGTTCGACAGGTCGTGGTAAAGAAAGTAATAAATGGCAATACCCGGTCTTTTCCGCATTTCCTCCGCAGTGGGACGGAGCGCCTCGAAGACAATCAGCGGGACTCCCGGAAACAATGATCTGAAGCTTCTGAGAAACTCGATGACCTTCTCCTCTCCAGCATGGAGTATCTCATGTAAAACAAAGAAGATGGTAGCCGCCTCCACCCCTTCCATCGGTTCCGGAACGGTCTCCAGCTTGCAGACATCCTTGGCAAAGAGATGGATCCGGTCCTGCAAACCCGCTTCCCGCGCCCGCCTCTTGCCGTCTTCAATCGCCTCCGGTGCCAGATCGATCCCCACCGCGGTGACGTCGGGGTTGACAAGGCAGAGTTCCCGCAAGAAGGTGCCGTCTCCACAGCCGAGATCCAGCACCTTCTCGTACCCCTCATGGGCGATGATATCGATGGCAAGGGGGAAAAACAGAAAGTTCTCCATCTCTCCGCTCCCTTTGGCCACGAAATCCGAACGCCGGCCCAAGTCCCGGCCGTAAACCTTTTCCTTTCTGAGCAGCGGTTCGAGGAATTGGAAGATTTCGTTGTAGCCATAGCTGACATCGAACCAGCCCCGCAACACTTCCACCAGCAGCTCCCCTTTGCTGTCCAGGGAGTAGGTGGAGTCCTCTTTCTGGAACAGACTGAGGGAATAAAAAGACTCGCAGAGAGCTTTCAGAATGCGTGGGTCCAGATTTCGGGCTGCCGCGAACGTCTTCACATTCACACGTCCCTCATGGAGCAGCTCATCGATGAAGCCTACGTTGAGCAGAGTCTGCATCGTCATGGTGGAGAAGTAGCCGCGAAACATCTCTTCCCAGCCCACTTCATAGCCCCGCTTCAGTTTTCGCATGTGGGACAGGCCGACGAGGCGAATCGCTTTGCTCAGTTCTATCATTCTATTTCTCCCTTCCAGATCGGGATGATTTCTTGAACCGGCTTTCTTCGGGCACCGGGAATACCGTCCAGCCAAGGATGGCGGCCTCAACAACGCCACCAGTCCTGAATGCCCGCGGACCCGCACGGAGAGCATCGGAGTCAGGGCGACGGCCGCTCCACCGCGCCCCGAATGGGGATGCAGTTGGCATAAATTCAACTCGGACTGAAAATGGCCGGCAACAAGGGCACAGCCTGTCTCCGGGACGCTGGAAAGCGTCCTGGACGGGAGAATTCAGGAGTCGGGGCAACGGCTGGCGGTCCCTTCCGCCCCGGCAAGCTTGGGTGTTTGCCGGACCCGGGTACTCTCCGCTCTCTGGAACAAGAAGGCCCCACCTCCTGGCGCGATTCTCTTCTTGTCCACCACCGCTGCTTCTCAGTTAAGCATTCATTTGTAATTCGAGTCAATCTCAACTTCGCCTGGACATTGACTTTTATGTGAATAAAATCCGTCAAACGTCAACTTGCGCCCCTTTTTCTCTCCTCTACGGCTTAGCGCGGTGGAGAGGCCGTGATTCCCAACCCCACCGGGGCAAGTACGTGTTTAGCGCAGGACAAGGGAATCCCCACGGGCCTGGTGGCGTCAATCCCGAAGGGATTGTGTCTTCCAGCCCAGGGTT
>JBHHYX010000551.1:0-3101 GCA_046757765.1 Acidobacteriota bacterium | reverse complement strand
CATACTTGAATTCGTGGTAGGCCGTACCTAACTCCGCCCGCTTGCTCAGGATGTACTCCACAATGGCCCGCCACTGCAAAGCCACCTGCTCCACCTTGTCCTCCCGCACCAGCTCCCGCCAGTTCGGTGGACGTTCAAGAAGCATCGGATAGTGAGCAAGGTGAGGACGGGCCCGTATGGACTCCACCATCGAGGCTGCTACCGCACGCCCATCTCGGATGACGTGAACAAATACGGCGTCGGGGAAAATCGCCCGGATATAATCAATCCGCACCGAGCTCCACGGATGCTTGTTGATGAATCGCGCCCTTCCCTCCCAACGCCGGTAATGCTCAAAGCGAGCGTGCAGACGCACAACATCCTCCCGCTTCACGTCCTTCGCCGTCCAATGGTGCTCGCTGTCCGGGTCGAGATAGTGGTAGGGGTCCCAGATTTCTTGCGCCTCGGAAAAATTGGCTACGTCGGGATGGCACGCAAATAGCCGTACGGAAAGCCACGTGCCCGAGCGCGGGGAACCAATCATGAAGATCGGACGCTGCAAGCGACAGCCCCGCCCAACCGTCAGCCGCCACAGGTGAAAGTGCAACTCGTAAGCCAACCAATCGAGAATCGAATAGCCTTCCCGCGGCAAATATCGCGAAAACGCCGGGTGCAAATGGAATCGCTTCCGGTAGAGCAGTCCTCGCACTGCTGCCCTCATGGGCTCCGGCACGAATGGCTTGATGGCGCCACGCAGAGCGGGAGCTTTTTCGCTGAGAGCCACACTACACCTCGTAACCCAACTCTCGAAGTAGCCGAGACTGAATGCGCGTGATCCGCTCGATCTGCTCTGCCGTCAACTGGCTTCTCCACTTGTGGTTCCTCAATTCCAGACGTTCTGGGACTCGCGTCAAAATCTCCTCGTCCACACGCAACCCGGCAAAGCGCCATACCTCAGTCATAACCGCGCGCGGCTCCTCGCACAAATCTTCGTACTTGAACTCGTGGTAGGCACGCTTTAGCTCTTCGCGCTTGCCCAGAATCATGCTCACCACGGCCTGCCACTCCAGAGCCATCCGCTCAGCCAAGTCCTCTACCAGCATCGTCCGCCAGTTCGGTACGTGCTCGAAGGGCATGGGTACGCGCGCCAGCGCAGGTCGCGCACGGATGAACTCCAGCATGGAAGCCACCACTGCTCGCCCGTCGCGGATCACGTGGACGAAGACCGCATCGGCAAAAATTGCGCGCAGATAGTCAATCCGTACCGAGTTGCGCGGGTTCTTGTTAAGAAACCGCCTTCGGCCATGCACCCGCCGATGATACTCAAAGCGCGCATGGAGACGCGCGGCTTCCTTCGATGTGACGTCGCTGGCGGTCCGATAGTGGTCAGCATCATAGTCCCGGTAATTTTCCGGATCCAAGATGTCATGCGCTTCCGACCAGTGCACAACATCCCGATGGAGTCCAAAGAGGTTTGCCGCCAGCGTTGTCCCTGAGCGAGAACAGCCAACCATAAAGATGGGGTGCTCCAAGCGAGCGCTTCGGCCGCGTGTCGCGCGCCAAAAATGAAAGCCCGCTTCATAAGCTACCCATTCCCGCAGCCTCGCTCGATCTGCACGGTACCGCGAAAACCAGGACCGTGGCGAAGCGTGGAAATCCGTGCCATCCACCAGCGGTCGCAAAGCATTCCGCCAAGAAGCGGGCAGGATTTTTTTCAGAACCTGCCTGGGCGGTGAACCGGGACCAAGCAGATGCAGCCGAATCGTACCCTTCTTGGCAGGAGCGCGCCGCGGCCAGCCCCCGGAACCGGCACCAATCTGCGAGGGCTTTGGTTCGACTTGCCAACGAAGTCGCTCAAGGACTTCCAAGTGTTTCCGCGCGCAGGTCTCCCAGCAGAACTCGCGGCTGCGCGCTAGGCCAGCCTGCCGGCAGCGCTCATAGAGAGAACGGTCATCTAGCAACCGGACAATCCCCTTGGCAATCGCTTCAACGCTCTCCGGATCCACCTGCACCCCGGCCTCGCCTACTACCTCGGGAAGAGAAAAAACATTCGAAACGATAACCGGCACCTCGCAGGCCATACTCTCTAAAGCCGGAAAACCGAACCCTTCATGTAACGAAGGAAAAACAAATACTTCCGCTCCCTGGTAAACTTCGCGTAACTCGTCCTCGGGAAGCTTGCCCAGGCATACAATTCTCCCGTCAGCCCCCTTCCGAATTTCCTCCGCCACTTCTTCAAAACCAAAATAGGCACCTCCGGCAAACACGAGCGACAGCTCGCTTCTGCCTTGCCGCACCAGCCGCCGGTAAGCCTGCACAATCCGCACGCCGTTTTTTACCGGCCGGTAGTTGCTCACGTGCAGAAGATAGGGCCCGGGAATGTTGTAGCGCGCGGCGACCCGTTGCCGCAGGGCCTGTCTGTCGGCCGGAGGAAAATACACCGCCGGGTCCACGCCGTGGTAAATGGCCTCGATCTTCTCTTTCGCAATTCCATAGTGCTCAATCAGCTCCTGGCGGGAGGACTGGGACACGGTAATGAACAAATCAATTTTCTCGTGCTGTTCCCGTAGGTGTCGTTGCAGCTCAGTCGGCGGCCGTACCAGGGATGTGTCCCGGAGCGCGAACGGCCCGGCCCCGTGGATGGTCACAACCTTGGGCCTCTCAATCTCATAAAAGTAGTCCGGCACATGCGGGCGGGGTGCGTGCACAATATCCGCCCGCGACTCAAGCCTCCGGCGCCAACCCCATCGCCAGCGCGAAACCTGGACGTGCCCGGAAAAGCCACCTTCTGGCGCTCGTCTGGCCGACCCAAAACTCCACACTTCATGCTCCTGACTCCATTCACGTACTAGACAGCGGATATAGTTCCCGATCCCGCTCCAGGGATCCTCCACCAGCACGTCTGTCAGTACGCCGATTCGCAACCCGTAACTCCTTCAAACGCCTCCTGATTATCAGCGAACCCTCTCCGGTGCAATCCCCTTTCCCATTTCTCGGAAAGGCACTATTATCGCCGCTCGGCAACAAGCACGGAGAAAACGGAATGGTTCATCCCACGTCTTTCCTCTTCATCACGCTCGACTCCTGCCGCTACGACACCTTCGCCGCCGCGAATATCCCGA
>JBHHYX010000550.1:0-3113 GCA_046757765.1 Acidobacteriota bacterium | reverse complement strand
AGGGTTTTTCCCTGGTCGTCGACCACCACCTGCTCGCACAGCGCCTGGCCAAGACTCATTGCGGCCGCGCCTTCGATCTGCCCGTCCACTGCCTTGGGGTGAATCACAAAGCCGACATCATGAACCGCCACGTATTTCAAAATTTTGATCTTGCCGGTATTCGGATCGACTTCGACGAGGGCGGCGTGCGTTGTGAAGGGCTGCGAGCTGCCGCGCTCACTCTCCTCCGCCTGAGAGGTCCTGGAGTCGAAATTGCCTCTGCCGATGACTTCGCCGATCTCGGTGTGGGCTGCGCCGGCGACCGAGGCAAGAGAAATGGCCTTAGCGGGTGAGCCTTTGACCCTGATCCGTCTCTCTTTGATCTCCAGATCCTCCGGCCTCGCCTCGAGCTGCCGCGCGGCCATCCGCAGGAGCTGGTCCCGGGCGTCGATGGACGCGAGTCTCACCGCGTTGCCCGAGACCAACATCGAGCGGCTCCCCACGGTTCCGGCGTCCCACGGGCTGGCGTCCGTATCTACGTTCATGACCGCGACATCGTCGGTGGAAATCCCCAGCTCCTCAGCAACGATCATCGGAATTCCGAACCGGGGGGCGGTGCCCATATCGACTTTGCCGATCAGAACCGTTGCCGATCCATCCTCGTTGACTTTAACAATAGCCCCGCCGCCGGGTCCCGCGCCCTCGATCCACGAGCCGGTGGCGAGACCGATCCCCTGGTTTTTCTCAAGCTTTACTTTTCCCCAGCCAATTTTCTCGGCGGCGGTGCGAATGGTTTCACCGAGGGAGACGTCCCGCAGCTTCGGCACGCCGACGATCTTGTCGCCGGTCTTGGGAACATTCTTGAGACGAAATTCCACCGGATCCATGCCCAGCTTGGCGGCGATGGAATCCATGTGGGATTCCACGGCGAATGCCGCCTGGGGCCCGCCGGGTCCACGCACTGGACCGCAAACCTGCTTGTTGGTGTAAACGACATAGCCGTCAATGTGCACATTCGGCATTAAATACCAGCCACCGAGCATCCGTGAAGCCCTACCCCCTGCCTGTGCGCCGAACCCTGAATAGGCGCCCGCGTCATAGATCACCTTACCCTTGCGCGCCACCAGCGTTCCGTCTTTCTTTACTCCGGTCTGAATCCACATCTTCGCGCCCGACCGGATTGTGGTGGAAATCGTCTCCTCGGTTTTGTCGAGGACGATCATAACCGGCCGCTTAGCCTTAATAGCAAGTAAACCGCAGATAGGCTCCACGGCAGCACCTGAGGTGATCCCGCTTCCCTTTCCACCGAAGCCCCCCCCGATCTCCGTAACCAACACCCTGACCTTGTTTAGGGGTAGCCCGAGCAGCTTTGCCACCTCGGCCCGCACGGGGAAGGGGGCTTGCGCGTTCACCCAGACAGTAAGTCTCCCATCCTCTTCCAGCCGGGCCGCCGCAATTCGCGGTTCAAGGTACTGAGGATGGATCATCTTTGTCTCATAGGTTTCTTCGACCACCAGGTCGGCTTCAGCCATCGCCTTGTCGGGGTCGCCTACATGGACCACCGTGTAGCTGCAAACATTTTTAACCTGAGCGTCTTTCGGCAAATTCGCGGGCAACGGCGCATCCTCATGCAGCGTCGGCGCGGACGGTTTCATCGTCTCTTCGGGATCGATGACCACGGGTAGAGGCTCGTATACGACTTGAATCTTTTTGAGCGCCTGCTTGACGATGGCCTGGTTCTCAGCCGCTACTGCCGCGACGGGATCTCCCAGGTAGCGGACTCTGTCTTTCGCGAGCATGTACCTGTCCATAGTGGAACGCCCGTACTTGATGTCCGGCGCATCCGCCGCGGTCACCACGGCATAGACACCAGGCAGAGCCTTGGCTTCGCCGGTGTCGACGCTGACGACCCTGGCGTGAGCATGTTGGCTCCGGAGCACTCCCCCGCATAAGGCGTTGGGCAGGGCCAGATCGATGCCGAAGATCCCCGCCCCAGTGACCCGTTCTGCGCCGCCCATTCTCGGAATGCTCGTCCCCAGCACGGTGTATTCAGCCTTTGCCATGATTTTCAACTCCTTCCTTCCAGCCGTTGGGCTGCCATCTCAATGGCATCGGCGATCTTCACGTAGCCAGTGCATCGGCAGATATTGCCCGAGACCGCCTCTTCAATTTCCTCCGGCGTCGGATGCTTCGAGCGGTCGAGCAACGCTTTGACGGAAATGATGAATCCCGGCGTGCAATAGCCGCATTGGACCGCGCCTGTGTCGATGAATGCCTGTTGAACCGGATGGAGTCTGTCGCCTTCCGCCAATCCTTCGACCGTGACGATCTCCACGCCCGCGGCGTCAGCGCCTAGTACGACGCAGGAATTAACCGGCTTGCCGTTGAACAGAATCGTACAGGCGCCGCATTCGCCGGTGTTGCAGCAGAGCTTCACCCCTTTGTAGCCCAGAGTATCGCGTAGAAGGTCCAGCAAAGACATGGACGGCTCCAGCGCTGCCGTGTGGGTTTTTCCGTTAACCGTAAAAGTTATTTCGAGACTCATCAGAGCACCTCCTTGCCTGTCGCCGCCTTCCAACATTGCTCCAGGCCTCGGCGGGTCAGGGCTTCGACGATCCATCTTCGATATTCCGCGCTGCTCCGTTGATCGCTGATCGGACTCGACTCGGAAGCGGCACTCTGGCCGGCCTCCCGCACCACCGCCGCACTCGGGAACTTGCCGCGCAACAGCTCCTCGGCCCTGGTCGCGCGCATCGGCGTCGGCGCGACGGCGCCAAGACCGATGCGGACATCTTGTAAATAGGCGTTTGTCGCGTCCGGCGCAACCAAGACGGCGACGGCGACCATCGCAATGTCCATGGCGCCGCGCACCGCGTGTTTAAGATACACGCCGCGACTGCTTTTCGGCGGATAGGGAATTTCGATTTCCGTCAGCAATCCGTTAGAACCCAGGCTGGTCCTGCCCGGCCCCTGGAACAGGGAGTTGAATGCCTCGGTCTTCTCGCCGTCAGAGAACGTGAGTTTGGCCTCGGCTTCCAGTACCAGGAGCGGCGCCAATGTTTCGCCGGAGGGTGATGCTCGGCAGATGTTGCCGCCGATGGTGGCCGTGTTGCGGATCTGCAGCGAGGCGAACT
>JBHHYX010000549.1:0-3136 GCA_046757765.1 Acidobacteriota bacterium | reverse complement strand
TGGATGAAGGCCAGCGTGCGGCCCAAGCCTATCGCGTGCAAGCAATTCCGCTGACAGTTTTTGTCGACCGCGAGGGCCGGATCGTGCACAGGCAAATCGGCGCAACCGACAGAGCCACCGTGCGCCGCCTCATCCGCCGCCTGCTCTAGGCGCGTGCGCGCCCTCCTGGGCCAAGCCTGGACCAACATCGAAGTCACCAACGACCTGCGCGGCCTCCCCCGCGTCCTCGCCGCCCAACGGAAGTGAATTGGTAGGACAGACATTCTTGTCTGTCACCCACTCTTGGGTAGGGCGGGGCTTCAGCCCCGCCGTTATGATCCATGAATTTGATTTTCTACCTCACTGCCGTAGGCCGTCGCGCAGGTTGTCAGACCGTAGCGACAAGTCCAACGGATTGTTGCTCCGTCCCTTCGGACTGCGCCCTTCGGCAAGCTCAGGACAAGCAACCGCCTGCGGCAGCAAGGTAATGTGATCTTTTCCTCCCTTTATGTCGCGGCTAAAGCCGCGACCCGCCCAACAAGACCGAGGGCGCACCCGCGCGCTGTTCGGCGACATCTGGCGCGCGCCCGAGGTCACTCCCGACCTGGCCGGCATCCCCCGCGTCCTCGCCGCCCAGAAGATGTGAGGATCGTGACTCTGTCACCTTGGCAACATGCCGGCCGGGTTTTCCATTGGATGTATAATGGAGATGGAGGATGTAGTTGCATGTCTGAAAAGATTTCTGGCATCCAAGCGGCATCGCAAAGCCAACGCTCCTCCGCTTTCACGAGGGAGAATAGGGTTCGACTGTACTATCTCGTTACTAGGCTATTGCCACCTCCGGATCCAGATTACATGGGCGGTGTTACTGCGGGAGAGAGCCTTTTCAAGCTAGATGAATTGCTGAGAATGCACCTAGGTCGACTTTCTCTCGCTCATGGGGACGGCATAGAAGATACGATTAAGAATTTCATCTTGGGTGGCCCAGAGGAGGAGGTTCTTACACTCATCGAGTTCATGCCACTAGCGAAGCTAGCAGCCGACGAAGAGGAATCCCGAAGAGGGAGGTACATGCCGTTTCGGAGGGATACAGGGGACCAAGTTAGCGGAATAGTGGATTCAGTCAATAGGTTCCTTGAGGCAATTGACTCCACTGCACGGTTTTCTCCTAGAGGAACGTTCGATCGTGAGGGGTTCGTTGACCAACGCCCACGAAGCGTCTTGTCATTACCAGGAAAGGATCGGCTACAAGGCCATCTCGAAAGTCTACTTTGTGATGAGAAACTCGTGGGTGCAATCTTTATTGACCTCGACAACTTCAAGGCTGTGAACGAACAGTTTGGTCACGAAGCGGGCGACAAGTGTTTGGAGGCAGTCGTTGAAATTATAGGTGGTGCAATTAGGGGAAAGGGCAGGCTATACAGGTACGGGGGCGACGAGTTCGTAATCCTCCTGCCAAACTTCGAGACTGACGAGGTCGCGGCGACAGCAGAGAGAATCAGGCACACCATCGAGGCTGGTAATCCAGGTGGTGCCGTAAGAGTCACCGCGAGTATTGGTGTCGCTTCGTCCGAGCATCCGCAACTTCGAGGCACTGAAGCCTTCTTGCGAGCGGTTGACGAGGCTGCACTGGTCTCCAAGCACACCACGAAGAACTGTGTCACCTCGTGGCCGCCTTCCGCAGCGGCTAAGGCCGCTGCCGAATCAAACCGTCAAAAAGCCGGTGCCCGCTAAGCATTGTGGATGGGTTAGGCAGGCGTAGCTGTCGGTTCTCGCCGGAGGGGTTGGCGGGCGCGGTAGGTGAGCGAGCGCCAGAGCCACTCCAGCGGCCCGAAGCGGAAATAACGCAGCCAGAGGGGCGAGACAATCAACTGCAACACCCAGACCGCACCCACGATTGTGATCTGCCCCACCCGTTCCACCTGCCCGAAGAGTCCGAAGCCGTACCCGTAAAAGATCGTCGTGCAGATGACGGTGTGCAGCAGATAGTTGGTAAAGGCCATTTGCCCGACCGCCGCAAAGGGACGCGTCAAGGCAGCTAGAGCCGGGCGCTGGCACACCAGCATCACCACGCCCACCCAGCCCAAGCTGACCAGCAGGCTTCCCTAATAGTTGTATTGAGAACCGTAGAACAAGGAGAGCGGGCCCCAGCCGGTGGCGAAGTTGCGCTGCACCCCGTATAGGACAACCGGAATTCCGACCAGCGCCCCCATCGCAACGAAGGCGAGATACAGCCTAGGCGAGCGCTTGGCACTGAACACGCCCAATTTGTAGAGCCCCATCCCCACCAGCATCAGCCCGCCGGCCCGCCAGAAACCCCAGATGAGAAGCAGGAAGGTTTCGAATTGCAGCGTCGCCGGCACCCGGTGGGCCATCTGCTCCAGCCAGCCACCCTGGTAGGCGGCCACCTCCCACGCGACGCGCTCCGGCGGCGGCTGCCAGGTTTCGTTTTTGAATTCCGCCAATGGCTCCGAGGGCCAGAACTGCATCGACCAGCCGAAGAACAGGTAAATAGCAGACGAGACCGAGATCACCAGCACGCCCAGCACCAGCAGCTTCCGCGGCGACAGCTTGCGGAACAGGTAAACCACCAGCCCGCAGACCCCGTAGAGGAACAGGATGTCGCCGTACCAGAGCAGGTAGCCGTGCAGCAGCCCGAACGCCAACAGCCAGAACATGCGCCGGTAATGCACGCCGGCGGCTGAGTGGCCCCGCGCCTCGATGCGGCTGCTGAGCAAAACGATCCCGGCCCCGAAAAGCATCGAAAAGATGGTCATCATCTTCTGGTCGGTCAGCACGTGGCTGAGAAACCAGGTCCGGTAGTTGGCGCCCGTCAGGTCCCCGTAGGCCGTCGGGTTGATATAGGCGGCCATGATCATCGAGAACGCCTGGATGTTCATCACCAGAATGCCCAGCAGCGCGAACCCGCGCAGGACATCCAGCGCCGCAATGCGCTCGGCCTCGGCCACCGGTCTGAGCCGGCGTGGCTCGGCCGGAGCTTCGATTGGTTTTGTCTGATGGGTCATCCCGTTGCGCTTGGACGGCCAGTCTAGGTATAACCCTGGTTCGAGTCAATGAAGCAGATTGCCCACGTGGACATGGACGCCTTCTTCGTGTCGGTGGAGCTGCTCTACCGGCCGGAGCTGCGCGGCCTGCC
>JBHHYX010000548.1:0-3137 GCA_046757765.1 Acidobacteriota bacterium | reverse complement strand
GGGTTCAAGTTCAATTTCTGAATGCACGATCTGATTTGAGAGACGTTGGAGAAACTGCAGCCCCGACCCCTCAACTTCCCCTTTTCGGGGAGCGCCGCCGTTCTGATGCCGGTCATTATCGACCAGGGGCGGCCGCTCTTACTGCTCACCAACCGAAGCCACCGGGTGGGGACCCACAAGGGCCAGATCTCTTTCCCGGGCGGCATGCAGGATACCGATGAATCCCCCGCGACGACCGCGCTTCGCGAAACCGAGGAGGAACTGGGAATTCCCCGCGAAAGGATCGAGCTGGCGGGGCGGTTCCACGACTATGTGGCCGTCACAGGCTGGAAAGTCATGACCTTCGTGGGATTCCTGGCGGGCAATACCCTGCTGCAACCCAACCCCGACGAAGTGGCTGAAGTGATCCGGGCCCCTCTCGATTTTTTTGCCCGTACCCGTCCCCGCGTGGTCAACCGGTTTCGACTTGGACGCAAAGTTCCGATATATTTTTACGACTTTGGGAACGAAGTAGTCTGGGGCCTGACGGCGGCGATCATCCACGACTTCGTCGAAACGCTGGACCTCTGAACGGTACCCGGACCAAGGAGATACAGTATGGCCGAAGGCCGCCAGACCAAGGCAAACGACGGTAAACCCTGGGGACATCGGTGGGGATTCTCAGACACCCGGTTCGTGTTCAATGATGACGGGTCGGTCACCCTCGAAGGAGACCGCTATCCCCTGGCCGGCTACCCCATGTACGACTTCCTGCCCTACGTTGAAAGCGTGCTGGGCATTCGCCTCGATCTCAAGGACCGCAAGCAGGAGATTCGCGACAAGCCGGTCCCCCCCGCTCTCTGTAACCCCCAGTTCTGCAGGGCCCTGGAAGAGGCTTTCCCAGCCCGGCAGTACACGCAGGATGACGCTGCAAGGCTGGTCCACAGCCACGGCCAGACCACCGCCGATGAGGTCTATCGGGTGATCTACTACCAGCTCGAGCGGGTGGTCGATATGGTGTTTTACTGCCAGTCGGAAAAGGACGCCCAGGCCATCATCCAACTGGCCCGGCAGCACAACGTATGCCTCGTCCCCTATGGCGGCGGGACCAGCGTCAGCTCCGCCCTCAAACTCCCCGAGAATGAAGAACGCATGATCGTTTCAGTCGACATGCGCCCCATGAATCGCATTCGCTGGCTCGACCGGGAAAACCTGCGGGCCTGCGTCGAAGCGGGCATCACTGGGACGGAACTGGAACGCCAACTCGCGGAAGAGGGCTTCACCAGCGGCCACGAGCCCGACAGCCTGGAACTCTCCACGCTGGGAGGATGGATCTCGACCAATGCCAGCGGGATGAAGAAAAATCGCTACGGCAATATCGAACAGATTGTCGAGAAAATCACCATGATCACCCCCGCGGGTGAGTTGAGCCAGCTGGAAGCCCTGCCGCGGGCCTCAATGGGAATCCAGCCGCAGCAACTGATGTTCGGTAGCGAGGGTAACCTGGGACTGATCACCGATGCCGTCATCAAGATTCACCCCCTGCCCGAGGTCCAGAAATACGGCTCGCTGGTCTTTCCCAACTTCGAATCGGGAACCGAATTCCTTTATCACCTGGCCCACACCTCCTACATTCCCGCCAGCATCCGGCTGGTAGATAACATCCAGTTTCGTTTCGGCCAGGCGCTCAAACAGCGCCCCTCCGGCCTCTCCAGGTGGCTCGAGCAACTCAAGAAGTTCTATGTCCTGAAGGTCAAAGGTTTCGACCCGGAAGAAATCGTAGCCGCAACCATCGTGATGGAAGGGTCCAAGCAGGAGGTGGCCTTTCAGGAATCGAACATTTATGCCCTGGCCAAACGGTTTGGTGGATTCCCCGGAGGCGCCGAAAATGGTCGCCGGGGATACATGCTGACCTTTGCCATCGCCTACATCCGTGATTTTCTGGCGGAGTACCACGTTATTGGCGAGACCTTCGAGACATCTGTGCCGTGGAGCCGTATCCGCGAAGTCTGCCAGGCCGTCAAGGAAGAAGCCGCCAGGCAGCACGAAAAGTCGGGCTTCCCCGGCCGTTTCTACGTGTCCTATCGAATCACCCAGGTGTACCACACAGGAGTCTGCGTCTACTTCATGTACGGGGTGTACACCAAAGGAGTCGAACAGCCTCATGAGGTGTTCAGCCGGATCGAACACGCCCTTCGGCACGCCATTATGGAACACGGCGGCTCCATTTCTCATCATCACGGTGTCGGCAAGATACGCCGCGACTTCATGAAGGACACCCTGTCGGCCGCCAGCATCGATTTGCTCAAGCAGCTCAAGCGGTCCAGCGATCCCGAGAACATATTCGGAATCCGCAATAACGTCCTTGGAGAATAGCTTCCCCGTGATAGACCGCCCCGGCGTCGCTTCGAATCGGATGGATGCATGAAAGGCAAATCGGTAGTCATTACCGGGGCTTCTTCAGGGATTGGCCGGCGGCTGGCGATTGACCTGGCAGCCCGGCAGACTCGCCTGGTGCTGGCCGCGCGTAACCGGCAGAAACTCGAGGCGCTGGCCCAGGAACTGGGCGGCGACAACGGCCAGGTAATCGCCCAGCCCACCGACGTGACCCAGCCAGAACAGTGCCGCCGCCTCGCTAAGACGGCAGTGGAGGCCTTTGGAGGCATCGACTACCTGGTTCTGAACGCGGGCCTCAGCATGTGGTCCCGCTTCGACCAGATCAGCGAACCCGGCGTGTTCCGGAAAATCATGGAAACCAATTATCTCGGCTCGGTGTATTGCGTCCAGGCGGCACTGCCCCAGCTGCGGCGCTCGGGCGGGACCATCGTCGCCGTGACTTCGACCCAGGCCGTCGTCGGACTGCCCAACCACAGCGCCTACTCCGCGTCCAAGCACGCGGTGAGAGGCTTTCTGGAGGCTCTCGATCTTGAATTGGATGGTGAAGTCCGCATCCTGCAGGTGATGCCGGGATGGGTCAAAGGCACCAACCTGCGCTCGCGAGCGCTCAAGGGCGACGGCCAAGTGGTGGGGGAAAGCCGGCGGGCTCACGGAAAGGACGCCGTGACGGTTGAGGAACTGTCCCGCCGCATCGTCCGCGCCATGGAGACCGGCCAGACCGAACTCTACGTCCCCTCCAAGCTGCGCTTCGTCCCCTGGCT
>JBHHYX010000547.1:0-3140 GCA_046757765.1 Acidobacteriota bacterium | reverse complement strand
AATGCGTCTTCAGGGGAGGGAAGTGAAGAGCGGGATCGCCTATTCGGGAGCCGAAGATAAATGCCCGAACCCTGGTCTGAGGCACGCCGAAATCGGCACACAAGGTCGCGGCCGCCACTCGAAAACCAAGCTTTTCCGTTTCTTCGACGATTTCTCGATATTCGAGACTGCCGAGCAACTGGGGCGGTTTTCCATGACAAACACGGAGGCCCCCGCCCGGCGGACGACCTCGAGAAACGGCCTCCACAGCTGCCGCCTCGCATCTTGTCGTCTCTGCTTGTTCAGCAGACTGAAGCCCTGACAAGGGGGCCCTCCCACCACGACGTCGGCGCGGGGTATCTGATGATCCTGACTCTCCCTTCCCAGGGACCGCGCCTGCCATCTGTGCGAATATCTCCCCTGTGCGCGAGCCTGCCCCTCCGGAGCCTTGCAGGCGACGCCCATCGCCCAAGTCCGAATGGGCACGGCGGTCCTCGACGAGTCGCTGTGCTGGGCGGCGCTGGGCCAGCCCTGCGACTACTGCATCGGCCAGTGCCCGCTGGGAGAAAAGGCGCTGAAAATGGACAACGGTGTCCCCCGCATCACGGAGAGCGCCCGCACCGGCTGCGGCCGGTGTGTGGAAATCTGCACTGCGACCCCCTCTGCGCTGCGGATCCGGCCTGGTTGAGATCAGGCAGCGTCCGAGATTCGCGTGATTCGCCGGCTTGCTCAAACTGCGCATGGAGAGCCCGTCAACCCTCGAGATCCTGCGAAAGCGACCTGTGCGAAAACTGGAGGCCGGCCTGAGGTCCCCAACCTGCCTCAGCCTGCCGGGGCCCCTTGCCAGGTGGACGGGGGGATAGAGCCGACCCTTCGATTGCCTTCAGTCCATCATGATCTGAGCCCACAGCTTGAGGCCCTCACCAGATCTCGCAGATTTTCCGACTCGCGCGTTGTGTACAGGCGATGGCCGTATCGCCTCCACTGTACCGCCCGCGCCAACCCGAGAAAACCGCCTTCTATCGCTGCCTCGAGGACTACTGGCCGGAGTTCAAGCAGAGCTATCCCTACTTTTACGAGGCCGATTATGGTCCTTTGCGCCCCGTGGTGGAGAAGACGGTCGAACGCTTCCTGGCTTGCGGGATCTACCGTCATGGCTTTGCCCGGGTCAGGTGCGGCCGGTGTGCTCAGGAGTACCTGCTCGCCTTCTCTTGCAAGACAAGGTACTTTTGCCCGAGTTGCCAAGCCAAGCGGGTGGCTGCCTTTGTCCAATGGGTGACCCAAGAAGTGCTCGAGCCGGTCCCCCACCGGCAGTTGGTCTGGACCATCCCCAAAGTGCTTCGCCCTGCTTTTCGAAAAGATCGAACGTTACTGGGGCATTTGAGTCGCTGCGCCTGGAGGAGTTTGCGGCGCTATTTTCAGCTCACCCTGGACAAGGAAGCCCTCCCCGGTGTGATCCTGGCGATCCAAACCTATGGGGACCAGCTCAACCACCACCCCCACGCCCACTCTCTGGTGAGCGAAGGAGCCTGGCGAAAAGAGGGTTCCTTTATGTCTGTCGGTGAGTTCGACCAGCCGGTTCTCACCTCGCTTTTCCAGCACCAGGTGCTGGGCATGTTGGTTAGAGAGCGGCGCCTCAGCACTGACTTCGCTGAAAAGTTGCGCACCTGGCGGCACAGTGGATTTCAGGTCTACTGTGGGCGACCGGTCCAACCCGAGGATCGAGCTTCGATTCAACGCTTGGCCGCCTACATTCTGCGTCCCAGCTTCGCCGCCACCCAAGTTGTCTATGACCAGAGTAGCGGACAGGTCCAATACCAAAGCGCCAAAGGGATCACCTGCTCGATGGATGCTCTGGACTGGATCGCTCTGGTTACCTCTCATATTCCCGACCCCGGCGAGCACATGGTTCGCTACTATGCCTTCTATTCCAATGTCGCTCGGGGTAAACGACGCCTCGGCCGGGATTCCTCTGAAGCGGCGACTCCACCCAGTGAGTCGGCCGGCCAAGACTGCGCCGCCGAGGCTTTCTCCAAAGCTCGACGGGCCAGTTGGGCTCGACTATTGCGCCAGATCTATGAAGTCGATCCCCTCACTTGCGCCGATTGCGGTGGCCGCATGGAGATTATCGCCTTCATCGACCAGCCCCAGACCATTCGCAAGATCCTCGAGCATCTCAATTTGTGGGCCACTCCGCCACGTGCTCCGCCGACCCCCTTGTTTGCCCACAAGCTGGAAGAATTCCTGGCCTCACTCACGCCGGAGCAAGCACGACGGGCTCAGGTCTCGACCGACTCGATCTTCTGGGACGACGTCCCGACTTATACCCGTGTGTCTGTTCTCCAACTCCGTCACTTGTACCTCACTCATTTCCTGCCTTTTTTCATGCCTACCCACCCATACTCTGTCTAACCGCCACTTCCTTACCTACTCAAGTCTACTCAAGTGCAACTCAAACCATCGAAACCCCCCTTTTTTCCGGAAGGTACATTAGCTCGCGAAAAGCAAATTCCTATCCTCGCAGCTGGTCTCCCCCTGGTGGACATAGAGGTGGATGTCTCTGATTGCTTGACCCGAGAAGAGATTCTGAATTGCGTGAGCAGCGAACTCGAACAGCATCGGGGTTTGGGCCGCGTTTATGTTGTCGGCGATATTCCACCTGAGCTCGACATTCGCATCGAGGATCTTTCCAATGTGACGGGTGGGCTCGAGGGGTGTGTTTTTCGACTAGGCCGACTTCGGTCCGCCTACGATCTGGACAGCCTGCGGGATGAACGAACTGTTCGCGGACTGTTCATTCGGCAAGTCGAAGCCGCCGACCTTTCTCCGATAGAGAGAAGAAAGATCCTCCTGACGGGCCTGCGGGCTCTGGATGGCCGTGACGACCTTGAGGTGATAATCCATGAGGTTTGAACGGGTGCACGCCATTCACTTCGGACCTTTTGATGATGAGCAGCTCGAGTTCAGCCGGGGTTTCAATCTGATTTACGGGCCGAACGAGGCGGGCAAGTCCACTTGGCATGCGGCCATCCTGGCCGGGCTCTGCAATTTCAAACGTGGACGGGGGAAGAATGTCATCTATGACGAATTCCGTTACCGTCACCGTCCATGGAACGCCGATTCGTGGAAAGTTAACCTCGTAGTGCATCTGAACGATGATC
>JBHHYX010000546.1:0-3143 GCA_046757765.1 Acidobacteriota bacterium | reverse complement strand
GGTAGACCATCGCCCGTCCCAACACCGTGCCGATTCCACTTTCATCCAGCCACTCTACTTGGCCGCGCTCTACCCAGCGGGGAATCACGTTCCCGTGAATGTCCTCGATCAACCGCTCTTTCAACCCTCCAAGATCGATCGTCACCGTCTGACCCGACGCAATCGCCTGCACCCCTAACTCGTACTCGCCCCCGTCATAGATCAGCCGCAGCCAGAACTGGCTCTCCTCGGCCCGCGTGTTTTTCATCACCACTATTGTACGATTCTCACCATCCAGGCGAAAGGGATAGTTGAACGCGTTGCTGACCAGATCCACCGGATCGACAATCGGCATGTCAAAAGCGAAATCGCCGCTCGAATCCACGCTCGTCAGATGGGCCACCAGTTCCCCCGGCTCGCCATCATGCTCGATCTCCAGCCCTGCCGGCAACTCCTCAGCCGCAAAGAGGCGCAAAAGGCACAGAGGGTCACCAGAGAAGCCGGTGCGGCGACCAACCTTATGAAACCAGTAATGAATCTGCATACACGCATAGACTTTTTGCGCTACTTGTGCCTTTTTGTGGCTCTACCCGAGCAGTTACCCCTGCCGAATGAATCTGCTCGGGAATCTGCACTGCTGACACCAGCCATTCTTTGATGTTGATCCGCCGCACCTCTTGCCGCCCCAGCCTCAAGCTCGGAATCCGCGCCCGGCCGGCAATCCCGGCGTTGGACCGGATGCTGTATCTGACATTGATATCCACCTGCATCTCGCGGGCAGTCGTATTCCGCAGCAGCAGCCAGGCGGTGAAGCTGATCCCCTGGGGCAAACCGGGCAGCGCATCTGTTTGCCCCATAAACAGTTGCGCCCCGTGCAGCCTCTTCGTCTGCGGCATCTGCGGGTCGAGAAACGTCAGATTGGAGGAGAAGCCCCGCGCCGGATCTTCCACAAACCCACGGGCCATCAGGCTCCCTGGCGGACCATCGACCTCCAGCCTTAATCCGCCCTCCAACACCGATTGGGCTCCTGCTCCCAGCCCCTCATCCACATTCAGCACCCGGTACTCGTGCGGACGCAGATCCAACCGCTGGCTGGCCAGCGCCACCCCCTCGACGTAGAACCTGGGCGTCACCCTCAGCCCCTGCTCGGTCACGTTCGTCAGCATGATGCGCACCCGACTCCCTTCATCCAGTCGCCACCAGAGCCCCTCCAACCGGGATGACCTGCGCCTCAGGAGAGACAGCCTGGTTGAACCGCACCGGCACGTCCAATCGAAGACTGTGGGCCACATCGGTCATCGTCACTTGCGCCGCCAGATCAAACCCCCTCTGACCGCTGTGGACCAGCCGCAGACTGCCGGAGCTGAAACTCGGATCAGCCGCCGGATCGCGCCCCGCCAGCCCCTGGCCGATGTCGATCCCAATGGGCTGGTGAGGCTCAAGCTCAAGCTCTTCCATCTCCAGCCCCTGGCCGGATGAGTTGTACAGCGTAGGCCAGACGATGAGCAGATGGTTGCTGGTGTTGCTCAACGTGAGTGTGGCTTCATATCCCTCCTCGATGGACCAGTAGGCGCCCTGCAGCGCCGGCGCTGACTCTTCCCCCCTCTGCGCCTCGGGCGCGGCATCAACCGATTTTGTTGTCCATCCCACCCTGGCCAGACCGGAGCCGAGAACGACCAGAAAGACCAACCCCAGTGACTTGATCGATCGTCTGCCAATACATGATATGAAAGTTGCTGAACGCTGCTTGAGACGGAAAGACGGGTTCATCATATTCTCCTCCTCTCCTGGCATCCTCATTCGGGAAACGAATGGCACCTGTGACTCTGCCTTCGGATGGAATGAATCCTACGTATTGTTTACATTGATGCGGGGGGGGTGCTTCTGTTAACGCCGAACTATGTTTCATCTGCCTGGCGCTTAGTATGTCAAGCATCATACCTGTTTCCCCTCAGACGACTTGTTTCTGCTGCCAGTCTAGTCATGTTTTGTTCATTGTCAAGTACTTTTTTTTGACCATAAAATGTTCTTATCGCTCTTTGCGCGACCCAGATGTAGACTCAGGGCTTACGTGCCTTTGAAGAGGGCACGTAAGGATCGGCTCAAAAATAACATCCCCAATTTTCGTGATTGCCAGGCGATCAAACTGCAGGCGGCGCCCGCCCTGGCCACTGGCCAATGGCGTGAGGTTGAGCCGCCTAGCGGCGGAGTGAGTTGAGGCCGTTCTTTCGAGGATGGCATCGTCATCAGGGACGGAATCAGCGCTCGCCGCAGCGACGATTGAAAGCAACCGCCGATCTCTTCACCGGTCGCTGACGCGACGGAGGGGATCGACGGCCATCATCTGCAGGCCATGAATGATCTGCCTACAGTCAACCGTCCCCCCCGGGACGAAGGAGAAAGGAAGCTCACTTCATGCCATTGCCTGCCCTGGCATCCCCGAAGAGGGGTTTTGATCCTCACGGCACAACGGGCCAGAGATATCGTTGGCATCGACCGGATCCTCCGGTTACAGGCCAGGACGGTGGTGGCCAAAGGAGCCAATGTGTTGAGCATCAGGAGCCATTGACGCCATATCAGCCAGCCGGATAAAGACGGACGACCAGCCTCAAAATTTGCATCTGCCGGAGATTTGGGATAGTGTTATACGCTTCGACATAATGCGGGAGTCGTCTGTTTCAATTTACGTTGGGAGGGAAGAGATGGCAGGAATCGGGGAAAAAATAGACGTTCTGACAAAAGACATACAGATCTACGAACCATCGCCCGAAGTTGTGGAAGCGGCCTGGGTCAAGGATTACGAGGAGATGTACCGCAAATCAATTGAAAATCCGGAGCAATTCTGGGCCCACATCGCCGCCGATTTAGACTGGTTCAAATCCTGGGACAGAGTCCTGGATTGGAACTACCCGTGGGCCAAATGGTTCGTGGGCGCTCAGTGCAACATCAGTTATAACTGCCTGGACCGGCACGTCAAGAGTTGGCGCAAGAACAAACTGGCGCTCATCTGGGTCGGAGAGGATGGAACCAGCCGGGCGTTCAGCTACGGCCAGCTTTACAAACAGGTGAACCGATTGGCCAATGCCATGAAAGCGTTGGGCGTCGGGAAAGGCGATCGGGTGACGGTCTACCTGCCGCGCATCCCGGAACAGGTGATCGCGCTC
>JBHHYX010000545.1:0-3147 GCA_046757765.1 Acidobacteriota bacterium | reverse complement strand
GTCGTTCGCTCCGGAGCTACGGTGATGTCATCCTTGAGATCAAATTTTTCTGGAACCGGGACATCCTCGGGTACGGTGTCGAGATTATCCAGGGTGACGTGGGTCCCAGCCGGTCCGTCCACTTCCCATTCCAGCTGACTGCGTCCGCCCGTTCTGATCTCCGGTGGCAGGGCCCGGAAGAAAATTATCTTGGGCACGGCCGGCCTCACGATCACAGTGGCCTGAGCGGTCACGAACTCACCCCGGTCGCTGGTTGCCGTCAAAGTGTAGGTGAGGCTGTCTTGGGGCTGGACCTGAATGTTCCCCTTGAGGGAGAGTTCGGATGGGGGAGGCTGCACGAGTGCCGTGTCCAGGTTGTCCACTCTGACGGAGACTGATGCATCTCCCGGGTCGACCACCTCCCATTCCAATGTTGTCGTCTCGCCGCGGCGAATCTGGGAGGGGTTGGCACGGAAAAAGGTGATTTTCGGAGCATCAGGCCGTACTCGGACGATAGCCTGAGAGGAGACACACTCGTTCAAAATGTTACAAGCGGTGAGCACATAAGTCGTTGTGTCCACAGGCCGAACATTGCCCATTCCAGTGAGAGGAAGAGGTGGCCGGAAGTCAGGTTCATTCTCCACATTTGAAATCGAGATTGACTCAGCGCCAACGACAGTCCAACTCAGCTTGGCCGAATCACCGCCACGGATCTCGGAGGGCTCGGCCCGGAACTCTCGAATCACGGCCTCATCCACGGGGACGGTCGAACACACGACCAGGTCGGGTTCGCTCTCTGCGCCGAGAAGGTCGCTCACCACCAGGTCGATCGAGCACCTCTCACCGCCCCCCCAGGACCAGCGACGGAGTGGCAGTGTCGGCCCCGGCCAGTTGGATCTCGTTTCGACAATCCGTCTGTAACTGCCACCCCGGGGCGTCGTCCCTGCGCACAAACTTGATGGAATCGCCATCGGGGTCGTGCGAGTTGGTGCCATCCAGCTGGCAGACGAATTGCAGGTTACCGTCGGGCTGGCGCTGGGGGACCTGATCCAACTGGTCCGGTCCCGCGTCGGCTATAGGGGCCCGGTTCCCTTCCCGCACAATTCGAGTCAGCGTCTCGTAGCGGACGCGGGGTACAAAGACAGGCACCGGCTCCTTATCCGAATGGAAGGTGGCAGGAGAGTTCTGCTTGCCCCAGTTGCCAATGCGCAAGCCCACACCGAACCTCCAGGAGTTCTCGGGGGCCACAAAACTTTCGTTGTACCCGAACTCGGCTGTTAACAGGAAGCGCTTCCATGGGGGGAGGTTGTAGCGAACCACTCCGCCCGGCACGTTGTCACGCAAGGCCGTGTCCAGCACTCCGAACGCCCCTTCCACCGAGCTGGAATCGGTGACCTGGAGGTTAAAATTCACACCCACCTGATCCACCACTTTCAGGAAGGTCTCTTCCGTAAAGACCTGATCGATTACAACACGGCGAACGACGGATTCATCTTTGTTGGAAAGGGTGAAGAACCCACCCACCTGACCGTGGCTGAAAAGGTAACCTACATTGAAAAAAAACTGGCCAATCGTGCCTGTCTTGTCCCAGCCATCCCGATTGACCCACCTCAGGCTCTGCATAGCGGCGAACTGGACGTCTCCGGCTCGGAACACCGGGCCGAAGTCCAGCTGGAATTCCCTGCTGTCGAATTCACCCAATTCCCGTCTTTCGCGATCGACAAAACGGGACAACCCTCCCAGGTCGACCCTGTCGCGGTGCGATCGAAACGCCCCCTCGAACTGGGTCTGCCAGGCGAAATTCTGACTGAAACGGTGGAAAAGCCGAAACTCCCCCCCACCTTCAAAGTTCGTGTTGTCGTCTGCACCCAGATCGAAGCGCAAAAGCTGGAAGTCGGGTTTCAGCAGTTTCCCCCACAAAGGCTCTTCCTGGCCGATGGGTGCGAAAGGTATCACTTCGACGCCGCTTCCCGAAGCCTCCATGATGAGTTCGAAACCCAGCGGATGGAGTCCCCGAGAGCGATCCACTACCAGATTCGCCTCGGCACCGGCAGGCACAGCCTGATCCCTCCGGTGAACGTAATACTCTCCGTCCGGAATCCCGGAAGACAGAGAGATCCTTTGCTCTTGCCGAAACATCGCCCGAATCGTATTCAGCCACTGCTGCTTCTGTAGATCGGCAGGGTCCATCTGCAGATAGTCCTGTGGCTCAATGCTGATTCGGCTCTGTCGTCCCACGATCTGCGGCAAGCCGGGCTGGGGAGCGGGGAGGTTTGGGGCCGGAACCGGCTGATTGAGGTAATCCCGGATAAACCAGTTGTTGACAAGAGGGTCCTGCAGGCGCTGATTCAGATGATTGGCGAAAAGCTCCGAGTACTTGCTGAGGGGTCTAACGACAGTAAATTCAAACTCCTCGAGATTGTACAGGTTGTTGCTGCGATCGAAGACCAGCTCAACCGCATCGCCGGAGGCAGCCCGATAGGACTGAAAAGGAGAGGGCTGAGTGCTGTTGCAGAAATCCGCGACGGCCCATTGGCACAACTCCTCCGAGAGGAGGCGCGGAGCCGGACCCAGGGTTTGACCTGTCTTCAAAATGCTGAGCAGCCGAGCTTGCGCGGTTTGGCCCTGGTAGCCGTATTGTTTGCGGAGACGTTCCAGAATTAAATCCACGTTTCGTTCGAAGGCCTCCGTCGCGCCAGCTCTGGCAGCGCCAATGGCGACCAGGATGTGTACCTTAACAATTTGATCAATAAGAGAACCGGCCAAGGTCGGGCTGAAGCCTCGGATGAAAGCGATGTCGGCCTGGTTGCTCACCTCCTGCATATCGCTCAGAATCCCGTACATCCGGACGTAATCGGACTTGAAGGACGTTTGGGTCGGCTGCTGCAATTGGGAATAGAGTCGTTGGACCCGCGTCAGGAGTTCCACCAGCTCCCGGGAAGGAGTGGGAGGAACCGGCGGCACGAGCGTTTCCGTCGCCGCAGGCCCGGCCGTGGCCGGTCGGGATGACGAAAGGGTGTAAGCGAGACACGTCGGCACCCATGACAACAAGAAAATGAACGCAGTCGACAGGATGAACTTCCTCACCTCTCCCCCTCTTGGGGCTCGCGCAAGAATAACTTCACATTCTGGCATCTCATCTTCACACCCTCTTCGGCCACTCCTCAA
>JBHHYX010000544.1:0-3149 GCA_046757765.1 Acidobacteriota bacterium | reverse complement strand
CATTTATTTCTATGTGCACCACTTGACTCAACTTTAAAGGTTACCGCCACCCTAGGGAATTCCTAGTCCGAGGACAAGTTCTCAAAGTGGTTAGTGAGGCGGTGGTGATGTAAGACGTCCCGATCGAGGGGCCCTGCAGTCGCACTCGCCTCAGGTCGTCGAGGAGACCGACGGAGCGGAATGCAGTCGACACGTTCGGATCCGGTTGACTGCGTTGCCGACCTCTGTAGCGGGGTCTTGTCCGCACGGCGCCTTCGCCGCCTAGCCACGAAATCGCGTCAATCCTTGTTGGCAGGGGAGAGAGGCCCGTGGTCCAAGTCAGTAGGCGACAACCACCACGCTCTGGTTCATGTATTGTTCACCCTCGGCTAGAAAGAGCTCCTCGACTCCATAGCTCCTGGCGATCTGGTGGGTAATCTGCGGCGGCTCATAGGAGAACGCCAGCAGGTGGATCTGGTCTGGTGAGACCCCTTTCTCTATGAGATTGTCTCTGACCGCGGCGGCACGGGACAAGGAGAGCTTCTGGTTAAAACCGGCAGGGCCCAGCTTGCTGGCCCGGCCCATCAACCACACGCTCTTGGCGGGATCCTCCACAAGTTCCTCACTCACTCGCGCCAGCAAACCAGTCGAGAACCGGGACGAAACAGACTTGCTATTGGTGGGAAACAAGACCATGCCCGGATGGTGCTGGGCAACGAATTGGACGTGGCACAACACCAGCTGGGTCATTAGAGGACGGCAAAAGTCCTTACATTCGGATATGTGTTTGAAGATGGCTCGATAATCCGCATTCCGCAGGGCTTCCCGTTCCTTGCGCAAGTGCGCTTCGGCCATTTTTCTGGCTTCATCTTGATCCTTCAGGTTTTGGTGAGTCCGCAGCGTGTCAATGGCAAAGTCAAGGGCATCGTTCCTGCAGTCCGCCTCCAGCAGCCCATTCTTGTTCCCGGCCGCCACTAGAGCCTGGAAGGGGTCTGCCACGTCAATCAACTGGGCTCCCGCGGGGTGGGTGCGCAGTTGAGAGTACACCTTCATGAATTGCAAGACCAGGTCGTTCATCACCCGCTCCGGGACGGCAACCTCAACCGTGACCGTTCTTTTTCCCTCGCTGCTGCCATTGCTGGCCACCAGCGTGAACTCGGTCGTCCTGGTGGGACGCACTTTCAAAGAACCGGACTGGGGGACACTCTTGCCGGCTAGAATGACACTCTTGGCATTCAAGGTAGCCCAGATCAGGGTGGTGGTTGATCTCTGATGAATCTGGGCCGGTTCCGCTCGAAGCACAACGATTTGGACCGCTCTTTCAGGCAACAGAAGGTAGGCGATCCCGGCCAGAAGAGCAAGCACTCCAACCACTCCGGCACCGCGCCAGCCCCATATCCACAGCCCCGGGAAAGCTGCCCTTTTCCGGAGCGTGATGTCGACAATCCCCTCTTCCTTGAGCTCAAACTTGCCGGAGACAGAACGAAAACCACGCCGCTCCGCCTTGTAGTTCAGATGCCGACCCTTGAGTCTCGAGTCCAGATCGAAGGCGGCCACACCGCTCTCATCGGAAAGAGCGAACCCAATTCGCCTCCCGCCCAGAGTGATCAACACTCTCACCTGTCCCAACGGTTTCCGGGCCGAGTCGTGGACTGCCACCTTCAACCTGATTTCCTGAGGTTCCATCGGGATCTCGAGGTCAAGCTCCTCGGCCTCGAGCGGACAGGTCACTTCCCGGGGCTGAAAGCCTTCCTTGCTGGCGCGGACAACCAGGGTCGCCCCGGGACGATTGACTTCGTCGTGGAACTCAAAGCGACCGTCTCTGCCACTGGAAAGTGTCGCCAGCGGCTCTCCGCCTACCAGCAGTTTCACCTCGGCGCCTTCAATGCCGAGACTGACGGAATCGGGAGCCCCTTTGACCAGCATTTCCTCCAGGCGATCGCCGCTTCGGCGAGATTCTCTTGCGGCCCCACCCGAGGCACGCCGTACGACGCCCTTCACTTGCATGCTTTTTTCCTTACCGGGTCCAGAGCCACACATGCGGTGACGACCGAGCACCCCTTGCCGTAAGGGACCGCCCCTGTTGAGGATAAGCCGACCCTGGCTGGGAGAACTCAGAAACCCTTCTCTCTAGCTCCGGCCATTCTATGATAGCAAAACCAGTTGAGGAGATGGAGTGTGAGAAATCCTGGTTAGCCTCGGATTTCTCACACCCAATCGTAGCGAGGAACCGGAGATGGCCGTGGATTCCAGGCGTCGCAACCGAGGGCCCGGCGGTCGTACTCGACAGCACGTCGAGGAGCTCGACGGAGCGCAACGCAGTAGTTGTGAGAAAGTGGGTTTAAGGGCCGGGCCGGGATCGGCTGCGGCGGAAATACCAGCAGCCCGCCGTCAGAAGGGACAGCAGGCCTCCTCCGGCGAGAAGGAACGCCCCCCAGGAGAGTGGAACGGAGACTGGGTCGGATCCATTTCCGTAGAGAACAAAGGGGGCCCAGAAGTAAGCCTGGGAAAGCCGCCCTCCGGAATGGAGAAACTTCAACTTCGCCTTTCTCAGGGCTTCCGCCTTGGAGTTCCCCCTTGTCAGGAAGAAGTAAAACTGTTTCATGAACTGAACGGTGGGCTCATCGGCTACCCGCCAGAGACTGGCCACCGTGGCCGCGGCGCCAGCCATCAGGAAGGCCCGCCCCAGATCCTGAACTCCTTCGCCCCGAGTCCATCGTCCCCGGGCGGTCTCGCAAGCCGACAGGGTGACCAACTCTGTTCGCCGCAGATCGAGGCTTGCCACCTCTCCCAGGAAAAGATAGTCGGCTCCATCTTGTCCAGGTTGGTGCGAAAAGAGGATTCTCGACAGCTCCGGGTTGGCGGTCTCGGCGGCGGCGTGGGTGCTGAGATGGAGAAGAGGGATCGGCGCGCTGGCTTCTCTAAAGAGTTGGCTCTTCTGTGCCGCCTCCCCAAAGTAAAGCCTGGACGCACCCCCTATCAGACTCGCAATCGCCTTCACTTCTTTCCTGGAACCGGGGAGCCTTTCCCATTGTCCGCCCAGCTCCAGGCTGGAGGATTCGCCCTCTGGTGGACTTCCAGAGAAAGCCGGATCACCGAAAGCCACCAGCGTCCGACTCCACGGCAATCTCCAGCCGCGGACCTCGCGATGGCTCCAGTTCGTCAGGACC
>JBHHYX010000543.1:0-3150 GCA_046757765.1 Acidobacteriota bacterium | reverse complement strand
ACTGAACAGTACGTCGAGGAGCCCGACGGAGCGCAACGCAGTAGACGCGAGCATATCCGTCGCCGTAGTAGATTGGGTGTGAGAAATGCGGGCTAGGCTCGAAACAAGTTCACAAAAGGGTCAAGTTGCGCGTTGGATAACAATTCGCACAGACAAACAATCGCCATGCTGACTATATATCGCTCTTTCAGAGCTTTGCCGGGCTCTGACAGCGGGGCAAAGCCAAGGGCCCTGAGGCGCAGATTGTCAATGCTCCGTGTCTGAGAGCAAATTCTTAGAATTCTGCGGTAAGCTGATAGTGCGAGCGCCGGTGGGCAAGCCTTCTGGCCATACCCGAAGTCCTCCCCCTCGACCGGAGGCACGTTTGATCTCTTGCTTTTTGGGCTCTCAAGGCCCGAAACTATTTCCATGATGAAAAGACAAGCAATCGTCTGGATCTGCTGCCTGGCGCTTCCAGTCTCTGTCGGCGCGCGGCAGCGAGGGGCCGAAACCACCCTGCACGAGCGTATCGAGGTACTGGCCAATCAGATTGAGCCCAAGGTGATAGAGTGGCGGCGCTACTTTCACCAGCATCCGGAGCTTTCCAATCGCGAATTCAAGACCTCTGAGCGGGTGGCCGAGCATCTCCGGAGCTTGGGCATGGAAGTGAGAACGGGAGTTGCCCACACCGGCGTTGTGGGTCTCCTGAAAGGGAAACAGCCTGGACCCGTGGTAGGGCTTCGCGCCGACATGGATGCGTTGCCGGTGACCGAGCGCGTGGATGTGCCCTTCGCCTCCCGCGTCAAGTCCACCTATGCCGGGCGTGAAGTGGGTGTCATGCACGCCTGCGGGCACGATAGTCATGTCGGAATCCTGATGGGGGTGGCCTCGGTTCTCTCCCAGCTGCGCGATCAATTGCCGGGCACGGTCAAGTTCATTTTCCAGCCTGCCGAAGAGGGTCCGCCGCCGGGCGAGGAGGGCGGGGCGTCGATGATGGTGCGCGAAGGGGCGCTCGAGTCCCCCCCAGTGGATGCCATCTTCGGCCTGCACGTGTGGAGCCTGGAGGACGTGGGCACCATCGGTTACCGGTCCGGTGGTCTGCTGGCGGCTGCCGACCGCCTGGAGATCACGGTGAGAGGAAGACAGACGCACGGCTCCCAACCGTGGAAGGGACGAGATCCGATTGTGGCCGCGGCCCAGATTATCAATGGCCTTCAAACCATCATCAGCCGACAGACCGACCTGACCAAAGCCGCCGCGGTCATCTCCATTGGCAGTATTCATGGCGGCGTGCGCAACAACATCATCCCTGAAGAGGTGCGGATGGTGGGAACTATCCGCACCCTCGACAGCGCGATGCAGGAGAAAATCCATCAACAGATTCAGCTGGTGGCCACCCGCATTGCCGAGAGCATGGGAACCCTGGCTGAGGTGAAAATCTCAAAGGGAGCACCGGTTACGGAGAACGACCCGGATCTGACGGCGGAGATGGCGCCCACCCTGCGGAGCGTGGCGGGGGCCAGCAATGTGCGTGTGATTTCACCTATCACGGGTGCGGAGGATTTCGCCTTCTATGTCAAGAAAGTGCCCGGGCTGTTCTTTTTTCTGGGCGGAAAACCGCTCAATGTGGCGGCATCGGATGCGGCACCCCACCATACGCCCGACTTCTTTATCGACGAGAGTGGATTCAAGCTGGGGGTGCGAGTGCTCTCGCAACTGGCAGTCGACTACCTGGAGCATCGAAGCAGACACGACTGACAACGACGCCTGGTCTCCTTCACGCCCCTGGGAGGATGGCTCGCGACCAAGCTGGAGCCCCGTTCTTCTGGCCGCGACCCTTGTGCTAACATTCAGAGTCCGATCGAAAGCGACACGTCCGTTGCCGACCAAGGGGGGAAGCTTCTAATGTTCAGACAGCTCGTCTTAGCCGGTTTCATTCTTACCTGCGTGGGGATGACCCCGGCCTATTCCGCCTCCGCCTACGAACCGAGCCCGCAAAACCTCAAAGCCCGCGAATGGTTTCAAAACGCCAAGTTCGGACTGTTTGTCCACTGGGGTGTCTACAGCGTTCTGGGACGGGGCGAATGGGTGATGCAGGTTGAAAAGAAGTCCATCCAGGAGTACGAAAGGCTCCCCGGCCTGTTCAACCCTTTGAAATTCGATCCCGCCCAGTGGGTGTCGCTGGTGAAGGAGGCCGGGATGAAGTACATCACCATCACCAGCAAACACCACGACGGTTTTGCCATGTGGCAGACCCACCAGAACAAGTGGAACATCGTGGACTCCACTCCCTACGGCAAAGATGTGCTGAAAATGCTTGCCGCCGAGTGCCGAAAGCAGGGAATCAAGCTTTTCTTCTATCACTCCCAACTCGACTGGCATCATCCTGACTATTTTCCCCGCGGACGCACAGGTCAGCACTCGCTCAGGCCGGACGAAGGGGATTGGTCCCGTTATCTGGACTTTATGGACGCTCAGCTCACCGAGCTCTTGACGGGCTACGGTCCGATAGGGGGTATCTGGTTCGACGGCATGTGGGACAAGAAGGAGGCTGACTGGAGATTGCAGAAGACCTATGATTTGATCCACCGGCTGCAACCGGCCGCGGTGATCGGCAGTAACCACCACATGGCCCCTTTCCCGGGCGAAGACTTCCAGATGTTCGAGAAAGACCTGCCGGGACAGAACACGGCCGGTTTCAACCAGACCCAGATCTCTGAGCTGCCCCTGGAGTCAGCCGATACGATCAACCGGTCGTGGGGCTACAATGCCGGCGACCAGCACTTCAAGAGCGTCAAAGAGCTCATTCATTTTCTGGTCAGAGCGGCCGGGGCCAATGCCAACTTTCTGCTCAACGTCGGTCCCAAACCGGACGGCACGATCCAGCCCGAGTTCGCCCAACGTCTCCGAGCCATGGGCCAGTGGCTCAAAAGCAATGGCGAGTCGATTTACGGCAATCGAGGCGGTCCCGTTCCACCCCGACACTGGGGCGCCACGACGCACAAAGGGGAGACCCTCTACATGCATGTCCTCGATCCCCAGGACGGAGTAGTCGTGCTGCCCCGTTTTGGAAGAGAAATCGCTTCCGCCAAACTGCTCCAGGGTGGCACCAGTGTCCGATACGAGACCCACCCCTGGGGCACGGTCTTCTTTGTACCCCCGTCAATCCAG
>JBHHYX010000542.1:0-3160 GCA_046757765.1 Acidobacteriota bacterium | reverse complement strand
GGCGCTGCCTGGCTGGGGATAGTTCGGTGGTAAGCCTCTGGTCCCGAATTAATCCTTGACCGCCGCTCGTACCGGCTGTAGCCTCGAAGGAAACAAATCGAGCCCTACTCACACATGCGCAGGACACGACGATTCGGGCAGTGAAGTCATGAGGTTTCCTTCTTCCCCTTATGTGCTGGCCGCGCTCTGTGTGGCTTTGATTAACACCCCTCTGGGAGCCCAGCAGCCCACGGGGTCCATTACAGGCGTGGTGACCGATCCGACCGGGGGAGTCATTCATGGAGCCAGTGTTACTGTTACCAGCCAAGCGACCCGAGTCACTATTGAGCTGACGACGTCCGTGGCGGGAGTCTATAGGGCCTCCGGCCTCCTGCCGGGAGCCTACGAAGTGCGCGTGGAGGCCACGGGCTTCAAGACCGCCGTCGTGCACCTCAAGGTGGAGGTTGGTCGCGTGACACCGGCGGACGTACGCCTGCAAGTCGGAACCGTGGCCGAAACGGTCACAGTCGAAGCCTATGCTGTTGCAGTCAATCCCACCCAAACCACCCTCGAAGGCGTCGTTACCGGCAACCTCATCCGCGACCTCCCGCTGAACGGGCGGAACTTTCTCGACCTGGGACAAGTGGAGCCCGGCGTCCAACTTATAGACCAGAGCACCCTCACCCCCACCAAGGGGGCTTTTACAGCGCTATCTTTGGCGTCTCTCGAGGGTCAAGCTACGCGCGTCACAGTGGACGGGTTGGACATCAGCGATGAGGTTGTCGGTAGCACCACATTAAACCTTTCACAGGATGCTATCCAGGAGTTCCAGATCAGCCGCTCAACCCTGGATGCTTCCACCGGGTTGAGCGGGGCCGGGACCATCAACATTGTTACCAAGAGCGGCGGCAACGAGATTCACGGAGACGCCTTCTTCTTCCTTCGCACGGACGATGGCGCCGCCCGCGTCGGCCAGGAACGCGTGCCCTTCGACCGCGAACAGGTGGGTTTCAGTGTGGGTGGTCCCTTCATTCGTGACCGGCTCTTCTGGTTCCTCAACTACGAGAGAAATAATCAGGACGGGGCTATTGCTACAGCCATAGGAGGTTTCCCGCAGTTCACAGGTGTTTGGTCGGTTCCTTTCGACGAAGAGATGGCGACGGGACGGCTCGATTGGAACATCCGGCAAGACATCCGCGCGTTCTTTCGATTCCTGTACGATGACAGCAACGGGGTTGCGACCGGACGGTTCGGGCTCGGGGGAAACCAATTGACGCCCTTCACCAGCAGCAACCGGGCGAACCAGGCAGCGGCCGGAATGGATGCCACCGCAGGCCGCCTTACGCACTCCTTCCGTTATGGCCACCTTGATTATGAATCCTCTACCGAGGACGCGGGCGGGCAGATTCCCAACCTGCCGCGAACCGTCGATCCCGCCGGCCGTCTGCTTTCGGTGGCTTTCGCACCTTTCGGCTGTTTCAACATTATTGACTGTCCACCCCAGATCGGGACCAGCCCGCTCTCCCCCCTCCGCATTCTGCAAGTGAATGACGAGTTTCGCTACGATGGCAGCATCAGCTTCGGTCGCCACACCCTGCGCTGGGGAGCTTTGGCGAATCGCATCCGGATGAACTGGTTTGCTAGCTTCCTCGGTGCTGGACCAGAGATTGACATTTCATTTAACCCTGCCAATCAGGCCATCTGCGGAAACGATGTGCTCTGTTACCCCGTGTCTCTGGCGATTCTTGGCAACGGTCTGGGTTTTCTCACTGAGACACCATCCCTCGGGTTCCCGTTTGGGGGCGCAGAGAATGACCGTTTCCATTGGTACGTAGCAGATAGCTGGCGAGCGATGCCACGTCTAACCGTCAACTTCGCAGTGCGGTACGTTTACGAGCCGGGGCAGAACCATCCCGATCTGGTGAAGCCCGCTCTGTTGGATGATTTCCTGCCGGGTCTCTCCCGGCGCGACCGGCGGGACAGGAACAACTTTGCCCCTCAATTGGGGCTGGCCTGGGACCCGACCGGCAGCGGTAAGTGGGTCGTGCGGGCCGGCGCCGGTATTTTCTACGAGACCAATTTTTTCAATTCCAGCCTATTCGCGCGCTCCGAATTCCTTCCCCCCGGCATCAGTTGGCAGTTTGCCTTCCCGCCGCTCCTCCCTGTGATCGATCCGGTTACCGGGCGCGTGATCTTCGATATGAGCGGCGCTAATCCCACGGCCCTGATTACACCGGGCGTAAATTGGATTTCCGGTTGCAGTGATCCCCGGTTCCCCGGCGGCGAGTGCCCGTTGGGAACACCCGGGCTGATCGACGCGGTATTCGCAGCTCGGGAGGCTTTTAAGGCCGCTTCCCAGGCTGCCGCGGCCAATTTCCCTTCTGGGCCCACTCAGTTTGAAATTGTCAGGGGAACCGGCTTCGTGAACTTGCCTAACTACACGACCCCTTACTCCGTCCAGATGAACGTCGGCGTACAGCGGGAACTCCGGCCCGGCCTGGTGCTCTCGGCCGATTACGTCCGCCAGCGCGGCCTCCATTTTCCTCAGGCACTCGACCTCAACCGGGTCGGGGCCGCCGACACCTTGAACGTCGCGAACGCGCTAGCAGCAATGAATGCCCTACACACCTCGCTGGGCTGCCCCCCCGGCGCCGCCGGAGTGAACTGCGCTATCGCCGCTGGCGCCAGCATTGATGCTTATGCCGCCGTAGGCCTGGGCAAGGGCCAGGCGGCCAGCCAGTTCGGCCCGAGCTTTTTCGCCTTTGCCGGACTCAACCCCGAATTCAACAGCATGCAATTTATAGGCACGCAGGGCCAAAGTACCTATGACGCCTTGCAGGTAACCCTGCGGGGCAAATTGCCGGATCTTGCGGACTATATTCGCGATTGGACTGTGACGGCGTCCTATTCTTTGAGCCGCCACGAGGGGAGCGCCGATCGACGTGAATTTGGCGGTTTCGACCCTGTAGTCAGCAATGATGGCGTTCGAGACTTCTTCGGCCCGATCCCCTTTGACCGGACTCACACATTCAGCTTCGCCAGCCTGTTTGAGGTCCCGGGGGGCGTGCGGCTCAGCAGCATTTGGCGGGCGAACAGCGCAATGCCGCAATCGGTCTTCGTGCCTCAGGTCTCCGGCAGCCCGGCCGAGATCTTCTTCACCGACTTCAACGGAGACGGCACC
>JBHHYX010000541.1:0-3165 GCA_046757765.1 Acidobacteriota bacterium | reverse complement strand
ATCTCCCTCGGGATTTATCCACCCGATTCCGGATGGGTGGAGTTGCTTGGGGGCCGAAATCCACTCGAGGTTCGTTACCGGGTCGGCTATCTGCCGGAAGAGCGGGGCCTGTACGCCAAGATGAAGGTGCGGGAACAACTTGCCTTTCTGGGCGCCATCCGCGGCCTCAACCCGTCGGAGGCGGATCGGCGTGCCGGGCAATGGCTGCAACGAATGGGGCTCTCCGGCCGGGAACAGTCCTCGACCAACGAGCTGTCCAAGGGCATGCAGCAAAAAGTGCAATTCGCTTCAGCGGTGCTTCACGACCCCGAGGTGGTGGTGCTGGATGAACCCTTCACGGGCCTGGACCCGGTCAACACCCGTCTGCTCAAAGACCTCATACTGGAGCAAAGCCAGGCGGGGACCACCGTCATCCTTTCCACTCACCGAATGGAACAGGTCGAGGCCATGTGCGATTCCATTTGCCTGATCCACCGCGGGGAGACGGTATTGGCGGGGCAGCTGGCTGAAATCAAGACTTCCTACGGAAAAAGCACGGCCCTGGTCGAGTATGAGGGCGCCCCGGGAGTTCTCAAGGACCTGCCGGGCGTGCGCGAGGTGAACGATTCGGGGCGGGAAGCCCGCCTGCGTCTGGAGAAGGACGCCGACTCTCAGGCCTTGTTGCGTGCTTTGCTGGATCGTGCCCAAGTGCGATCTTTTCGCCTCGAGGAACCTCACATCGAGGATATCTACATCGAAAAGGTCGGCGCCCGGTCCCCTGCCTTTGAATCCGAGGGCTCGGAGGTTCTGTCATGAACCTGCGTCAGGTCTACAACGTGGGGCGGCGCGAGTACATCTCCCGGGTCCGTAACAAGGCCTTCATTTTCACCACCCTGCTGGTGCCCCTGTTTCTGGGGGTCTACCTTGTGGTGCTGCCTCTCCTCTTTTCCGGAGCCGGGGCCGCGGAACTGAAGCTGGCCGTGATTGACGCCGGCAGCGGCTTGGGAGAGAAGCTGGCCCAACGTCTGAAGAGCATCCAGAAGCCAAAAGTCGAAGTGACCGAGATTGTCCAGGCTCGAGGAGCAGGAGAAGCCGTCCGTTCTCCCTACAACAAAGCCGTGCGCAGCCAGAAGATCGATGGCTACATCCTCTTGACTCCTGACCCGGAGATCAAGGCTGCCGCTCGCTATTTCGCCCGCCAAACGGGCAATCCAGTGGTTCTCAGGAGGCTCGAGGACGCCTTAAAGTCAACGGTGCTGGAAGAGCTGCTCGCCGGCTCCGGGATTGACGTGACACAGGTGCGCAAGATACAGCGATCCGATCTGGAGACCGTGACCATCTCCGACGAGGGGGAAGAAGCCGGTGGCTTTGAAGCCGCTTTTTTCAGCACCCTGGCCTTTGGCATGTTGCTCTACATGGCGGTCTTGATCAACGGCCAGGGGATGGCGATGGCCATTGTAGAGGAAAAATCATCGCGATTGATCGAGGTGATCCTGGGGGCGGTGACGGCGCTCGAATTCATGTCGGGAAAGATCATCGGGGTGCTCCTGTCGGGCCTCACTCAATTGGGAATCTGGATCCTGTGCGCGCTGATCGCGGTACTCTATGCCATTCCGGCGCTGGCCATCGGGGGCTCAGGCAAGGGATTTGACCTGGCTTCCATTTTGAGCCTGAGGATGCTCTTTTATTTTGCCGTCTTTTTTGCTCTCGGCTATCTCCTCTACTCCACTCTCTTCGCGGCCGTGGCCGCCACCTGCACCAGCCCCCAGGAACTGAGCCAGGCGATGCTCCCGGCCATGTTCCCATTTATCATCGCTTTTATGGCCACCTTTTACGCCGTCCCCAACCCGAACACCCTGGTCACTCGCGTGCTCAGCCTGATTCCCCTCTTCACGCCCCTGGTGATGTTGGCGCGGGTCAACGTGCTCATGCCCCCGCTGTGGGAGGTCTGGCTGGGGATTCTGCTTCTGGCCCTGGGCGCGCTGGCGGCCGCCTGGATGGCAGCCAAGATCTTCCGCTTCGCTCTTCTGATGCACGGAAAACGCCCTTCTCTCCCCGAGATCGTCCGCATGATCCGGGCTTCCTAGGACCCAGTGCGTGTATGTGTTTAGCGGGTGAGAAGGCAAACAAACCAACCAGCCCAAAGGGCTTGCGTCGTCCAGCCCAGGGTTGGAAACAACCCCGGGTTTGGCGGTCGTCGTCATTCCCTATCAACCCCAACGGGGTTGTGTCGGTATCCAGTACAATCCCTCTCACTCGTAACCGGGATCATTCTCCTCTACGCCGCGACCCTTACAGGGTCGATTCATTGGTGCTCCTACGTCCCAGCGTTCGGAAACCCTGGGCCGCTACACGGCTCGTCGGCCTGAGGCGGAGCCTCGCTAGACCATCAGCGAGCGACCTCAGACCGCCGAGCGGCCATTGCCGTGATGACGGGTTGCCCTGCCCCTTTTTGTGTCGGCCCTCCGGGCCTGTCAGCGGGAGACAGAGTCACCCGGCTACTCGAATGTCGGCCCTCCGGGCCTTTGGCCAGGTCGGTTGCGCTGACGGAGTGCGGTTTGAGGACGGCTCCAGGCGGGACTCCCCGAGCACTGATCGGACTCCCGGTGGGGCAGATTCACTCGACCCCGGTTACAGATAGCGTCGCAGAAACTGGGGCACCTCGAACAGCACGGACTTTCCGTTCCAGTTTCCCCCGCCCCAGACACCGGCTTCGACTCGCTGCGCGGGCAAATGAGAAGCCTCCTTCCGGCGTGCCGTGGCGGAGACGGGGACAGGGTCGGAGGCAGCCTTTCTCGCGTCAACAGCTTCTTCCCAGCCCGGGGCGTCAACCCGAGCCGGAGGTTGGCAAGTGACTTCAACTTTTTCTCCCACCCCCGGCCTGGCTCCTTCCCATTCGCCCAGGTCCCCAAGCCGACCCACCTGGTTCTCTGCCCCGCGGATGGCCTGGTAGGCGTCGTTGAGAGCAGCCTTTTCCTTATCCAGCCGAGCGATTTCTTCTCCCAAGCTGATCACTTGACGGTCGATCGAGCTCATTTTCCTGGCAATGACATTCTTGACGTGGACCGTGTTCATGCGCAACCTCCTTCCCGGTCCCGAAGTCTGGGACCTTTGCGGCTGTGATCCAAACAAACCCTAGCCCGGACTATTCACCAGCTTTCTGCTGCGGCGCCGTTATCATCCGCG
>JBHHYX010000540.1:0-3172 GCA_046757765.1 Acidobacteriota bacterium | reverse complement strand
GAAACCCAGGCCTCCGCGGAAACGTTTTGTTACCGAGAACTGCCCGGAGTGATAGGCCTGATTGATCGACGCCGTCAGGAAGTCGTCGTCTCGCCAGGCCGGATTTAAACGGTCTTCGACTCCGTCCAGCAAATCCCCCGTAAAGCGGTTGTAACTCTCCTGGGTGTACAGCTTGCGCCCCAGCGTTGACACGTAGTTGGCCTCCAGCAGCCAGTCGTCGAACAGCTCGCGCTGGATACCGAAGAAGATCGAATGGACGTAGGTGGTGGCCAGGTCAGGATCCAGGAAGTTGGGATTGACCCGTGGCGGCGTGAAGCCGGAAATCAGCCCCGGATCGAGCGTCGTCGGAATGGTGTAGGAAATGGGCAGCCGGTTGGAGGTGTTGGCCGTGACGCTCCGGGCGAAGGGCGGGTTGAACTTGATGTTGGACGTGATGTTCATGAAGATGCGGTTGTAGCTGATGCCGTAACCACCTCGAACGGACCAGAGACCCGCACCGGTCGGATCCCAGGCAAAGCCGACCCTGGGGGCAAGATTGTTGTTGTCCGGATCGTAGACATCCTGGCCTTCCGGCACCCGAACGATCACTGAATCCCTGTAGCGCTCAAACAGATTGCTGCCCGAACCCACTGAGATGTTCGTCTGGATGGCGTCCTTCTCATAGGGCGGACGGAAATTCTCGTAGCGCAGGCCCAGGTTCAAAGTGAAGTTGGGCTTGACCTTGATGTCGTCCTGGACAAAAAGCGCCCACTCATTCACTCGAAAGTGCCTCGGGGTCCCGATCGGAGCGCCATCTGCGTCCACCAGATTGCGTTGAGAGTACGGTTCATCGTCAATGAAGTCCAGAATATCGGAGAAACGGTAGTTGCCTCGTGCGGGGCCCGGGAAATCGGAGTTCTCCTGATTGTGACGGAACTCGAAGCCCAACTTGAGCCAGTGGTTTCCCTGGGCCCAGGAGAGGGAGTTGGTCAGCTGGTACGTGTGCCGGGCAAAGAAGGTGGGGACGTTCCCGGCAGCGCCGAAACCTGGACTGAACCCACTAATGCGAATCGAAGGGATGTCGAACGTTCCTTCCTGCACATCGCCATTGGGCTCCTTCTCGTTCCAGCCGACTCGGAACTCGTTCACCACTGTGGGGCTGAAGACATGCGTCTCCGAGACCGTGGCGGCCTGGTCCGTCACAGTGCCCACACTGTCGACCGAGGGCCGGACAATGGTCGGGGGAAAATCTTTCAGCTCGCGTGTAAAGCGACCGTACAGCTTGTCGTTCTCACTGAAAACATGGTCGATGCGGAGGTTCCACTGATCCGTCTCGGTCCTGGTGGCGCCGAAGAGACTCAAATCGCCCTGGTCCGGGATTCCGTCGCGAGGCCCGGTGGTCTCGGGACCCGGTGCTGGACTTCCGATGTCTTCCCCGCTGCTCGGCGCTGGCCGGGTCAACGGAAACCGCTGGAACAACAAGGCGGCCAAGGTACCAGCACGCTCCTGGTCGACAAAATCGAGAAGCTGCCGGGTCTCGACCGTGTGCTGGATGGTTTCGCCGCTGGTCTCCCGGAAACCCTCATAGCCGCCAAAGAAAAAGGTCCGTTCTTTCACGATCGGGCCGCCCACGGTAAATCCAAAGGTGTGCTGAATCAGGGGTGGCTTCTCCGAGTCAAACCATTCGCGTGCATCCAACGCATCATTGCGGTGAAACTCATAAACGGTTCCATGGAAGTCATTGGTTCCCGACTTGGTCAGGACGTTGACGATAGACCCCGCGTTTCGCCCGTACTCCGCGGAAAAGTTGTTGGTGGCAACGCGAAACTCTTCAATGATGTCGACTTGGGGAGTAACGCTGGGAATGCCACCTATACCGACATAATTGTTGTCGGTTCCATCCATTAAGAAGTTGTTACCCCTGTGACGCTGGCCGTTGACAACAAAAGAAAAACCAGCGTTCGATGTCGAATCCTGGGCGGTCACACCGAGGGTGGGAAAGACGCCAGGTCCTAACTGGGCCAACTGGTAAGCATTTCGTCCGTTCAAAGGCAGATCTCGAACCTCGAAGCTGTTCACCAATTGAGACAAGCGTCCTTCGTCGATGTTTACCGCAGTGGACTCGGCCTGAACGATCAGGTCTTCCGTTATGGTTCCCACGGACAATGTCAGATCAACTCGCTTGACTTCTCCGACTGTGACTTCAAGATCTGTGTCTACAGCGGTCTTGAAACCCGTCAAGACGGCGCGCACCGTGTAAATCCCAGGCGGAATATTCAGAAACCGATAGATTCCGTTTTCGGCTGTGAGAACTGCGCGCCCTTCGCCGGTCTCTGTCCTGGTTGCTGTCACCTCGACGCTCTGAAGAACGGCACCCGATTGGTCCCGGACAACGCCAGTGATGGTGGCGGTCGAGGTCTGAGCGAAAGCCAGGCCCGGGCTCCAGAGCAATAAACCGACGACGGCCCTTTTCAGCATGAGAGGTTCTCTTTTGGCAATGTTGTCGCTTAGTTTATCAAAGACGAGAAAGTCAGCCAGCACCTGAGTCGGACCAACGATATTTGGGTTTGCTTTGCTGGGACCACCGGGAAGGAGACGGGATGGCACATGCTTGGAAAGAAACGCTCGATGGCGGGAATGTGCTGCTTATTGATGGTGGCATGGGCACTGAACTGCAGAGGCGGGGAGTGCCGATGGACCAAGTTGCCTGGAGTGGGGCGGCCGTTCTGACTCATCCGGATACAGTACGTGAAACGCACGAGGACTATATACGGGCCGGGGCCCAGGTAATCATCACCAACACGTTTGGATCGACGCGGCAAATGCTGGAACCCGCCGGCTATGGAGACCAGGTTGAATCGGTCCTTCGGGGCGCTGTTAAACTTGCCAGGCAAGCCCGCGATAACGTGGCCGGACACACAGTGGCCGTGGCAGGTTCGATTTCAACGGAGCCGCCTGGATTTGATCGAGACGCGTTCCTGTCCCCTGATAAAGAATTGGAGGCCTACCGGGAAGCTGCCGGCCTTCTGGCCGACGCGGGCGTTGATCTGATAGCGCTGGAGATGATTGTTGAAACGGTTCATGCGTCCCTCGCGTTGGAAGCGGCACTAGAGGCAAAACTCCCCCTGTGGTTGGGTATTTGGTTGTAAGAAGACAAAGGACGGCAAGATCGTGAGTTTTGACCACACCGACC
>JBHHYX010000539.1:0-3184 GCA_046757765.1 Acidobacteriota bacterium | reverse complement strand
GGCCTCGAGCGGACACTATCTGTGGGTCTCTCGACTGGCGACGTTGTTATGGGGACTCTTTGCCGTGGCCGTGGCCCTGCGCACCGGTCAGCTCGGTTCCTTGATCGAAGCCGTCAACCAGATTGGCTCTTACTTCTACGGTTCCCTGTTGGGCGTCTTCTTGCTGGCATTCCTCTTCAAATGGACAAATGGGACCGGAGCTTTCTGGGGTTTGATCGCCGGGATGGCCACTGTTTTTATGGTCAGTTTCTCCGACCTCTCATGGCTCTATTACAATGTGGTCGGAGCGCTGGTGGTCATTCTGGTGGGAGTGATGGTCAGCCTGGGATGGGAACGGGCTAACCCGAGGTCGGCGCGGTTGAAATAATAGTCGCGAGAAAGTGCGGATCCGAGACCAATATGGGGTTCAAAACATCCCGGGTGAAGTCGTTTTTGTGGGTTGGGCTGCTCCTGGCGTCCGCTCTGCCCCTCCTCTGCGGGCAACCCCCGGGACTGCTCGAAGACCAGGGCATTACCGGCCTCGGGCTCGCCCTTCGCAAGCTGCCCAACGTCGGCTCGATCCTATACATTACAGCCCATCCCGACGACGAAAACAATGCCCTGCTGGCCCAGCTGAGCCGGGGGCGGGGGTTGCGGACGGGGTTGCTCACTCTGACACGGGGTGACGGAGGGCAGAACGAGATCGGCTCCGAACTCTTCGAAGCGCTCGGCGTTTTGCGGACGGAAGAACTCATGACCATCCACCTCTTCGACGGGGCCCAGCAGTTCTTCACTCGAGCCTACGAATTCGGCTACTCCTTCAGCGTTGAGGAGACCTTCGAGAAGTGGGGCAAGGAAGAAACACTGGGGGACATCGTCCGTGTCATTCGCGCCTTTCGCCCCCACGTCATTCTTACCTTGAGCCCCGACGGAAAGGGAGGCGGCCAGCACCATCAGGCGTCCGCCCTTCTGGCGGCGGAAGCCTTCCGCCTGGCGGGAGACCCCGCCAGCTTCCCTGAACAGCTTCAAGAAGGACTCCGTCCCTGGCAGCCCCTTCGCCTCTACCAGTCGGCGCGTCCCCCCGAAGCTCAGGACAAGTCCAGTCAGGAGAAATTCGAAGGGCTGGAAATCGAAGTGGGCTCCTACGACCCGTTGTTGGGGGAGACCTACGCCGAGTTTGGAGCCCGGGCGCGGAGCAACCATCGCTGCCAGGGGATGAACGTGCTTCCGCAACCCGGTTCGCGCAAGGCCTATTTTCGTCTTGCCGACGAGACCCTCCCCACCTCGAAGACCGATCCTGATTTTTTCGCCGGAATAGAGATTTCTCTGGCAGGGTCAGGGGCCCGCTTTCCGGAACAGGAATCCCAATGGCGGCAGCTTCAGGCCGAGGTCGAGAGAGCCCAGAGCAGCTTCAGCCGGATGGATTATCCAACCACAGCCAAAGCCATCATGAACGGACTGGAGCGGGTTCGGCGGTTGCGTCAGTCGAGGCAAGACTTTGAAACCCAGTTTCTGCTGGCCGCAAAAGAAAAGGATTTCCTGGCCGCCGCCTCGAAGGCCTGCTTCATCCATTTTGATGCCCTGGCCAAAGGGCTCGACGATAGTGTCACCCCGGAGGAAGAGTTCGAGGTGGAGGTCCGTTTCATCGGCCAGGCTCCCCAACCGCCAAAGTTGGAAAGGGTCGTTCTGCTGGCTCCAAGAGACTGGAAGGTTCAGTTTGAGAAGGAGGAGAATCACTCCCATTTTTTCCAAGTCAAGGTGGCGGCGAATGCGGACTACACGCGGCCTTACTGGTTTCGGGCCGATCGGAACGTGGACCGTTATTCGGTACGGCCCGGTTTCGCCGGGACTGAGCCGGTCTCACCTCCCGCCTTGATTGCCCGCGCCGAATACACGGCCTGGGGCGTCTCCGCCTGGCTGCAGACCCCGGTCCGGCATCGTTGGTTCGACGCTGAATCTGCAAAGGAACGCCGGTCTGACGTCCAGGTGGTCCCAAAGCTTTCGGTTGCTTTAAAACCTTCCGTGGCGGTGGTGGGTCTCGCCTCACTGGCCCAACCCAGATCCTTCCACGTTACTTTACGCAACCACTCCTGCGGGAAAAACGGGGCGACAGTTCGACTCGACGCGCCCGAGGGGTGGAGAGTCGAGCCGGCGGAAGGGCGGGTTGAATTTCGGTACCAGAACGAAAAGGCGACCTTGGCCTTCTCCGTCTCACCTCCGATAGGTTTGTCCCCGGGTAAGTACACGCTCGAGGCGTCTGCCCGGGTGGGGGACGAAGTCTTCCGACACGACCTTCAGACGATCGCCTACCACCACATACAGACCCGGCACCTGTACCATCCCGCCGTGTCCACAGTGCGAGTGTTTGACGTTAGCGTGGCCCCCGATCTGGATGTTGGCTACGTCATGGGCGTGGGAGATGAAGTGCCTTCCGCAACGGAAGACCTGGGGGCTCGAGTGACGCTTCTCGGCCCCGACGATCTGGCCTCTGGAGATCTGGGCCGGTTTGACGTGATTGTGACCGGGATCAGAGCCTACCTCAATCGGCAGGACCTCATCGCCAACAACCATAGGTTGCTCCAATACGTTCACAACGGTGGCCATCTCGTCGTGCAGTACAACAAATATGAATTCAACCGGGCCCAGTACGGCCCTTACCCCGCCCAGATCAACCGTCCCAACGATCGCGTGACGGTTGAGGATTCGCCAGTCCAGGTTCTTGAGCCCGAACACCCACTCTTCAACTCTCCCAACCTGATTACGGCACGGGACTGGGACAACTGGGTTCAGGAACGCGGCCTCTATTTTCTGGGCGAGTGGGACGAACACTACCTGCCACTGCTCGAACTGCGGGATCCTTGGCCTTACAATCACCAGGTCAAGCGAGGGAGCTTGCTCATCGCTTCCTACGGGCAAGGCACCTACCTCTACACGGGCCTTGGATTCTTCCGGCAACTCCCCCAAGGAGTGGCCGGGGCCTTTCGATTGTGGGCCAACATTCTCTCCCTGGGCCAACATGAGGAGGCGATGCGACGGTAGCGACTGGCCGACCCCGCTGTGCACAGAACTCCCAACTTGCGAATGCATCAACGGGGAGGCTTTTGCGACACTCTGTCCAGACACTCGGTTCTGTTGTTCCAGGGCTGGCTCAGCCCGGATTATGCACCGGGTTTCGTCGCGAGGCGTCGGAAGCGCCGCGCTGACA
>JBHHYX010000538.1:0-3187 GCA_046757765.1 Acidobacteriota bacterium | reverse complement strand
GCCGGCTGTCCCAATAAATCCTCAAGGAGGGCCACGACCGTCTTCAAGGGCACGGGGTGATCGCTGCCCAGATTAATGACCGCGAAGCCCACGGGCTTGAGTCCCAGAACGGTCCCGCGGGCAATGTCGTCCACATAGGTGAAGTCCCGCTCCTGCGTCCCGTCCCCATACAGGATCAAGGGTTCATTCGCCGCCGTCCATTTGATGAACCGGAAGACACTCATGTCCGGACGTCCTGCGGGACCATACACGGTGAAGTAGCGAAAGACGGTCACGTCAAGCTCGTACAGGTGGTGATACGCGTAACAGAGCGCCTCCGCAGCTTTCTTGGAGGCGGCGTAAGGGGAGAGCGGTCGATCGGTCGCCGCATCCTCTCGAAACGGCCGCTCGCCCTCGCCGTACAGGCTGGACGTCGACGCGAGAACGAACTTTCTGATACCAGATTCCCGGCAACGCTCCAGCAGGTTCAGGGTCCCGGTGACGTTGGTCTCGTAATACGCCCAGGGGTCCACCAGGCTCTGCCGGACCCCGGCCCGCGCCGCCAGGTTCACGACCGCGTCGAATGCCGGATTTCGGATTTGCGATTCGGAATGGAAAAAGGTACCCAGGGCATCGCGATCGGTGATATCCAGCCGATGAAAATCAAAGCGCGCACGGTCCGCAAGCTGCTCGAGGCGCCAGCGCTTCAGGCGCACGTCATAGGCGTCGTTGAGGCTGTCCAGCCCGATGACGGTATGCCCCTCTTCGAGCAGCAGTTCGCTCACCTTCCAGCCGATGAAGCCGGCACACCCTGTCACGAGGATGTTCATGGGCTTAATTGGGTGCACGGAAGCAAAGGGCAAAGGGCCAAGTGATCAGGATAATGGGTGGTCATAGAGTTCGAGCAAAATTTGTGATTTTGCGGCTGAGCGGATCGCAATCGGTTAACAAGGGATCAATTTCACCCGAATTGACTAAACCAAGCTTTTCGAAAACCAATAACATCGAAGCGTCTTCAAAAAGGGACCGTCGCGCAATATTCAGGAACTGGACAAATTCTCTCTTGTGCTGGCTGCCTGCCCCCTCATTGGCCCATGAAATAGCTCCTGCACCGGGACTTGATAAATCGCTTGCCATACGCAGTCTTCAGGTATTTCTCACGGCGGAATGCGTCGCGTTTATCCAGGCACGTCTCGTAATAGATGAGGCGCAACGGCACACGGTTTCTGGTCGCTTCAACTTTGCCAGAGTTGTGCAGGAGCAAACGCTTGGACAGTTCATGCGTGCACCCAGTGTAGAGATTTCCATCTCGTGCCGATTGCAGAACATAGACATAGACCATGCGCTTATTTCACGGGCTTATTCGATAGGGAGAGACCGGCGCTCCGAAGCTGCTCTGCATACCGATACAACCGCCGGCCATCCAACTGGTCCGCGATTCGATGGAACTTGACCGCCATTTCGGTGGCCATCTGCCAAATTTCTAAATCCTCGAACCGCCAGTGCGGTCTTCTTCCGGAACCTCTGTTTTGTTGTCTTTGTTCCTGGTGCATCGCTCCTTGCTCTTTGCTCCTAGCGTCTGGGTTGCTCAATCAACCCAGAACTTTTGAGGGAGATTTGGAAATACGGTACAGTCTGCTCTAACCCCTCGCGGCGGGACACGCGTGGTTCCCAGCCCAGGCGTTGCTTCGCTTTCGTGATGTCGGGTCGGCGCACCTTCGGGTCGTCCTGCGGCAACGATTGAAAGGTGATCTCGCTCCGGCTTCCCGTCACCTCGATGACTTCTCGGGCCAGTTGCAGGATCGTCACTTCGTCCGGATTCCCGAGGTTGACGGGGTCGTTTTCATGTGAAAGGAGCAGTCGATAGAGTCCCTCGACCATATCGGCAACGTAGCAGAACGACCGGGTTTGGGAGCCATCCCCGTACACCGTGAGCGACCCGCCTTTTAACCCCTGCGCCACGAAGTTCGGAAGCGCCCGCCCGTCACTCAGCCGCATCCTGGGGCCGTAGGTGTTGAAGATCCGGGCAATCCGCACCCCGATATGGTGGACGTGGTGATAGGCCATGGTGATGGCCTCAGCATACCGCTTGGCTTCATCATACACGCTTCTCGGCCCCACCGGATTGACCCGCCCCCAGTAGCCCTCCGGCTGCGGATTCACCTCGGGGTCCCCATAGACTTCGGAGGAAGAAGCCACCAAGAGCACCGCGCCCTTCGCCTTGGCCAGCCCAAGGGCATGATACGTTCCCAGGGCCCCGACTTTCAGCGTGTGGATCGGATGCTTCTCGTAGTCTTTGGGACTCGCAGGACTCGCAAAGTGCAAGACATTGTCGAGGGGCCCCTCGATTTCGATCGGCTTTGTCACATCGTGCTCGAGAAAGGTGAAGCGCTCATGGTGCATGACGTGCCCGACATTCTCGAGCCGGCCCGTCAGGAGGTTGTCCAGGCAGAGGACCTCGTGACCCTCCACGATCAGTCGGTCGCACACGTGGGATCCGAGAAATCCGGCCCCTCCGGTCACCAGGGTTCTGGTCATGTTGGGTTTGTTGGGTTTGTTGGGTTTGTTGGGTTTGTTGGGTTTCTTGGGATCACCTGTCCCTCTTACCAATCGACGGGAACCGCACTGTCAGCGTCAATTTCCACGGACACGGACTGTTGCAATATGTCGATGGAAATGACCAGGCGGTGCTTACCCTTCTTTCGCACCAGGATTCCAGTCAACCCGGCAAGCGGGCCACGGACCACCCGGACCCACCGGCCCTCGGTCAGATACGGATACGGATCGCACGGGAGCTTGGTGAGACAAATCTCGCGCACCCCCTCAACCTGTTCATCGGGGATGGGGGCCGGCGTGCCGTGGAAGCTCACCATGCAGACGACCCCGTCCGCGCTCACCACCTCCCGCTTGCGTGCAAGGGCGGTCCGGACGAATACGTAACCCGGAAAGAGAGGAAGGTGGACCAGTTTGCGGCGATCCTTCCAGCGAGAGAGGACCTCGCGGAGGGGAAGAAAGGCTTCCACCTGGCGCCTCGCTAACTGTTCGGCGACTGCCTTTTCATGGCGGGGCCGCGTGTAGAGGGCGTACCACCGCAGCGCGGACAGTGCATGGTGACGAGTGGCCAGTGGTTGGTGAAAAGTCATATCGCCAGTCCTGGGCAGGCTTACGCCCTCTCAGTTACAGCACAAAATTGCCGTAACCTCAGAGG
>JBHHYX010000537.1:0-3201 GCA_046757765.1 Acidobacteriota bacterium | reverse complement strand
CAGAGACAACTTTTTATTCTACACCCGCTCGCCGGGGCCCGCCAGAGCCTTCCGCTCGTATCCCGGCGGACGAGTGATAGAATGGTAGGACGCGGTGACCGTAAGGGCAAGGCTTGAGAAGAATGCCAACGTTTCGTTCCCGTTATCGCGAAGAACGGACCCTAGTGCGGGGGCTGGAGCCGCTACCCGGCCAAGCCCGGGATACTTTCAAGCAGAACGTTCGCCGTCTGCGTCAGCATTTTCAACAGTTCAACGCGGATGTGGCCGGGCTTTGCCAATGGCTCATACGGTTCCGACCTGGCAGCAACAGGCCGATTGAGGGAGCGCAGGCCTTCTGGGAGTTTTTTCTTGAGCCGGGAAGGTTCGTCAGCGAGGCCGACGAAACACAGCGGGATCGTCTGCGGCTCGAAGCTTTCGAAGTCGCCGTGGGATGGCAAGACGGAAAGAGGCTAGCTAGCTCTTCAGTTTCTCCCGTAGTTCAGGATTCCATCCTCGCGGTCGGCTTGCTTCCCCTAACCCACCATGCCAGAAGGCTCTTAGGACGGCTGCAATACTACGCGCGGCCTCACCGGATGGTGGTGCTGAAAGCTGCGGCCGAATGGATCGTGGCCAAGTACGTCCGCGTTTACGAGAACAGGAGTCGGCAGGGTGAGGAATGGCAACAGGAAAAAACCGAGTGGGAAAAGGAACATCCAGAGCTGGACGAAAAGGTGCGCGAGGCTTTCAACAAGATATTCCGGGAGCTGCAAGTTCAGGAAAAGCGCGCAAGAATCTGCACCTGGGAACGGTTGCAGCAGAATAAAGACAACTGCGAATACGCCGGGGAAAGGTTTCCGTGGGACGGCAAATGGAGAAGCCACTCAACGCTCTGTAGGAAATACAATAAAGAGTTTGTAGGAACGCTCAAAGGCTCTCAAAAAGGGCACTTTGTCAATAATGCCAAGCAATATCTGGCGCATGGAGACATTCGGCAGCTGGACCCGAGGGCACAAAAATGGTTCCCGAAAGCCTGGAGAGATTACCTGAGATGCCTGGGACTTAGGGAAGACACCATCCGCGAAAATTACAGGGGGCGGCTGCCGCACTGTGTGAAATTCGACGCTGACTGTGAATTCAATCCGCACACGGAGAAATGCAAACGGTATAAGGAACTTGTTGCGCAGTTGCCGCCAGCATCTCTTGAACGGGAACCACTTTACCGCGAGTGGCGGCGAGACTATTTGAGCGGGCCGCGCAAGCCTGATTTCCGGTACCCCTCGGGCCGGTCTCTCTCCACGCCCAAGATCTTCGGGAAGCACTATTTCCAAGCGGACTTTGACCGGTCAAAACTCGGACTCCGCCTGGACGACATGGGTGAGGGCGAGTTCCTGGCATTCGGTTTCAAACCGTGGCCGCGAGACTACGCTCCTCAGCCTGCCGACACGGACATTACGAGCGTCCACATTCACTTTGTCGGAACGAGGCCGAGAGCCGGGTTCCGGTTCCGCGTGCTGCATAAACCATCCCGTTTCACGTGCACACAAGATGAGATAGACGAACTGCGAAGCCGCAAATTCCCCCGGAAGGCCCAGGACCAGAAGTTCCTTGATGCGGCACGCAATCGGCTGTTGGAATCCTTCAACGGCGATCCTACAACGCAACTCAAGGTCTTAACTGTGGACCTTGGAACTCGTGGCGCATACGTTGCTCTGTTTAGGGGAAAAGAGTTTCAGCAATCCCAGCCGCTGAAAGTAATCAAGATTGACCGACTCTACGATGTTCCACCGCGAAGAGACAGCAGGAGACAATCGGGCGGGGGTGGGAAAGACCCCCGGCGGAGCACGTCGAAGGGTCTTGGCAGGGAACACGTGGTGCGCCACCTGGAAACGGTGGCCGAAGAGTCCAGAAAAATCTCCCAGAAGAGGGAGGCGAAAGGGGCTATCGGTCTCAGCCGGCATGATCTGCGCCACCTCACACACCACATCGGGTGGATGATTCGGGACTGGGCGCGTCTCAACGCATCTCAAATCATCGAGATCGCCGAGGCGAGAGAAGTTGACTTACTCGTTTTCGAAAGCCTGCGTGGTTTTAGGCCTCCCGGCTACGACAAACTCGATTTAGAAATGAAGCGCCGGCTCGCCTTCTTCGCTTACGGGCGCATCCGGCGAAAAGTGGTGGAGAAAGCGGTCGAACGTGGCATGCGCGTGGTCACAGTGCCCTATTTCTACTCTTCACAGGTGTGCAACAAGTGCGGCAAGAAACAGGAAAACACCAGTAAGTGGAGGGCCAATAAGAGGAAGGGGTACTTTCGGTGCGAAAGCTGCACTTACAAAGGAAACAGCGACGAAAACGCCGCCCGCGTCTTGGGGAAAGTCTTTTGGGGAGACATCGTGCTCCCCGTGGGGGAAAAGTAGCAGCTAGGGAGCCATGCAGGCAGTTGCACTTGCCACCTTTTTGTTGTAGGATGTAATTGTCACTTTCCGAGTCTTGTGGCTCGGACAAACCTCGGCGGAGCTTAGGCACCAATGAGAGGAACCCGGGCCCGGAAGTGATGAACTGGTCAGTTCACGGCACCAACAGGCTTTTTTGTGGAAAGGCCCTGTGCAAGTCCTTGGAGCTCTAAGCGATGGGCCAAGTCCGGTGGAGGGAGCCGGGATTTGACCGGTTCCGACACCCTAAGTTCCGGCTCATCGCGCCCTCCTGGAGGTGGAGGGAGCCGGGATTTGACCGGTTCCGACACCTTGCCTCCCGTTTGGTGAGTCGGTACTCTGGTGGAGGGAGCCGGGATTTGACCGGTTCCGACACCTTGCCTCCCGTTTGGTGAGTCGGTACTCTGGTGGAGGGAGCCGGGATTTGACCGGTTCCGACACCCACGCTGCCAAGTTCCAACCGCTCTGCATCGGTGGAGGGAGCCGGGATTTGACCGGTTCCGACACCTTGGGCTTGCGCTTAGTCGGCATTGTTTTTGGTGGAGGGAGCCGGGATTTGACCGGTTCCGACACGCTTAAATCTCTCCTTGGCGGTGCACGGAAATTTTCTTGCCAGGTGGGTGGGGCTTGGCTATTCTTGGCGCGCTTTTCGCCGCTCCGGGTGCTTCGAAGGAGGTTCGTCGGCGGGTGAGCTGGGGTCGAAGGGGAGTGAAACTGGCGGCGGGCTGCCTGCTGGTCGCCACCGGTAGTGCCGTCTTCTTGCTCTTCGGCTGGGCGCAGCCGGAGTCGTCTT
>JBHHYX010000536.1:0-3201 GCA_046757765.1 Acidobacteriota bacterium | reverse complement strand
ACTGAACCACGAACCTCAGTGAGTGGCCATCCGGATTGGCCGGGCGCTGACGCTTTGGTTCAGTCTACAGGGAGATGGTACGCACATCGTCAATGCAACGCGTCTGAGAGCAAAATTCTCACCACGCGGCGGTAAGCAGCTCACTGGAGCTGCCGTCGCCCTCTCAGGCGGGTTCCGGATTATTCCTGCACCCCGGGCGAAGCGGTGGAAAGCCGGGCCAGAGCTCTGCCCAGCTCATCGGCCTCGAAGCGTGGCCACTTGACGCGCTTTCGCCCCTGATCCAGGGCTTCGACTCCCTTTCCCCGGCCCAGCACTTCTCCGATGCGCCTCACTCGGACACCCTTCCGTCGAATCCTTCGCGCCAGGGCTTGCCAGCCATCCGGGCGGCAGGCGATCAGGAGACTCCCTGAGGCGATCAACCCGAGGGGATCGATTTGCAGCCAGCCGCAAATCCTGGCGGTCTCCGGCAGAATGGGAATCCTGTCGACGAAGACCCGAACCCGGTGCCGACCGGCGACGCTGAGTTCCCGCAGGGCCGTGGAGAGTCCTCCCTCGGTGACGTCGTGCATCGCCGTGACGCCCTCCCACCGGGCAGCCACTCCGGCTTCCCGTAGGATGCCGATCCCGGGATCAGAGAGAAACTTCCGGCATTTCTCGACTTCTTCTGCCGCCATGCCGAGGCTCCTCAACCGGTCGGGAAACTCCCGGGCCAGGATGGAGGTGCCCTCCACCGCCACTCCCTTGGTGAAGAGGATCACGTCCCCCTCGCTCATCCGACTCTTGTCGAGGAGACCCTTCCTGGAAACCGTTCCCACCATCTGTCCCACTACAACCGGCCGCGTGACGGCGTCCGTGATCTCCGTATGCCCACCGCAAAGGCTCAACCCATACTCTCGGCAGGCCAGCTGCAGTTCCTGAAAGAGGAGATGGATCTGGCGAGCGCTGGACCCGACGGGGAAGAGCAGCGTGGTCAGAAGCCAGCGCGGAACGCCGCCGGAAGCGGCCACGTCGTTGGCATTGATCAACAGCGTGGAATAGCCGGCCTGGTCTGTGGTGAAGGTGATGGGATCCGACTTGAGGATAAGCACCTCGTCCTCTTTTCGGACCTGGACGGCGGCTGCGTCCTCACCCACACCGGGGCGAATCAGGATCGAAGGGTCGTCCGGAGGGCTTTCTTCCAGGAACCGGGCTAGAAGAGCGTTGGGCAGCTTGCCGGCCGGCAATGGGCGCAGGTAACAAATCAGATCCTTCAGGTCGTCCAGGTGATCGACCACATGGTCGGGCTGGGGTGATTGGGGTGGAGAGAAAGAGCCGTTGGTCAGGAAGACGGTCGGCGCACCCGCCCTTTGGCCGGCGTCGATGTCAAAGATGAAATCCCCCACCACCAGCATCTCTTTCACTGCGACCTCCATCCGCTCGGCGGCCAGCAGAATGCCGGCCGGGTCCGGTTTGGGCTGGACCTGGTGGTCGCGGCAGACGATTACAGCAAAGTCCGCCGCCTCGAGGGAATGGAAATTTTGGAGGGCGCGCATCACCGAACGCCGGCTGTTGCGACTGACGATGCCGGTGGAAAGCCCCCAATCTTTCAAGCATTCGATCAGTGGCTCGGCGCCCCGGTTGGGTTGGGCTCCGGCCGCGGCCTCAAACTCGAAATGCTCCAACAGACGCGTTCTCTTCTGCCGCTCATCCGGGGGGAGCTCGGCGATGAACTCCAGTACGGCTTTGCCGGGAGGACAGCCAATTCTTCTCCTGAGCCGGGGAAAATCCAGGCATCCGGGCCTCGTCAGAGTCCCGTCGAAATCGAAAAGAACGGCTTTGATTGCACGGGGATGCCAGCCGATACCCATAACGCTTTCAAGATTGTGGCCCCGTCCGAGCCAGCCGCCGGCGGGTGGAGAGGAGTCTTTCCGACAATCGGGGACCCCTTCCTTCCTCGCTCCAGGGACAGACCTCAATGCAGATGCCGCAGCCGGCCGTTTCGCAGAAGTAGGGCACACATTTGTCAAAATCGACATACCATTTCGTCACCCCGCGCACGGTCATTTTTTCGGCATAGATGGCATCGACCGGGCACTGGCGGACGCAAATGGTGCATCTCGAGCAAAGATCGTCGACTCCGATGTCCACCGGCTGATCGAGGAGGGCCAGGGGCAGATCGGTGACCACGCACCCGAGCCGGAAGTTTGAGCCCTCTTCCCTGGAGATGAGGGAGCCGTGTTTTCCCAGTTGCCCCAGGCCACAGTCAATAGCGATCGGGATGTGGAGGAGATCGCCGCTGTTGGGGTTTCCGTAGCCCCGGGCCGGCCAGCCCATGGCCCGGATCTCCTGGGAGAGGATCGAGACCACATGGCCCACCCTGGCGTAGGCGCGCATCACCTCCCGGGCGGCCGTCGTATCGGGCACGCCCTCCATCCTCTTCCGATTCATCGCAACGCCGACCGAGATGACATACCGGTAGGGAACCTGCCGTCCTTCAAAGAGGTATTCCGGCTTGAGCGTCGTGACCCCGACCAGGTCCGCGCCCAGTGCCCTGGCCCGCCTCTTGATCTCCCGCGTCATGGCCTGCGGCTTCTCGACAGGCTGCTGAATCGCGGCCGTGGGTCCACTCGCCTTGCGTAACGTCCACATGTTGCGCATCATCCAGAGCACCACCTGCCAGGGATTGACGTAGGCAAAGATGCGATCGAGGCGGTCCCAGGGCAGGACTTCACTTCCGTCATTGTGGAAAACGTGGCGAGCCGGACGCCACTCCTTCTCCCCCAGTCCATTGATCGAATTGCCCGAGAGGGGAGGGTTGCGGTAGGCGAAGGTCGTGTGGGAGCCGAGATCCTTTCGCAGTTTGAAGGTCATCGCGCTTCATCCTCATCCAGATAGATCTTCTCCCCCGCCGCCCGGCTGGCAAAAAACCGCTTCCGAATGGGGTATCCGGTGACGAGATAGTCAAGAAACGCGATGAGGATGGAGCCGAGCAGCTTGACGTCGTCGCGCAAGCGACGGGGAGATTCCGCTCCCTTCGCCTCTCCAGAAGTAATCGTTCGCAACCCCTTCTCCCTCGGGAGTCCTCCCTTTTGGGACCGGACTCCGCTTTTTACCGATTATGTCGGCACACGCGTTTCAGATCCGAATGGTACAATACTGAGAAATTTAGTCACACGGATGTCAAGCCAAAAGGGGGAAAAATGCGAACGTCTCACTGTCTCA
>JBHHYX010000535.1:0-3207 GCA_046757765.1 Acidobacteriota bacterium | reverse complement strand
AAAAAACTTCTTGGGCGAGAACTGAGGCGGGAGGAGAAGGTGCAACTGGTACGTGTGATCAACGACAACTAGAATTGACCCGACGACAATTAGAAATGTCCGCTTTTTTCAGGGCTGATCGAGACCATGGAGAGCATGGTTACAGACCAGCAAGTCAGGAGACTGATGAAAATGCGGAAGAAGGAAAAGACATTAACGATGGCCGCTGCCAAAGCGGGGATGACGCGGAATACGGCACGGAAGTATTTGAAGTCTGGGAAGCTGCCGAGCGAGTGCCGGCCGGATCGGATCTGGAGGACCCGACCGGATCCTTACGCATCGGTGTGGCCCGAAGTGGAGGGGATACTGGAACGGTCCCCAAGCGTGGAAGCGACGACTGTTTTTGACCATCTGAACCGGGTCCATGAAGGGAAGTTTGCAGAAGGGCAATTACGAACGCTGCAACGGCGGATCAAGCAATGGCGAGCCTGTCACGGGGAGCTGAAGGAAGTGATGTTTCCTCAGGATCATGAGCCGGGGCATCAAGCGCAGTCCGACTTCACCTTTATGAATAGCCTGGGAGTGACGATTGCGGGTCAGCCCTTTCCCCACATGCTGTATCACTTCGTGTTGACCTATTCGAACTGGGAAGCCACGACACTGTGCTTCAGTGAATCGTTTGAGAGCCTGACCCTGGGAGTGCAGAACGCGATCTGGGAACTGGGTGCGGTCCCAACAGAACATCGAACGGATCGTTTGTCGGCAGCCGTGAACAATCTCAAGAAAGGAGCCTTTACCCGGCGCTACCAAAGACTACTGGATCATTACGGCATGAAATGGAGCCGCACCCAGGCTGGAAAAGGTCACGAAAACGGAGATGTCGAGCAATCCCATCACCGGCTCAAGCGAGCCCTCGAACAAGAGCTTCTGTTGAGAGGAAGCCGGGATTTTCTGGAGCGAAGCGACTACGAGCAATTCGTTCAGAGAATCATTGAACGGCGGAATGCCGGACGGCAGAAGCGGCTTCAGGAAGAACTGGAGGCGATGGCGCCGTTACCCGACCGACGACTGGAGGACTTCATTCGTTATCGGGTGAAGGTTTCGCCCAGCTCGACCATCCGAGTCCGCAACAATACCTACTCCGTTGACAGCCGCTTGATCCGGGAGCAAATAGAGGTACGGATGTTTGCGGATCACATGGAGGTTCGTTATGGCGGCCAGAGGGTCGCGCAGATCCCACGGCTACGAGGCGAAGGCAAACACCGGATCGATTACCGGCATGTGATTCACTCGCTGGTTCGCAAACCGGGAGCCTTTGCCCGATATCGGTGGCGGGAGGAGCTGTTTCCGGGGGTGCTGTTTCGAGTCGCCTACGATGAGCTGCGAGAGGATTGTCCAGGGACCGCCGACCGCCAGTATCTGGGAATCCTGGAACTGGCTGCCAAGGAGGGTGAGCAGCGAGTCGCACAAACTCTCCAGAGCCTGATTGAAGGGGGGCAAAGAGTTCGACTGCAAGATCTGAAGGAGGCCCTGATTGAGCCGGTCATTGAAGCCTGGCAAGTCCAGGTCCCTGAAGTCGATCTTCAAGTCTACGACCGCTTGCTCAGTAGCGAGGAGCCGGAGGTGAGGCGATGAGCGGAGGAAATCTGCAACGACTGAAGCAGTCTCTGGTGGAACTTCGATTACCGACGTTTCGAGAGCATCACAGCTCTCAAGCGGCTTTGGCATCAAAGGAGAGCTGGTCCTATCCACAATATCTGCTGGCATTATCCGAACTGGAGGTAGCGGATCGCCGGGAACGTCGGATCCAAAAACTGAGACGGACATCAAAGCTTCCCTGGGACAAGAGCTTGACGTCACTGGACCGCACTCGACTGCCTCAAAGTGTGGATCGCCAGTTGGCAGTACTTGTGGAGGGAGACTTCCTGAACCGAGCTGAAAATCTTTTGGTCTTCGGCAAACCAGGAAGCGGGAAGACTCACTTGGTCTGTGCCCTGGGGCAGGAGCTGATCTTACAGGATCGCCGAGTATTGTTTTCCACCTGTGCGCTGCTGGTGCAACGACTACTTCGAGCCAAACTCGAGCTGACCCTGGAGAAGGAACTCAAGAAGCTGGATCGCTTCGAGGCATTGATTATCGACGACATCGGCTACGTGCAACACGACCGCGAAGAAATGGAAATTCTGTTCACGCTGCTGTCTCATCGTTACGAACGACGCAGCATCCTGCTCACCAGCAATCTGGTTTTCTCGGACTGGGAGAAGATCTTCAAGGATCCTCTGACGACGGCGGCGGCGATTGACCGGGTGATTCACCACAGTGTGATCCTGGAACTGAACGTTCCCAGCTACCGAATGGAAGAGGCCAAGAAGAGAACCCAAAAGGAGGCCAGGTGACTCCAGATCAGGGCCTGGGCACAGCCAAATGTCATGCGAAGCCGCCTCTGCTGGCCATCCTGGACAACGCGTCAAGGGGTGAGGTCAAAGAACGCAACCGGAGCGCCTTCCAAGGCACCAAAAAGGCTCGCGAAGCGGGGGAACTCCGTTCGGGCTACGCCCTCACTCCATCCCCTCGCTCAAGAAAACCGGAGAGAAGAAGAGGGCTTTCAGCCCTCAAAAGGAGAAAGAAGAAGGACTCAGATAACCACCCACTTTCAGCGGGCAAGAATAGTCGTCGCCCGGTCAAAAATAATTGTCGTTGAACACATAACAATCGGCTTTGGTCCTGATGTACTCGCGGTGGACCGCCAGCGCGTCGGCCGCGGCCAGTACCCGCGAGGCTTCCAGGGCCTCGTCGATATTTTGGATTCCGATTGGGTGTACTTCAAAACCCCACGATTCGAACCGCCGCAACGCACTCTTTAGCGGCCTCTCCACTTCCCTGTCCAGGTCCCGCCAGTAGTAATCACAGATCCCGATTCGAAGACGAGCGGCCTTGCCGGCGGGTGGAGCTTTGCGCCGGCGGCGCCGGCTCAACACCTCGAACAGCAAGGCAACGTCCCCTACAGTGCCTGCTATAGGCCCGGCGTGGTCCAGAGTCCAACTGAGCGGCAATACGCCATCCAGGGGCACACGGCCTCGGGTAGGTTTGAGACCGACTACTCCGCAGAAAGCCGAGGGGATGCGAATCGAGCCGCGGGTATCCGTCCCGACTGAGCCCAGGCACATCCCGGTTGCCACCGAAACGGCCGATCCACCGCTCGATCCACCTGCCACTCGCTCGCTGTCG
>JBHHYX010000534.1:0-3211 GCA_046757765.1 Acidobacteriota bacterium | reverse complement strand
GAGGAGCGGGCCCCCTCCGCTTCTCTTGAGCACCACACTTTTTGCCGAAGAGCCGATTGGTTTGGCGTGATTTTTGCAAAATCCCCAAAGAGCGCACGCAGGTGTTGTGTCCTGCCAAACGCTTGGCGTCAGATCTGTATCAGGCGACTTCTGTTGCGATTCAAGTCGGGCCCTCGACAGCCCTGGAGCCACCGGCTATAACATGGGAGCTTGAGGTCGTTTGGAGTGATGGGTGACACTTTGAAAGAGTGTCGTCGTTACTCGCAGGCCATGAAGAACTCATCGAGGAGATGAAGGGAACACTGACATGAAGAGGGTGTGTATCGACGTTGGCGGGACCTTCACCGACTGTCTGGTTCTGGGCGAGCAAGGGGACCTGCTCCAGTTCAAGTCTCCCACTACACCACAGGACCCATCGCTGGGCTTCCTCGCCTGCCTGGAGAAGACCGCCACCGCCTATCGTCAGTCGCTTCCTTCCTTCCTGGCCGACATAGACCTCCTCATCCATGGGACCACCCTAGCCACCAACACCCTCATCAACGAGAACGGGGCCAAGACTGGAATGATCATCACCAAGAACTTCCGCGACATCATTGAGATCCGCCGCGGGTATAAGAACATCCGCCATTCCATGTTTAACGTGTTCGTTCCGCCTTACAAGCCAGTCGTACCCAGGAACCTGCGCCTTGGGGTCGAAGAGAGAACACTGCACACCGGGGAGATCCTCACTCCCCTGAACGAGGACGACGTGCGTCAGGCTGCCGCCGAACTGGCGCAGAACGGCGTGCAGTCGGTGGCGGTCTGCTTTCTTCACTCATACGCCAACCCCCACAACGAGCAACGGGCCACGGAGATCATCAAGACCATGCTCGATGGCGCCTATGTGACAGCCTCCCACGAGATTCTGCCCGTCTGGAGGGAGTTCGAACGGTTCTCTACCACAGTGGTCTCTGCCTATGTAGGCCCGGTAGTGGAGCGCTACCTTCGAGCCCTGGAAAAACGTCTGCATGACTCCGGGTTTAAAGGATCCCTACTCATGATGCTCGCGTCCGGGCTGGTGCAGTCGGTGGAGCATTGTATCCCTAGGGCCGTTTTCCTCATTGGCTCTGGGCCCGCTGCAGCGCCGGCCGGCGCAGTCTATCTGGGCCAGGCCGTGGACCATCAGAACCTGCTGTCGATCGATATGGGGGGCACATCCCTCGATGTGTGCGTGATCCGGGGCGGCAAGATCCTCACGACCACCGAAAGCTGGGTGGGGGAAGAACGGGTAGCCATCAAGATGGCGGACATCCACTCCGCTGGTGCTGGAGGTGGCTCCATTGCCTGGGTCGATTCCCTGGGCCTCCTTCGGGTGGGCCCCCACTCCGCCGGTGCTGAGCCCGGCCCTGCCTGCTACAACAAAGGGGGCCAGGATCCCACCGTCACCGACGCCGACCTGATCTTGGGCTATGTGCCCGCTGACTTCTTCCTGGGCGGCGAGATCCCTCTGAATGGGCAACGCGCCGCAGAGGCCGTGCGGAAGGTTGCTGATCTCCTGGGCATGTCCGTGCCCCAGGCGGCTCAGGCCATCTTCACCACAGTGAACTCCTTCATGGCCGACCAGATCACCGAGGTGTCCACCAAGCGGGGTTACGATGTGCGTGACTTTGCCCTGGTGGTGGGCGGTGGTGCTGGCCCAGTGCACGCCGCCTCTATTGCCGAGTTGCTGGGCATCCCGATCGTGCTGGTACCCTCGGTCGCCTCCACCTACTCGGCTTTCGGCATGTTGGCCATGGACCTGGGCCGCAACTACGCCCGCTCCTACATCTCCCGGGCTGAGCGCATCGATCTGGATACGGTCAACCGGCTCTTCCAGGAGATGGAAGGGGAGGCCTTGGAGGCCTTCCGCTCCATGCACGTCCCCCCCGACCAAGTCCTTTTCTCCCGCACCGCCGACATGCGCTACATCGGCCAGTTTCATGAGGTGGAAGTGGATGTGGCCGGGGGAAATCTCTCATCCAAAGAGCTGGACTCCGCAGCCCAGAATTTCAACCGAAGGCACGAAGACCTTTACACCTTCAACATGCCCTGGAAGGGAGTGGAGTACCTCACCTTCCGCCTCCGCGCGTCAGCAGCCAAGGCCCCCTTCCACCTCAGTCAGGTCGGCCAAGGAACGCAGGATCCCTCGGCGGCCCTCAAACGACATCGCCCCTGCTGGTTTAAAGGAGAGCCGGTCAGCACTCCCGTATACGACGGCACCAAGCTACTGGGAGGCAACGTTATCCCCGGCCCGGCCGTCATCGAGGAGCCCACCACCACCGTGGTTATCCCCGGCTCCTTCTCTTGCTCCCTTGAACCGCGGAAGATTTACGTGCTCACCCGACAGGGTGAGCCAGAGGGCAAGCCGCAGCGGAGCAGGATTTAGCCGGGTGCGCACGGCAACCGTACAGTTGAGAGGTAAAACCATCGTTCGGATGGCAGCCGATCCGATGACCGCCGACACAGTGTGGCTCACCACGCACACCCGTGCCCGAATGGGCATATCGCCTTTGTAAGCCGAAAGGAGGCATAGCGATGAATTCACGCAGCATAGATGCCATCACGCTTTCCACTGTGTGGCACACCTTCCAAAGCACCTGCCGCGAAATGCGCTACGTCCTGGATCGGACGGCACAGAACTTTCTTATGGCGCAGCTCCATGACGTAGCTGCCGGGATTTGGGATGCCCGCGCCCGCACCATCGCCGTTCCCGCCGGTCCTACCTCCCAGCTCCTTGGGCAGAAGTTCTCGGTCCGTTACATCCTCGACAAGTTCGGTGACAACCTATCCCCCGGGGACGTGATCCTGAACAATGACCCGCACCACGGCTACTGCAACCACCTGCCCGACTGGGGATTCTTTCGCCCCATCTTCTACAAGGACGAACTCCTCTTTTTCACACTTGCCAGGGGACACCAGATGGACACGGGCGGCTCGTACCCCGGTGGGTATTTCCCCAACGCCTACGATATTCATGCCGAGGGAATCTGCATCCCGCCCACAAAAGTGATCGAGAAAGGCGTCGAACGGGAAGATGTGTTCGAGCTCCTATGGAATAATGTTCGGTTCCCGGATGGAGTACGAGTAGACAACTACGCGCTCATTGCCGCTACGAAGATCTGCGAAAACAGGCTTCTAGCGCTGGTGCAGAAATACGGCAGAGACACGGTGATGGGCTGCGTCGACGAGATGA
>JBHHYX010000533.1:0-3215 GCA_046757765.1 Acidobacteriota bacterium | reverse complement strand
GATAGTCGACCGGCAGCCACCAAACGTGTCGATCATTCGTCAGATTCCAGCAAACGGATCATGCTCTCTTGGGTCAGGAGCTCGACAAACGCGGTTACGTCGCTCTGTAACGCTTCTCGAGAGGCCTCGAACTCTTTTTCGAGCAGCTCCAGGATCTCCCCAACCGACCGCCCTTCTTTCAGTAGCTCCCACACACGCGACCCCGTGTCGTTGGTGTGGTGAATCTTACCGGTAGTCAGGTTGACTAGGACGGTCTCCTCTCCGAGCTTCTGGAAAGTGACTTCCGGGTCGACCGCGTAGCAGGCCGAGTTTTCCATCGTGAGTACCTTCTTTCCTCCGCTTAGGTGCGGATCAGCCTCGATGCTTGCGGCTTCATTCACCACTCCCGGCATCGATTTCAGCTATCCGTTTCGCGGCTCCTACTGGGGTCAACTCTTCGTACTGCTGGTGCGGAGCGTTCGGATCATTGAGCGGCCGTCCTCGCCATTGGACCCAGGCGTGGCCGGCGACCTTGCCGTCTTGGTGGCGAACGCCGAGCTTGAGTTCGCACGGCACGCCCGCTTGTCCGAGCATCCGAGTCAAGGCCAGCGCCCGCGGCAGGCAGCTCATCTCGACAAGATGATGATCGGCGGCCACATCCGCCAGCCACGCCCGGCGCAGAACGCTCGGTTCTAAATCCTCGCTAGGCCGCGACTTCGGTCCGACTCGTGTCGCCCATCCCGAGACCTTTTCAAACGGCAGAGCCCGCAGCGCGAGGCGCACCAAAATCAGTGTGCCATAGGCTCTCCCCAGCCACATCCAGTCGCGGGTAGAGAGTTCCGACGCCTTTTGAAAACGCCCGCGCCACAACCCGGCCGGCAGCGCGCGGGCCGCCAAGCGCAGTGCCAAGCGGCGGTAGCGGCCAATCCAAACCTCCAACGTGGGTTCAGAGCTTCTCCCTGCATGGGTCCAGTGCTTCGGCGCAGGCGCCAGCCAACCCCAAAATCGACGAATCCGCTGCTTCCAATTATAGACCTGGAGCAGACGTACAAGCGGCCGCTTCCGCCATCCCTGCGACGGACCCTCGAACATCTGTCTCGCGGCTGCCGCGCTGAGCTTTCGGGCTGCTCGGTTCGCAACCTGGGTTTGCTCGCTGCGCAGCGCTCTCCCGAACAGTAAAGCGCAGAGCTGAAAACTCGCCGCGCAACTGCGTTCGGCTTCCACCTTCTTCGCCAGCTTCCAAAATCGCTCCCAGTCGAGCTGCTCCTCGAACTTGCGAAGGTAAAGCTCGATGTCACAGCACCACTGCGGGGAACACCAAAAATGCTTGCCGGCGTGCCGGCAAAGGTAGACCAGAAGGGCTTCTTTGTCCTCGGAGACATCGCCGGCGGGCAAGCGCGGTGTGATCCAGTCCCAGTGCAGCTCAACGAGGAGACGCCCGCTGCCGATCGGCGGCACGGTGAATCTCGGCCAGCACCGCCTGTGGAAACGTGTAAGAAGGCTCACGTGCGGCTCGTTCCAGGGCTTTCGGGTTCCAGCGATTCCCGGCGTCTTGGAGTCCATTGTGCTTCAAACACTGATACGCATCCGCGAGCTCGGCTCCAGCGACGACGAAATCAACGTCCGACACCTCCCGCCAGGAAAGGTCCGGATAGAGCAAATTCGTCAACTGGACGCCTTTGATGAGCCGGCATGTCACCCCGGCGCGGTCCAGCATCTCCAGCAGCCGCCGGCCCTCCCTCTCCAGGGCGAGATTACGGGCGCAGATATTTCGGAAGCGCTTGTGCCATTCCGCCATCCCAGGGGATTCTTCGACCAGCCCCAAGGATTTCAAATTCTGGAATACGGGAAGAAAGGCCCCGAGACGTGCAGCTTCTGCGAGAAGCTCCTCCGCATCGATTCCCTTTGAGCCGCCCGTCCAAGCGTTGGGCCCGGAAGGATGCTCCTCACCAGATCGAGGCAGGCAGAGAGAAATCAGCAGTGACGCCCCAGACATTAGTACCTCTATTGTTAAATCGTTGCCAAAACTGGCAGAAAATCTGTGGCGCGGCAGCGGACTACAAATCCGGAAACTGAGCCGCGCGCGTCAGCAAGCGGTTTCCGCTGGCTCGCGATCAACCAATCTTGGGCGACACTCCCTTTGGGGTTCCGGCTCGTCCGGGCTAGGTTTCCCTCAAGCCGATGGCGAGCGGTCGTTTTCGATCCTGGCCTTGGTGCACACAACGCGCCCTTTGACGCAACCGTGAGGGGAAGTCTGCTTGTTCAACGATTATAAGTGACGGTCTTATCACGCGGCAATAGAGCTTTCGCTAAAACAGGCATAGTGCTGTGGAGAAGGCAGGGCATAAGGGCGTGGGCACACCGGAAGTTCGCGCGCAACAGCAAACCCGCCTGCCGGCCTGAGCGCACCGCGGATTTCCTCCAACCGAGCTTTGAAAAATTCACACGCGAACCCTGAAACGAGCGATACTGATCCCAGGAGAAACAGCCATGTCCACGAAACTGAACTACACCCGGCGTGAGTGCCTCGCCCTTTTCGGGACGGCAGCTCTCTCTGTCGGCCGAAATGCCCGTGCCGGAACGAAAAAGTCCTTGCGCGGCGCCTTCATGATTCTGGCGACTCCTTACACCTCGACCAAAGCGATCGACTACGAAGATCTGGAAGCCGAGGTGGAGTTTCTTGACCGTTGTGGGGTCCAGGGCATGGTATGGCCGCAGCACGCCAGCGACCTGAACTACCTCACCAAGGACGAGCGCCTGCGCGCCATGGAGGTGCTGGCCAAGGCGGCCAAAGGCAAAAAGCCCGCGCTTGTCCTCGGCGTTCAGGCCGCCGACACCCCAACCATGCTCGAATACGCGCGCCAGGCCGAACGGCTCGGCCCGGACGCCGTGATCGCGATTCCTCCGAAGAAAGCGAAATCGCTTGATGACTACCGTGAATACTACAGCGAGCTCTGTAAGCTGGCGAAGCGCCCGGTTTTCATCCAGACGGCGGGAGGCGCGCCGGACGTTGAGCCCACCGTCGAGTTCATCGTCGAGATGGCAAGGAAATTCTCGAATTTCGGTTATCTCAAAGAGGAATACAAGGATATCAAGACTGCCATTGAGCGCATGAAGCGGCTGGCAAAGCACCGCCCGGGACCGATCAAGATTATCCTCGGGGCCAGCCGCGCCAAGGCGTGGACCTACGAAATGCGCTTGGGGATGGACGGCACCCTGACCGGTGGGCCGATGTA
>JBHHYX010000532.1:0-3223 GCA_046757765.1 Acidobacteriota bacterium | reverse complement strand
CGCCGGGTGGCAGGGGCGCTGTTTGGCGGGCAGAATCGGAATCACCGCCTGTAAAGCAAAGAGGCAGAAATCTCCGTTCTCAGGCAGGGAAAGCTTGCCTCCTTTCAGCAGAAAGGAGTCTCCCTCCCTCATCTCGCAAGTGCAGTTCCCTTCGATGCTCTCCACGCTGACCCGGAGGTCGTACAGCTCAAACTCTTCTGGGCTCAAATCGTTCGGCAAAGCCTCTCGAGTATCCATTGTCGGGCAAGAAAGATCAACGGCAGACCATTCAAACTTGACTCAAATTTCAAGTTCATTGTGAACCTGGTGAGCCTATCTTGCGGTTCTGTCGTTTCTTTCTCCGGGCGCCGCTTGGGTGGGAGATCGGAGCGACAAGACCGCCCAGCGCCGGCAGCACCCTCTCGCCCAGCAGCCGAAGTCCCTCTTCTTCGGATAAACCATGAGGGGTTCCAAACTCCACTCTCCCGGCGCCGGCTTCCACCAGTTGAAGGCATCGATCAATAATCTCTGAGGGAGAACCCGCTAAGGCAATCTGATCCAGCAAGGCGTCCGGGATAAGCCCTGAGGCCGAATCCAGATCACCCTGGCGGAGCGCCTCTTCCATTCTTGCCGTCCAGTCGGAGTCGACGCCCAGAGTCGGGTCCAGTCCGGCCACCACCGGCAGGTAGAGAACAGCTTCCCGCCGCGCCAGACGGCGAGCCCTTTCCCGGTCTTGATCCACCACCGTGACGGCCCCGACCACCAGGCGCACACCCGAGACCACTTCCTTGGGGAAGGACTTGTCAATCAAGGACCGGATCCGCTCCACGGCGGCAGGGTTGGCCGTTCCTCCCAACTTGATTTCCTCCACCAGGGGCAGGCAGGCACGGATGGTTTTCGGTCCCCAGCTTCCCAGCAGGATGGGAATCCGCGGACGGAAGAGTTTCCAGCGCAGGGTCTCGCCGCTCGCGAGTGGAAAGACTTCTCCTGAGTAAGGTTCCCGCTGTCCCGCCAGGAGATGCCTCACGCATTGGATGGCTTCTTGCAGAGCCCGCGCCGGTCGACTTGGACTCAACCCCAACCGGTCCAACCAGCTCCCTCGGGCCAGCCCCAGATAGGCCCTACCTTTGGAGGCCTCGTCGATCAAGGCAATCTGTCCGGCTATGCTCGCAGGGTGGCAGGTGAAAGGGTTGACAGCGGCCGGACCCAGACGCACCCGGTGGGTCTGGCGCGCCATCTCCAGAAGCGGAAGCCAGGCCGGCTGGAAGAACAGATCGTTGTAAACGCTCACGGCATCGAAACCCAGTTGCTCAGAGCGTTCCGCCAACGGTCCATAGGCCGACAGCGGCTTATCCGTTTGAAAAGCAACGCTGAACTCAATCTCTTTGACCCGCATTTCTCACAGGCTTCATTAAGTCATGTGGAGTCGAAGGCGCCGGCCTGACAAGACTTGCGACCGAGGCCCGTGCCGGCGTACTGTACAGACCGAGCGTGATGCAGTCAGGGTGGATGCAATCGGCTCCGCAATAGAGCCGATCTCCCACCACCCCCCATTTGACACCTGCCCGACCACCTGTCCTGCAGAGCCGGAGGTCCAGTTGCCGGCAGTCCGTTTTCGCCCCCTCAGCCTCTACGATGGCATCCGACTCGACTGCGGGGACTGCGGGAATCACGCCTGGTCAAGAGACCGTTTCCAGCTCCTTGCAACAACTCTGCGGAGAAATCCGAGCCCGAGTCATCGCGGCCGGCGACCGTCATCTTCTCATCTCACTGCTTCCGAGTCGAGCCTTCACAACGCTACAATCGCGGCATGCAGTCCGAATCCTTCTCCCGGTCCGCTTCAACTGCTCCACTGGAGTACTATGGCGGACTGACCGGGTCGCTCTTTCCTTTCCTGCTCTTCGTGGCCGGTGTCATTGCAGTGGCACTCTCCGGAGCACCGAATGAGCGCGGCTTCTGGCCTGTCCTTCTCGCCGCGCTGACGCTCGCCCTGCTCCTGGCTCGCGACAAAAGGGCTTATTGTGAAGTGGTCATTGAAGGACTGAGCCGCCCCATTCTCATGATCATGATCCTGGCCTGGCTGCTGGCTTCCGTTCTGGGAGTGCTCATGAGCGGCAGCGGATTCATCGAGGCTTTGACCTGGCTGGCCGGCCAGCTGCATCTAACCGGCAGGTTCTTCGTAGGCGCCGCCTTCGTGACCTGCTGTCTCGTCTCAGCCTCAACCGGGACCAGCCTGGGAACGATCCTGGTGTGCGGACCGCTTCTCTACCCTGCCGGTCTCCCAATGGGCGCGGAAGCCGCACCATTGGCCGGGGCCATCCTGGGAGGGTCGACTTTCGGAGACAGTATCTCCCCCATCTCGGACACGACCATCGCCAGCGCTCTGAGCCAGAAGGCGGACATCGGCGGAACCGTTCGAAGCCGACTCAAGTACGTGCTTCCAGCCGCCGCCCTGGCCCTGGTTCTCTACCTGGCGACTGGAGGAGAGTCGGGGACTCCTGCCGCCGAGCTCGCACTTTCCGGCAACCCCAGGGCTCTTCCCATGATTCTGGTTCCCCTCTTGATCCTGACCCTGCTCTTGCGCGGCCGCCATCTTCTGGAGGGACTTCTGCTCGGGCTGCTGGCGGGGGTCGCCTTGGGGCTGTCGCTGGGGCTCCTCCCACCGCATCGCATTCTGTCTCTCGACCCCAGCCACTTCACCGCCCACAGCTTCATCATTGAAGGGATCGATCGAGGGATTGGAATCAGTGTCTTCACCATTTTCCTGCTGGCGCTGGTAAGTGGGCTGGAAGCTGGTGGCGTGGTCGACCGTCTGTTGCGCTTCTCACAACGATACAGTCGGTCGCGCCGATCCGCCGAAACCTGGATCTCGGCCGCCGTCGGGGTGGCGGTCCTGCTCACTACCCACAGTATCGTGGCCATTCTGACCGTGGGCGAGTTTGCCCGCCAGAGCGGAGAGCGGTTTGGGATCCACCGCTACCGCCGCGCCAACCTTCTCGACCTCACCGTGGTGACCTTTCCCTTCCTGCTCCCCTACTGCATTCCCGTGATTTTGGCCTCCACTGTCACCTCCAACGCCAGTGACGGCCTGGTCAAGGTCAGCCCCCTCCAGGTCGGAGCCCACAATTTCTTCAGCTGGGCCACCCTTCTGGTCCTTATCGCCTCACTCATCACCGGATTTGGATCGGCTGAAAGCGATGACACGCGGCATCTACCACGGGATCCGTGACGAAAGAGGTGCTGC
>JBHHYX010000531.1:0-3266 GCA_046757765.1 Acidobacteriota bacterium | reverse complement strand
ATTTCAACCTGAGTTGAGCGGTTCTTGCGGATGAGAAGCGCCAAGATGTTGTGTTCTCGCGGGTTGCGGCGACCGCAGGCATACCCGCCGCGGCATGTCGAGGATCGACAAGAGCCGCGGGGCGCAACAGATTGGTGCTTACCGCCGTCGAGAATCGCTCAATTCAGGATGGAGTGAGAGGAGATGGGCCGCGTGTCAGGGATTGGAGCCGCGCGCGGCCCGCTCGCTTGGGGGCCCATAGCTCAGTTGGTGAGAGCATCTGACTCATAATCAGACGGTCGTAGGTTCGAGTCCTACTGGGCCCACCATCTCCTTGAACGCCCGTGAAGGAAAGATTTTATGGAGAGGAGCACGGGGATTGAAAACTGAGCTGCAGACGCTGATTGATCTGCAGGAAATCGACTTGAAAATTGCCGACGTTCGCGGACGGACGGCAGCGGTTCCCGACCAAATCAAGAGCCTTGAGTCAGAGCTCGAAAAGGCCAGCGAGCTCATGCGACGCACGCTCGAATTGGCCGACGATCAAGACAAGCAAAGAAGAAGGATGGAGCAGGAGGTCGAGCAGCGGGGTGAGAAACTGGCCAAGTACAAGTCCCAGCTCATGGAGGTGAAGACGAACAAGGAATACCAGGCCGTTCTCCATGAGATCGAGGTGACCCAGAAACAGATTGCCGCCCGGGAAGATGAGATATTGGAGTTGATGCTGGCCGACGAGGAGAGAAGTGAACGGATCCGTCGGGTCAAGGAAGAGATGAAGCAGAAAGAAGTCGAGAGCGCTCAGCGACGCCAGGAACTCGAAGAGTTCGCCTCCAATGCGCGGGTCGAGATCGAGCGGCTGGAAAAGGAGCGCCAACATCTTCAAGCCGCGATTTCCCCGGAGCTCAACCAGCTCTACATTCGCATCGCCTCGGCCCGCAACGGCGTGGCTCTGGCGGAGGCAAGAAAGGCTTCTTGCGATGTGTGCCACGTCCGGCTGCGCCCCCAGCTGTTCAATGAGATCAAGTCCAACCAGTCCATCATCACGTGCGAAAGCTGTAATCGAATTCTCTATTATGCAGGAGCCTAGTGGCACTGAACTCGATTTCTGTCCCAAGTTTCTACCGGCAAGCGTACCTGACGATCACTGATTTCCAGTTCTATCGCCTTATTTTTCAGCAACCTCTCAGGAACACGCTGCGATACCTTCTCTATCTGACGTTTCACGTCGCCGCCCTGCTGACCGTGGCCTACGCCTGGAATTATGGTCCGGCATTCAACCAGTTCCTTCACTGGGCCCAGGACAACTTTCCACCGCTGGAAGTTCGGGACGGCAAGCTCTCCGTGGAGGGGCAACAGCCCTGGGTCAGAAAGTATCTGGGAGACAAGATCTATACTTTTGTTTTCGACACCACAGGCCAACACCAGCCGCTGCACAAGCTCAGCCAGCCAGCCATCGTCTTTACCGAGGACAACCTTTACGCTGTCGCCGATGGGAGTACCCGTACCTGGCCCTGGAAGCAGCTTCCACCTTTTAAGGTCAGCCGGCAAGATCTGATCGAGTTGGAACAATTCTTCAAATGGGCCTACTTCCCGTCCGCCTTCCTGATGCTCTTCATTTTGGCATTGGCGACCAAAGTGGTCCAGGCGCTGCTGTTGACCTTGTTCTCATTGTCGGCCAGCGCGCGTTACGGAATCCGCCTGCCCTTCGCCAACTACTTCACCATTGCCCTCTACAGCCTGACGCCGGCAATCGTCATCGACGTGTTGCTGAATGTGATGGGACAAGACGTTCCCTACTTTGAAATCATCTACATGGCTACGGCAGCCATCTACACCTATCTGGCAACTCACAGGTGCATGGTCGTCGAGTGACGGCTCGGGGAGGAGAGGCTGACGGCCGGAGGAGTTTGTTTCCGTCCTGTCGATCTAGTAGGCTGTTACTGATGAGGCGGTTGACGAGCCTTTCGTTTCTCTTTCTTCTCGCCATGCCTTTGCCATGGGCCCAGGCTCCGCAGCCCGTCATTCGGGCCCATGTGGACGTGGTCAATGTCCTGGCCACGGTTCGAGATCGGAGAGGGAATTATGTGAAAGACCTCACTATCAATGATTTCGAGGTTTACGAAGACGGAGTGAAACAGTCGCTCTCGTTCTTCAATTACGAAACCGGTGAGAATGCACAGCCGCTCACAGTTGTCCTGGCAATTGACACCAGCGGAAGCGTCAAGGAGAAACTCAATTTCGAACAAAAGGCCGCCAGCGAGTTTCTGGCCCAGACCCTACGCAAGAACAAGGACATGGCGGCGATCATTCAGTTCGACAGTGAGATCATCCAGGTGCACGATTTCACTTTTGATCTCAGTATGCTGGAGAAGGCGATTCTGCAAATCCGAGCGGGTGGAGCGACCAAACTCTATGACGCCATTTACCTGGCCGTGGTGGAACTTCTCGTGCCGGAGGTTGGAAGAAAGGTGCTGGTGATTCTGTCCGATGGCGCGGACACTCAAAGTGTCATCTCGGAAGACGAGGCGATCCGGGCTTCGCAGGAGAACGATGTCATTATTTACGCCATTGGAGTTCGCAGCCGCCGCATGGACTCCGATTTTGGAAAGTTGAAGAAATTCGCCCGCGCCACCGGGGGGCACTTCTTCACATCGAAGGCCAGTCTCACCCGACTTCGTGCCGCCTTCGCCCAGATCAATCGGGAGATCAAGAATCAAGTCGGGCTCGGATACGTCTCCTCCAATCAGAAGAAGGACGGGACGTTTCGCAGAATTCAGGTCAAGGTCAAGCGCGGCTTGAAAGTAACGCATCGCAGAGGCTATTATGCCCCGGGGCCATCCTCATGAGTCAGAAAGACCAGGAATTCGAAGAGAATCTCCCTCTCGAGTTGAAGCTGAGGGTGCTGCAGGCGGAATTGGAACGGCTCCAATCTGACTTTTACTGGCTGGAAAAGCGAAAAGAGGAGGTCGCGGAGCAGATTCGCGACTACCAGAGGCGCCTCTCTTCCAATCGTCGCCGTCGCGTCCTGCGGCGGGTCAAGTAGGCGGTGTGAGAAATCCGGGCTAGGAGCCTGTCCGAATTTTAGAGGTGACGACGCTTGGGGTCCTGTTGACCTCCATTTTGTTGGAGAGAATGACACCCTTTGGTCTATTTACACGCGAAATCGAGGCCATTTTTTGCTGTCTAGCCCGGATTTCTCACACTCGATCGTAGCGAGGCGGTGGAGATGCGTGTGGATACAAGGCGTCGCGACCGAGGGCCCCGCAGTCGCACTGGACAGTACGTCG
>JBHHYX010000530.1:0-3275 GCA_046757765.1 Acidobacteriota bacterium | reverse complement strand
GAGCCTCGTACTGACGATGGGTTGGGTTGCGGGGCTCAAGGAAAAATCGGGCCAGTTCCGTTATCTTGTGACCGGCCAATAATTTTCCCCAGAATTTGGCCAACAAAATTCCCCACCCTGAAGAGTGAATCTAGGATGTCCTCCACGCCAAAAGGAGGGCGCGCATTTGAAAGGATGGGAGATTGTGAGCGACATCAAGCGTTTGTTGTCGAAGGGCTTGGGCGTGTCGGCAGTGGCACGCCAGCTGAAGGTGGAGCGCAAGACGGTCTGCAAGTACCGCGACCTGGACATGGACGAGGTGGGGGCGGCTCGCCGCAAGGCCTCGCGGCGAACCCGTAAGCTGAATCGGTTCCGAGCATTACCGGCGACGGTACGCCGAATCCAACCAGGCGCTGGCTCAGCGGCTGACCCAGATCTACGGAACCGCGGAGCTGGCCGAGGCGTTGCGGCGATCCTTCCCTCGCCACTTTCGTGAGCAATGCCGAGGGCTGATCCGCCTCGCCGACCAGTTCTCCTGGGAGATTCTGGGCGAGGCCTGCCGGAGGGTGCTGCGTCATGACTGCACCGGTTTCGGCAATCTCAAGAAAACGGCCCTCCATTTGCAGCGGCTGGGAGGGGTTGCCCAAGCCGCCACGCCGGTCTCGAGCGTGGCATCACCTCTAGCACTTTGACTCTGGTGGGGTTTCCGGTAATCCGGCCACTGATTCCGGAGCAATCCGGCCACCCATTCCAGCAAATCGGCCACCGATTCCGAAAACCCTCTCCTAAGTGGCCTGCTTTCGCCCGGATTGCCCGGCCGATTTGCTCCGGAATACGCAGCTCGCCAAGGAGGGCATGGCCAGCTTCGTCGAGGAGGCGGAAGGCCTGCTCACCCAGGACTGCCTGGACCAGTGCCATCGTTCTGCGGAAGTGTTCCTCCCGCTCATCGAGCCACGCCTTGCTGCGGTCCTTGTTAGCATCCATGTACTCGTTTAGGAACCGCTTCAACGGTGGCCGGTACTTCTTTAAATTGTCTCGGAATGCAAGCCACCTGAGGATTAATTCCTCGTCTACCATCCTCCTTCGCGGCTTCGAGCCCCCGATAACATCTCGGAAGGACCCGCATTCTTCTGACAAGTCGGCGGATCATCTGATTCAGGGAGCCGCGGAATAACGAGTTTCTGAGTTCCTGGGCGTTCAGGGCAATCCCACCGGTATTTAGTCGTTCGAAGACCTCGAACTTCATGTTGGGGTGTGAATCACGGCCAATGACCACCGCGCGCAATGAACGTGACTTGAGATACCTCTGCTCTTTCTCTGGGAGCTTGTGGAATCTAAGTCGCAGGTACTCGGATAGGATGCCGAGTCCAGACAACGCAAACTCATTGTTCAAGTACCGGACTATCGAACTCACCCGTTGATGTCCATCCACGACCTCGAGAACCGCATCGGGGCGCTCCGCGAAGTAAATCGGAGGGACGGGGATGTTGAGCAGCAGCGACTCGATCAACCGACTGGCACGGCCTACGTCCCACACGTACTCGCGCTGCATTTCAGGAACCACGAGTTCCTTCTGGTCCCACTTCTCCTTCAGTGTTTGAAGCGATAAGTCGTAGGGCTGAGTTGAGATCCGGCGCTCCGGAGGAGGGAATTCAAAGGACTCCCCGCTGTCGATTTCACCCAAGTCTTGATCTTTGGCCTTCACGATTCTCCTCTACTGAGATTTCTACAAACCCGCCTAACGGCCTCGCGATCAGCGGCGGGCGAAGCCCGTCCGTTGCATCGCCTTGTTAGCTGGGGTGTTGCAGAGCCAGCAGCTTCTTCTTAACAGCGGCCGGAAAGTCCACAAACTCGAAGTGAGTCCTGTCGTAAAGGTAGTCCTCTCCGCTTTCATCGACTATTCGCACCAGATCATCCTTGGCTGCTACAGGGTCCTGAACGAGTGGGTACACCTTGCCGAGGACAAGCGATGCTTCATAGTCGGTGTTGTCAACACATAGAACAAAGGTCGTCTTGGTTTTCTTCATGGCTCGTCTAGATAGCGTTTGATTTTGATGTTTCGTCGTCCGAGGCCGTGTGCCTCGTACCAGTGGAGCTCCACCCTCCGCAAAGCCCCATTTCGGAGCCGTACGGTGGCAACTCCCTTCATTTTACGCCATCGCCCCCGTCCATACAGCTTGCGTAGCGACTGAAGAACTCGAATGCTTGTGCCGGTCGCGATGATCTCGACGTTCGAAATAGCGCCAACGATATCGAACTTCACTCGGCCATTCTGCTCCACCGAGCACCAGAGCAAGTCCAGCGAATGGTCTGGCACTCAGCTGCTGGCTGAGCCGGTCAGCTAGTCTTGTTAAACGGCCCCTCGACTAGACGAACCCGCTACCTGTAACTGGTGGCCTCCGAGGAGGCCAATGACTGCGCCGAACCCGATCTTTGCAAGATCGAAGAGGCTCATTGCTACTTTCTCCCACAATGGTGGTGGTTCTCGGCCTGGAATCAATGTCAGAGTTACTCACAGAACAACAAAGAGCAAGGTGCCGCCGACCGCCGCGAGAAAGACGAGTTTGAAATGGGGATTGATCGCAGGCCCTAGCTCACCTACCGGAACCTTCGCCTCTTCAAGCGCCTGCCTACCCTCATCGCTATCTGGACAAACATAGCGACCCCGACGAGGCACCCAGATAGAGCGTCTCCTTGGGTTTCTTGGGGTTTCTTGCGCACTCCACGCAATAGATGCGATTCCTCGGTTGTTGACCATCTTTACCTCCCGGGTCTGGATTGTCCAGCCAACTGGCGTGACTTGCGGAGGAGCCAACGAGGGTCAAGCAGCTCCTCAAAAAGTGTATCACTTTTCAATCACAACCACACTTCCGTCTGGTCCAAGAAACTCAGTTCCCGGCTGAAAAATAAAGCCTGCCTCCGTTATTCGAAAACCGCCATTCCGATAGTTCTTCCCACCGAGCTCGACCCAATCAGCGGACGAGAAGCGGATCTCCGCGCCAACGCCGATAAACGGGACTAGGTCCCGGAACGACGAAAGCTTTGCCATCGTCGCAATGGTCCCTGGTTGGGATTCGTCTTGCCGCTCGTATACTGAGCCTTGCTGATGCACGAATATAGTCAGGTTGTTGACCACAATCGGTCGGGCAATCGTCGGGTCTAATCCTCCTCCCGGCGCCGCCCTTAGGGCTCGCGCAAGAATAACTTCACATTTTGGCATCTCATCTTCACACCATCTTCAGCCGCTCCTCAATCGCGAAATCCTCAACGTAGGCCCGGCTACGCCTCCGGTTTCG
>JBHHYX010000529.1:0-3280 GCA_046757765.1 Acidobacteriota bacterium | reverse complement strand
GCCGCGCTTGGCAGCCGCGGACCTGGTCCCTGCGCCCTTGCGGCTGGTCTTCGAGGGTTCAGATCCCTTGGCGCAGGTGACGCCGGTCGATCCTCTGCCGGGGCGGGTCAACTACTTCCGGGGGAGCGATCCCGGCAAGTGGCGCAGCCGTCTGCCCACTTATGGGGGCCTTGTCTACCGCCAACTCTATCCCGGCATCGATCTGAGCTACCGGGGCCGGGACGGGCACCGCTCGGGGACGCTGAAAGGCACCTTCCTGGTGGCGGCGGGCGCCGATCCGTCCCGCATCCGCTGGCGCTACGAAGGGGTGCAAGCAGTGCGAATCGAGGAGAGCACGGGAGATCTGGTGATCCGTCTGGGATCGGGGACGGAAGCGATGGAGGTGGTGGAGCGGGCGCCCCTGGCCTGGCAGCAGACGGACGAAGGGCGCCGTCCGGTGGAGGTGGCCTACCGGAGAGACGAAGGAGGCGCGATCGGGTTTTGGCTGGGGCCCTACGACGCCAGCAGGGCACTGACGCTCGATCCCGAGCTGGAGTACAGCACTTTCTTCGGGGGAAGCGACGTTGACAGAGCTGATCGTGTAGCAGTTGACTCTTCCGGGCAGGCCTATATTACAGGGGATACGTTTTCCTCAGACTTACCCACAGCCGCTCCGCTGCAGCCCGTCCTGATGGGAGAGGCGGATGCTTTTGTCGCTAAGTTCACAAGTGACGGCTCGGCGCTAGTTTATTCGACTTACCTGGGGGGAACAGACGTTGAAAACCCGGCCGGCATAGCCGTGGACCTGGACGGAAATGCCTACGTCACGGGGCTGACACTTTCCAGGGACTTTCCCACAGTCAATCCTTTTCAGGGAATGAAGAGGCGCCTCGACGAGGGATTCGTCAGCAAACTGAGTCCTGATGGGTCGGCGCTGATCTACTCGACCTACCTGGGTGGCAGCGGCGACGACTTTCCCCATGGGATCGCTGTCGATGCCGAGGGCAGCGCCTACGTGGCCGGCCAGACCGGATCGGAAGACTTCCCGGTGATCGATCCCATTCAGCCCCTGCGGGGCAACGACGCCTTTATCGCCAAGTTTGACCCGGACGGCGCCAGCTTGCTCTATTCGACCTTCATCGGCGGCAGCGGCTCCGCTGACAACCCCACGGATATTGCGGTGGATCCAGCCGGCAACGCCTGCATCACGGGCTGGACGGGGGCTCGGGACTTTCCCCTGGTCAACCCCCTGCAGGACCAGCTTCTGGGGGACCAGGACGCCTACGTGGTCAAGATCAACGCCGCCGGCACGGCCCTCATCTACTCCACCTATCTGGGGGGCGGCGGGAGCGAGTTCGGGCGGGGTATCGCGGCCGATGGGCAGGGCAACGCCTACGTGACGGGGGACACTTCCTCGCTTGATTTTCCCATCCTCAATGCCGTTCAGCCACAATATGCGGGCGGTGATTTCTTTCAGTGGGACGGGTTCCTCTCCAAAATCGATCCGACCGGCTCGTCCTTTATTTATTCCACCTTTATCGGGGGCACGGCAGATGATGAGTCCTTCGGTGTGGCCGCGGATGCCGCTGGCAACGCCTACCTGACGGGCGAGACGAAATCCCCGGACTTTCCAGCCGTCCGGCCGTTTCCCTTCGCCGAAGACATCAAAGACGACGACGCTCTGAACGCCTTTGTGGCCAAGCTGCGCCCTGATGGCAAGGGTCTGCTTTACAGCAGCCTGCATGGGGGTGACGCTGCTGGTGGAGCAGGGGGCACCGATATTGGCTGGGGCATAGCGGTGGACGGAGAGGGCGACGCCTACGTGGCCGGCTCCACCGGCTCCCCCGACTTTCCCCTCGTCAACCCTTTTCAGGCGGTGATGTCGGGTAGTCTGGAAGCCTTCCTGAGCAAGATCGTGGACCCGGCTTGTGTGACGAACTGTTTGCGCTCAACCGCCATAGAGTTGTCCTCCTGGCGCTGGGGGCGATTGATTCTGGGCCTGGCTCGGGTGCGGGTCAGAGACGAGAATGGCCTTCCGGTTGCGGGAGCGACGGTGACGGGGGCCTTCAGCCTGCCCGAGGTCAAGACGGCGGTGAGCGGCGCTGCCGGAGTGGCCACCTTCTTGAACTTCCAGTTCCTGGGTCCCGGCGACGAAGCGGCCGTCCAGCTCGTAGTCACCGGCATTGACAAAGAGGGCTTCGAGTTTGACACGGACGGCAGCGTGTTGATGCAAAAGGTTGCCAGCCCCTGATGAGGGCATCCGGGGCTCGAGTCTCCGATTTCTCCCTGTCTTCTGATTCTCTCGCTGCCATCTCTTGCGCCTCTCCGCCTTCGCATCCCGGCTGCGCTTCTTCTTTTTTGTTCGGGGAGGGATCATAAACCTTCCGAAAGGGGTTTCGTAAAGTTTTATTGTCCTCGCCTCACCCATTTCCTGGGAAAAGAATTTGGAAATACCATGGCACAAGACGAAAAGAAGTTGAGCAATCGGCCGATCGTTGAGTCGAGCTGGGCTCAGAGTGAAGATGGCAAGTGGATAATCCACAGGACCGTCATCACTGATATTAAGAGCACTCGCTATGTTGAGAAGGAGCTCGAGCCGGACGAGTAGTCCGGCACTCTGTTCTTCTCTTTCCATAGAGTCTTGGATGAAAGAGGAATTGGTGGCACGCACTCCGTCGACCAGGATTACTTTTGTTCAATCTCTAGCTGTCCGTGATTCGGCGGCGTGACTCGGTAAAGCCACAGTACTTTTTCCGTGTCCCAAGCTGTGGTGTTGGCAAGCCACAGTTCATCAATCTGGACGAGGTCTGGATACTCTGACTTTAGCGACTTGAGTGCTTGTGCGAGTTCGGTGTTGCTTCGGACTGGAACGTTCTTCTCGAAAAGCAGGATTTTTCTATCGGCGGGAGCTGCGATGAGTTTTGGGACCTTATCGGAGAGAGCTTTTCGGATGACTTCCTCAAAGTCGGCTTCCGGCAGATTGCGCGCAACGAATACTTTCCCAGAGTAGCCAGGTATGTGGGTCTTGTCGACGACGACAGAAAGGTCAAACGATAGATCCGGGATGGCTTGTGTCGACTTGCCATCAGGAAGATGATCCTTCTGTTTTCGTAGCCAATCGGCAAGCGCTTGGCTGACTTCCTTCCAATTGACTCCCGTCGGAATGCTCCCGACGTCGATGCTCAAGGTAATGTCATAGCTGGGGATGACGAGAGTTGGGTCCTTTTCGAGAGGTTCTAGAACGGTGCGAAATGGCTGCGCGTCTTGCCTTTCGGCTCCGCAACCGATTTTCTGTAATTTT
>JBHHYX010000528.1:0-3283 GCA_046757765.1 Acidobacteriota bacterium | reverse complement strand
AGGGCCGCCTCTCGGCCCGTCCCTTCTGTGACTACCTCGGCCAGGGCGTGCTTCATCAACTCGGCGGTCTCAGGAAGCAGCACGCGCCGCCGCTCAGGAGAAAACTCTTCCAACTCCCCGTCGGCATTGAGCGTCCGCCGTACCACGTAGGGCTTAACCAGATAGCCGCCATTGGCGATACTGGCCACTGCCCGCAAGACCTGCAGGGGAGTCGCCGCCAGCTCCTGCCCAATGGCAAGGGCGCCGATCGAGATTTTGGACCACTGCGAGGGGGGGCGCAGCAGGCCCGCTTCTTCTCCTGGAAGATCGACGCCCGTCTTTTCTCCAAACCCGAAAGTCTGTAAGTACTGATAAAGTTTTTCCGGCCCCAGGCGGAGTACCAGCTTGATGGTGCCGATGTTGCTGCTCTTGGCAAGGATTTCGTTGAAACTCAGCTGATCGAAACTGTGACTGGCTTCGCGGTATACCTTGCCCGCCAGGCGCAACGTCCCGGCGCGGCAATCGACCATCTCATTGAGATCTACCAGACCCTCCTGCAGGACCGCCGCCAGGGAGATGATCTTCATTGTCGAACCGGGCTCAAAGACTTGCAGAATGGTCCGGTTCCGGTAGTTTTCCTCATCGAACTCAGCAAAACGGTTGGGGTCAAAGCGAGGGAAAGAGGCCATCGCCAGGATTTCTCCTCGATGCGGATCCATTACGACGATGCTTCCGTCACTCGCCTCATTCTGGAGCACGGTGCGCTCCAACGTGCTTTCAGCCAGGTACTGGATCGAGCTGTGCAGGTTCAGGACCAGGGTACTGCCGTCGCGAGGCTGATCCTCGGCCTCACTTGAAAAGCTCTTGCGGCGGGCGTCGACGCGCAGCCTAACCCGATCCTGATGACCTCTAATCTGCTTGTCCCATTTGTACTCGAGTCCGCTCAGGCCCTCGCCGTCACGGCCCACGAAACCGAGTACGTGGGCCGCCAGTTGAAAGTCGGGGTAAAAGCGACGACGTTCCTGGTGGAGAAACACGCCGGTAATATCCAGTTGCCTGATCCGCTCCGCCTGCCAGGGAACCACTTTTCGCTCCAATAGCACCGAACGGCGCTTGGATCGCAGTCGTGCCATGATCTCCTGGACAGGGACCGAGAGAATTGGTGACAGCGCCTCGGCGGCAGCCCGGGGATTCTTGATCAGCCTCGATTCGGCCCTCAGGGAATGCAGCTGGACGCTGATTGCAAGCTCTTTGAGATTGCGGTCCAGAATCTCTCCCCGCTTGCCTTGCAGCAGCTTGAAACCATGCTGCTGCTTCTTAGCCTGCTCCCGGTAGCTGTCGCTCTGGTAGACCTGGAGATAAACCAGCCGGCTCAGCAGGAAGACGACCCACAGAACCACCAGTCCGTAGACAATGAGCAGCCGGCCCAGAAGGGCGGAGGGTCGGAGTTTTTCATCAATAGGCTTCATTCATCCAACAGAACGCTCTGTAGCTGAGCCTCAGCTCGCAGCGCATCGGTCCTGGGACTGGCCAGGTCGCCCTCGATCACCATCACTTCCGGCCGGTTGGCACTGATGAGTCCTCTCTGACGCGCTTCGGAGATGATCCTCTCCGGCCTCGTCAGCAGCTTCAGCTCGGCTCGGAGAGCATCCTTGGCATCGCGAAGTTCCTGATTCTCGATCCGCGACGCCTCAATCTCGTACTGCAGATCCAGAATCTGCGAGTGGTTCCAGGCGTAGATCAGGATCAGTCCCAAATACAGACCACCCACCGCAATCCACCCGGCAACCTTGGCCGAAGTACTGCGCATGCTTCCCCGCGGCGCCCGGTTGGAGGGTCGCTGTTGATGGAGATCCAGCATTCCGTTCCCCTTTCTCTAATGTTCAATCTGCTGTGGAGAGCCTCTCCACGGCCCGCAGCCTGGCGCTGCGAGCCCGCGGGTTGTCCCGCACTTCCGCCGGTCCCGGCCGTAGAGGACGCTTGGTCAACAAGGCCACCCGCTCCCGCCGTGGACAGGTGCACAGGTCCGCGGGACGAAAGCAAACGCACTTACCCGCCGCGCGCCGGAACACTCGCTTCACCACACGGTCCTCCAGACTCTGAAAAGCAATTGCGACCAGACGCCCGCCTTCAACGAGTCGGCCGATCACAAACTCCAGGAATTCCGCCAGGCCGGCCAGTTCCTGGTTCACCTCGATCCGAAGCGCCTGGAACACCCGCGTCGCCGGATGAATCTTGGCCCCCCGCGGGGCTCGGGCCACCGCCGCCACCACCTCGGCCAGATCGAGAGTCCGGCGAAAGGGCTCCCTTTGCCTTCGCTGGACAATCGCACGGGCGATTTTCAGAGCCCGCGGGTCCTCCCCGTACTCGCGAAGGATCCGCACCAGATCTTCGGTCGAGGCTTGATTCACGACCTGGGCAGCCGTCAGGCCAACCGACCGGTCCATCCGCATGTCCAGCGGGCCGTCCGCCCGAAAACTAAAGCCCCGCTCCGGTTCGTCCAGTTGGAGAGACGAGATTCCCAGGTCGAGCAGGCAGCCGTCCAACGCCAACGGCTCGCGCTCCAGCAACAACGGCAGGTTCTTGTAGTTCTCGTGGTGCAGCCGGCAGTTGGTAAAGCCGGCCAACCGCTCGCGGGCCAGGTTGAGTGCCTGACCGTCGCGATCCAGGCCCACCAGCAGACCCTTTCCGCCGAGTCGCTCCAGAATGGCTTCAGCGTGCCCTCCCAGTCCCACCGTGCAGTCGACGTACACTCCGCCGGGGCGAACCCGCAGCAGGTCCAACGCTTCCTCCAGCATGACGGGTTGATGGGTCGCCACTAAAGCCATCTCTCTAAATATTCATTTCCGCTAGAGCCAGGGCGTCCTTTTCCGTGAAAGGATCACTCTCCAACAGGCGCTGGAACCGTTCCCGATTCCAGACCTCCAAATAGTTCAGCTGCCCCATGACAGCAACCTCTTCATGCTCCACGCCGGCCCTCTCCCGCAGATGGGATTGAATCGAGACCCGTCCCTGCTTGTCCATCTTGCTCACCTGGCCGTAGTAGCTGGTGTTGCGCATGAACTTGACCTTACCCGGGAGCATCTTGGGAGGCTCCAGCAGCCTGGCCTCGATCTTCTCCCACTCGTGCATCGGGTAGATGCGCACGCTTTCGCCATCCAAACTGGTGACGTAGACTTCCGAGCCGAAATCCTCCAGAATCTTGCGGTGGGCGGTCGGGATCTTGATCCGTCCCTGCGCGTCCATTTTCGCGGGGAAATTGCCCCGAAACATCACGAGCCCGCCCTTCCCTAGAGATAATAGG
>JBHHYX010000527.1:0-3298 GCA_046757765.1 Acidobacteriota bacterium | reverse complement strand
AAGCCTTAGCCAATATTAGCCCTCGAGGTGGTTCCGTTTGGGGGGCTCAGATCCGTTGTAGTCCTTCGGCAAAACACCCCGCAGCTGCTCGTTCTCCTCCTCCACAGCCTTCATCGCCGCAGTGATCTCACGAGCGATATTCGAACCCTCCGCAAGCTCCAGGAGGCGCTGATAACGCGCCTCCTCCGGAATATACAGAACGCCACGCGCCTGATCAACGACAATTATTCTTCCCCAGCGACGACAATTAAAAATCCCCACGGAAGTGATTGGTGATCCAGGTCCTTTCCGATGAGGAAGACCTGGGGAATGACTCGTTGTTGACCCCGCCGGGGATCTTGTTGTTTTTGGCTCTCTGGAGTTAGGTTTGTCCTTTCTGCGGGATGAGGAAACCCGCGAGGGGGTGGAGTGAGGGCGTAGCCCGAACGGAGGCCCCTCGCGTCGGCCGGCCCTCGGGAGACATCGTCTGCAGACCGTTGACTCGTTAAGAATCGTACCCGTGAGTATCCATTGCCTCAAAAAGAATCGTACCCGCCAAGTCCGAGTTGGTGAGGAGGCAAGGGTTGCGTAACCGGTGCCCCACCCGCCAGTTCGATTCTCCTCGAGCTCCCATCGATTGGAGGTCATCATTTCCCCTTCTTTCGATTCTTCTGGCGCGCCGCTTCAGCCCGGTAGCTGGCCACGTTCAGCTCCAGAATCACACTGTGATGGACCACCCGGTCAATGGCGGCCACCGTGGTCATGGGATCCTTGAAGATTCGTTCCCAGTCCGAGAACACCAGGTTGCTGGTCAACAGGATGCTGCGATGCTCGTAGCGGTGGGCCAGCAGCGTAAACAGCACCTCCATCTCCTGGCGGCTCTGCTGCACGTAGCCGATGTCGTCGATAATCAAAGCCTGGTAGCGGTCCAGCCTTTTGAGCGCCCGCTCCAGCGTCAGCTCGGCTTTGGCCTTCAACAACCGCTGCACCAGCAGGGCACAGGAGGAGAACAGAACCCTGCGGCCTAGCAGGATCAGTTCGTGCCCCAGAGCGCAAACCAGATGGGTTTTGCCGCTTCCAGGATTGCCGAAGACCAGAACGTTCTCGCTCCGATCCAGAAACGAACCTTCCAACAAAGCCGATAGCTGGCGGTCGGCGCTCTGGGGGAAGCGGGAGCGGTCCAGAGTGGCCAGCGTCTTTTCCCGCGGCAGCTTCGACTCACGCAAAAAGCGCTGGGTGCGGCGCTCCCGCCGCTCGGCCACCTCCAGTTCGCACAGCGCCAGCAGATACTGGGGATAGGAAAGGCTCTCTTGAGTGGCTCGGGCCGCCTGCCGGCTGAAGTTCTCCCGGAAGGCCGGCAGGTGCAGCTCCTTCAGACAATCTCGCAGTCGCGCCTGGCCGCTACTCATGGCTCACCTCCCAGGCCTCAACCAGCAGCTGGTTGTAACCCTCCAGCTCGAGGGGAGGAATCTCGATCTGAAGAGGCTTTCGATCCTCAGGGGGGCTGTTTGAGCCGTTGCTGGACCGCCTCGAAGCGGATCGGCTGGGCCTCGTCCACCAGGGCCTTCAAGATCCCTTCGACTCGCTGTTCGCCCTCCAGGGCCGCCTTCTCGAGGATCTTCAGGTACTGGCGGTCGGCTGTAGCCGGACAATGCTCTCGTAGCTCGTCGTAAGCCACTCGAAACAGCAGGCTGGGAAAGAGGTCCTCCCGGTAGCGGTAACGGGCGAAGGCCCCCGGCTTGCGAACCAACGAGTGGATCACATGCCGGTAGTTGATGGCGTGTTTGCTTTCGCCCCGCAGACGCGCCATCTGCTCCCTCTTCTGGCCTCCATAAAAGACTTCCAGGTGGTCGCCATGAACCCGCACCTCCACCCACTCACCGATCAGGCGGCTGTCCACCGAGTAGGTGTTGTGGCGCACCCGAATGGTGCTGCCATTCCCCACCTTCACGGACTCCCTCGTGTAGTCCTCCAGCCGCCGCGCCGGCAGCGGCCGCATCACCGCTAGCTCCTCTTTCAAGCGCCGCTGTCTCATGGCGTTGCGTCGTTTCAGAATGTCGTCCAGAAAGCTCCGGTAGTGCTCCCTCGACTCGAAGTCACGGCTGCCTCGCAGCAGCAGCTCCTGGTCGACCGCCTTCTTAAAGCGGTAGTGGGACTGCTCCACGTCGCCCTGTTCATGGGCCTTTCCCGCCTGGGTGTAGGAGGCCGCCAGCCCATAGTGATCCAGCAGTCCTTGGTAGTTGTCCGTGAACTCCTCCCGTTTGAGCTGGCTGTTGACCGCCGAAGACATCCGGTCGGTGCGATGCTCCCGGGGAACCGCTCCCAGTTCCCACAGCGCGTTCTGCAGGCCTCCCGACAGGCTCTCAAACGACTCGCTGGAGCAGATCGTGACCGCTTCCCAGTTGGAGTAGCCCAACACGAAGTGATACAGCAGATGCGCCCACGGCTGTCTTTGGATCGTGACTCCCAATCTGGTCATCCACGTGAAGTCCGACTGGGCCTGCTCGCCGGGTCGCCAAAGCTGTGCGAACATGACTTCTTTGGCTTCCCCGTAGCGCACCCTCCAGTCCTTCAACCGCCGCTGCAAGGTCCGCAGCTGCCCTTGCTCGAAGCGGCCCTCGTGCTCCCGGCTCAGGTAGTCGAATAGAGTGGTCGCTTCGACGGTGGGCGCCCGCTCTAAAATCTTTTCGACTTCTGGCCAAACTTCCTGGAAGGGATCGGCTCGAGTCCGCCAGGTCCGCTCCGGCCGCATCTGGCTGGGCAGCTTGCCCGATTCCAGGTACTTGTGCGCCGTCTTGCGGTCCATTCCCGCTTTCGCTGCCGCCATCATTAACGTCTTCTCCCCTTTTCGCAGTTTCATGAGACGCCTCACTTGCTGATCAGTAACCATCCCCAGATGGTCCCAATCAGCCCTGAAAAGTGGGGAATTCTAATTGTCGTTCAGGGGGAATTCTAATCGTCGCTGATCAGGGGGCCGTGGTGGGTACCTGGTCGGCGTATCCCTTTGGGGAGGAGTGGGAATCCACGGGAGCTTCGGGGGATCAGCATCGGTTTACCGGGCATTTGCGAGATAGCGAGACCGGGAAGGAGTATGCCGGGGCGCGCTACTACTCCAGCGGGAGGGCCCGGTGGAGTACCGTGGACCCAGTGGTGGGTGACGTCTCCCACCCCCAACGGCTGAACCGTTACGCCTACGTTCTGGGGATCCAGTGAGTTTCGTGGACCCGGATGGAAGAGACCACAAGCCGGGCCAGCCCTGCCTTAACAGGGGACCAGACGACCAGCACTGTCCGCCGAAAGAAGGGCCGGAGTCGGAGCC
>JBHHYX010000526.1:0-3340 GCA_046757765.1 Acidobacteriota bacterium | reverse complement strand
GCCTTAGTCCAGGTCGTCCGCGTCATCGACGGCGACACTATCCAAGTCTGCTGCGCTTTCGGAGACCGCGTGAAGGTCCGCTACGAGGAGGAGAAGTAGAATGTTGCCCCCAGGTCATCCCAATCCTAAGTGGATGAAAGAGGCAATCCGGGTTGCCAAGGAATCTAGAGAGCGGGGCGACTACGCCTTCGGCGCTGTCCTAATCAGGGAAGGCAAAATCGTTACTGCCTCGGGCAACAAGGTCATCACGTACCGCGACCCGACCGGGCATGCAGAGCTCAACTGCCTCAGGAAGGCTGCCATAAGGGAGGGGCACCGGCACTTGAAGCCGGGCGCGGTACTTTACACCACCCACGCTCCGTGCCCGATGTGCCTAGCTGCCTGCGTGTGGACCAAGGTCACCGGCCTCGTCTACGGAGCCTACCAGAGGGATATTCGCGCGTGGGCCAAGGAGCATGCAGGTCCAACTTATACATGGAGGTCGGTATCCGTTGAGCCCGAAGAGATGTACCGACAATTCCTATGGGAAGCGCATCCAGACCTCGACATAGTGGGAGGATTCCTGGCCGACGAGTGCAGGGAGCTGTTCCACGATTGATACAGCCGGTTGTGCAGAGGTCGCTCCTCTAGAGGCTTTCGCACTAATGAAGGTGCGCCTTTTCCGTCTTGCGGGAAACGATCCATTCCCTTAGGATGGACGAACAAGGGTTGAACAAACCTTCAAGTGGGCCTGTAGCTCAGACGGACAGAGCAGAGGTTTCCTAAGTCAAAAAAGGGGGTTGCAGGAAACTCCGCGCCAAACCTGCAATCCCTCTTTTTTTGAGAAGATAGGGTCCTTCTATTAAGTCTCTCCTTTACCCTCATTTCTCCCATTTCTGGACACCAAATGGACACCATATAGTCACCGGACCCGGACCGCGTTGAAGCACCGACCTGCTGATTACGAATTATCCCCAGGCCCCACCTGAGCACACCCAAGAGGACCTATCCGCACAAAAACCCGAGGATTTGGACTAGGTGATTGTGCTCCTGGATGCTCCTAGTACGGGGTGTTCTGGTAGCAGCGTGGTAGCAAGAGTTGGAACTCCCAGGGGCCCGCTCCTTTGGCCTGGCACTTCAGCATATGACCCTGGCGAAGTTTGCTTGCTACTGTTTTGGAGGCTTGCCGCCGCCTTTGCCACCCCCGCCTTTGCCGCCTCCGCCCGTCGAAGACCCCTCGTCGACAAAGGTGGCGACGAAGACGCCCTGCGAGCCATCCGTGAAGGTAGCTCGGAAGACAACTTCGCCCAGATCACTCAAATAGTTATTTTGCCCAAATTCGCCAGTTCCGCCATAATTCAAGGGATCTAATCGCACAACCCTTCGAAAGTCTCCAGGTCTCACTTCGAGATCGTCGTCAGTGAGTACGATCAGGTTGAGGTTGCCGGCAAAGGGATCCTCAGCAAAGAGGCCAATTCGGTGTCCGGGACCCCGCCCCGCGACGCGTCCGCGAAACACCACCTGGCCCACGTTGTTGAAGGCGATGCGGTCAAAAGCATCGAACACGTTTCCGCGTCCCGGGGCGGGATCCCCCTCGCGGGCGACGAGCCTAAAGATATGGCTCCCGGTTTCCGCATCCCAGGCGCCGGCCCAAATGCCTTGGTCATTGGCCGAGTCAACGCCATCGCCGACGAGTTTGGCAAAAAACGTCACGTCGCCCGACCCGCTGTGAAGGATAATCACGAATCGGTCGAAAAAGATTCCCGCCTCGGTGTCCGGGGCGGGGTCTCCGCCGCGGGCGACGAGCGCCAGGATATCCTCGGGGGTTTCCGCCCACAGCCCCGAAAAGTTGGTGGTATCGACGCCCTGCCCGGTCAGCTCGCCTTTAAACGCCGCTCTGTCGAAGCGGTTCAGCGTCACGTGGGAAAAGGAACCGGAGAAGCTTACACCTGGCAAAGGTAGGCCCTCTTGATCGGGGGCCGGATCCCCGGTGCGCCGGAGGAGGCCCAGATCGCCTTCAGCCCACGTCCAGATTGCGTGGAGGATTCCTGGATTTGCATCACAGGGAGGACGCGTCGTGCCAGCGGGATCTTCCGGTTCATTCAACGACGCAAGGAAGGCTATCTTCCCTCCGCTACTCGAACCGAAGAACGAGCCGTTTATGCCGCAGAACAGCTTACCCCCCGTAATCGGAGCCGACTGTCCCTCGCGGGCGACGAGGACGAGGGTGAGACGACCGTCCGGCTCCACCTTTTCGGCCCAAATACCACCATCATTTTCGTTGTTCTCGTTGACTATGGTGCCATCAGGGTTCTCGCCGAGAACCTCAGCAAAGAACGTCACCCGGCCAGCCCCGTCCAGCCTGCCTCGGAAAGTGTGACTGAATTTCAAATCCCCTGATGAAGGCATCCCCGTTTCATCCGGGGGCGTGTCCCCTTCTCGAGCGATGAGCGACAAGGTGGCCCGGCTTCCAGCCCAGAGGCCTTGATCGTTGGTAAAGTCGACGCCCGGGCCGGCGAGGACGCCACCAACCTTCATTTGTTGCGCATCATTCAGGATGCTGAGACCGAGGCCCGAGAAGGTTCCGTCCTGGACCCCTGGAGACTCGTCTCCTTCCCGAAGGATTAGTTCCAGAGTCCCGTCCGTTTCTACCCAGGCGCCATGGTTGTTGCTTTGATCGACGCCCGGGCCGACGAGCGTCGCGTTGATCACCACGGAGCCGAAGCGGGTCACCATGGGCCACTCAAACGTATCGAAAGTCGCCCCGCCGGTGCCCGGAGCCAAATCATCGGTCAGGGCCACGGTTCGGATCTCCACCGATACCTCTGCCCGTACGGCTGGCGCTGACACCATGCCGACGAAGACGGCAATTGCGGCGGCGCAAGTGAAACCCAACCTACTAAGAGTCCTGTTCATAGCGTCCCTCCTCTCTTCAGACGGCGGGATCGGTTGTGCAGATAGAATATGGCCGCCTGAAAATTAAGACCGCCCTTCCAGGCCGTGCTCCGCCTGAGAGGGCGTCTGATTCAGTGTTGCGCCCTCGATTGTGCCTTGAAGTGAGCCGGGGGATTGCTATGGTTACCCCGGTTCCATTTGGTACTACCTAAGGGGAAAGTTTCCGGTCCCCTTATCGGTAGTTCACCCACACGACAACGCGAAGAGTCGCGGGGATTACCTTCATACCGAACAGATTTGTCCTTTGTCAAGCTCAAACGTGACATTTATCATAAAAAAACCTATTCGCTGGATACAGATGTCGGAAAATTTTACATATCAGGCGTAAGCGACTTCTTTTGCCGATTTTCTGCGTTCTATAACCAGCGGGGGTTGCGGTCAGTAGCACTCCGTTTCCACATTCCGA
>JBHHYX010000525.1:0-3373 GCA_046757765.1 Acidobacteriota bacterium | reverse complement strand
AGCGCAACGCAGTAGACGCGGGCATATCCGTCGCCGTAGTAGACTGGGTGTGAGAAATACGGGCTAGAGATCGTATCCTCTTCGATAAGGATAAAGATAATGGTAACAACTACTTCAAGGACATCAATCAAAGCCCCTACCGGGACCACGCTCTCCTGCAAGGGGTGGCATCAGGAAGCCGCCTTGCGCATGCTCATGAATAACCTCGATCCGGATGTGGCGGAGCGCCCCTCCCAATTGATCGTGTACGGGGGAGCGGGAAAGGCGGCTCGAAACTGGGCCTGTTATGACAAGATTGTGGAGACCCTGAGGCGCCTGGAGAATGATGAGACCCTGGTGGTCCAGAGCGGCAAGCCGGTGGGGGTCTTCAAGACCCACCTCGAGGCCCCTCGGGTGCTCATTGCCAACGCTCACATGGTGCCCAAGTGGGCCACTTTCGATGAGTTCCAAAGGCTGGACGCCCTGGGCCTCACGATGTATGGGCAGATGACGGCCGGCTCCTGGATTTACATTGGGACCCAGGGCATCCTGCAGGGGACCTACGAAACCTTCGCCGAATGCGCCAGGAAGTACTACGGCGGCTCCCTGGAGGGGTGCCTCGTCGTCTCCGCCGGACTGGGTGGGATGGGTGGGGCCCAGCCTCTTGCCGCCACACTGAACGGTGGAGCGTTTCTGGGTGTCGAAGTCGATGAAAGCCGCATCCAGAGAAGGGTTGAGAGCGGCTACTGTGACCGCTTTTCCAGCAACCTGGAGGAAGCCCTGGACTGGGTGCTCGAAGCTCGCCGGCGCAAGGAGGCGCTGTCGGTCGGGCTACTCGGGAATATCGCCGAAGTCTTGCCGGAACTGGTGAGACGGGATGTGGTGCCCGAGGTGCTCACCGATCAGACCTCGGCTCACGATCTGTACCTGGGCTACATCCCGGCCGGAATGACCCTGGAAGAGGCCGCCGAGTGCCGCCGCCAGCGGCCGGCCGAATACCAGGAGGCTGTTCTCGATTCCATGGTCACTCATGTGGAGGCCATGCTGGCGCTACGGAAGCGCGGGGCCGTGACCTTCGATTACGGGAACAATTTGCGGGGACAGGTGGCGGATCGGCGCGGTCTCAAGGAGGCCTTCCAGATTCCCGGCTTTGTCCCCGAGTTCATCCGTCCTCTCTTCTGCAAGGGATCGGGACCTTTCCGCTGGGCGGCCCTCTCCGGAAACCCGCATGACATCCTGGTGACGGATCAAGCCGTGCTGGAGACTTTCCCTCAAAAAGAGCGGCTGACCCGCTGGATACAAAAGGCCCGGGAAAAAGTGCATTTTCAGGGCCTTCCCGCTCGCATCTGCTGGCTCGAGTACGGAGAGAGAGCCGAAATGGGCTTGAAGTTCAATTGGCTGGTCCGGCGCCGCAAGCTGGACGCCCCCATTGTGATCGGGCGCGACCACCTGGATGCCGGGTCGGTAGCCTCTCCCAACCGCGAGACCGAGGGGATGAAGGACGGCTCGGACGCCATCGCCGACTGGCCCCTCCTGAACGCTCTCCTCAACACCGCCTGCGGGGCCAGTTGGGTCTCCCTGCATCACGGAGGCGGGGTGGGGATTGGCTACTCCATTCATGCCGGCATGGTTTGCGTGGCCGATGGGACCGAGATGGCCGACCGCCGGTTGCAGAGGGTGCTGACAGCCGATCCCGGAACCGGTGTGATGCGACACGCAGACGCCGGCTACGACCAGGCCATCCGAACCGCCAGAGAACGCGGAGTGGATCTACCGATGGCGGGATCCTGAGAGTCTGTCATCCCTGAATTTTGTCCCCGGTTGAGCGATGCTGGCGCCAGGTCACTGAACCACGAACGTCAGTGAGTGGCCATCCGGATTCGGCCGGGCGCTGACGCTTCGGTTCAGTTTACAGTGTTGCCCTGATTCCGTACGAATGCCACTTGGAAAGAGTGAGGGCCAAGACGCTATCTTGGAAGGGCGGTCACCCAACCCGCTGCTGGGAGAAAGGAGCGATGAGTACACCCGTTGGAGCCTATGAAGAGGATCCGTATCGCCGCCGACTCGGCTCGGAGGTGCTGGAGTTGGGCTGCCAGGACGAGAAGAACTGGGCAGCCCTGTCGGACACGATTCTCTATCCCGAAGGGGGTGGACAACCAGCCGATCGGGGATGGATCAACGGCATCCGGGTGACCGACGTGCAAGTGGTCCAGGGAAAGCTTCGTCACTACCTGGAAAAGCCGGTTGAAACGGGTCCCGTCGAAGTGACACTGGACTGGGAGCGGCGCTTCGACCATATGCAGCAACACACCGGGCAACATCTGTTGACTGCAGTCGCCGCCGACCAGTTCGGGTGGAACACGACCGCCTTCCATCTGGGGCAGAAGGTCTCGGATGTGGAGCTGGACGCGCCGGCTCTTTCCCCCCAGCAACTGGAGGCATTGGAGGAGGCGGTCGCCTCGCATATTCGAGCCGCCCGGCAAGTGCGGACGCGACGTGTCACTCCCCAGGAGTTCGAAACTCTGAAGGTGCGCACCCGGGGCTTGCCGGCTGGACACCGCGGCTCCATCCGACTGGTCGAGATTGAGGGGGTGGATCTCAACACTTGTGGCGGGACCCACCTCGGGTCGACCGCCGAATTGGAGGCGCTTAAGCTACTGGGGACAGACTCCATGCGCGGCGGTAGCCGGCTTCGTTTCCTGGCTGGAAAAAGGTTGAGAAGGCACCTGGCCCTCAGCGAAGCGCGTTGTGCTGAACTTCGAACCCTTCTTTGTGTTGGAGACAAGAGCCTGGCCGCCACGCTGGCCACCAAGCTGGAGCAATTGAAGAGAGCTCTTCGAGAGCAAAGGATCTTGGAAGAAGAACTGGCGTTGGCCACCGCCGAAGGACTCTCTGCCGCGGCCTCGAATTTCGTTGCCTCTCATTTTCAATCCCGTAATATGAGCTTCTTACAAAGAGTGGCGCGGAACTTGGTGCGGAAGGCACCCGGGAAAGTCGCTTTACTCACCGCAACTAGCGACGGTTCGAGTGGAGTTTTTGTCCTGGCCAAGGGCTCGGAAATCTCATTCGATCTTCGGCGGCGGGGTCAAGAGGTAGCGAAGACCCTCGAAGGTCGCGGAGGGGGCTCGGGACAGATCTTTCAGGGAAAAGCCGGGTGCATCTCTAATAGAGCCGAGGCGGTTGCGGGACTGCGAAAGCTGGTGGAAGGCTCAGAGTGAATCGAAGAGACGCCAGCCGCCCAAGTGGAGGGTTTTCGATGGGAACTAGGGCTGCCTAGGCCCGCATTATTCACCAACTGTCTACTGCAGCGGCGAAATCATCCGGGCTGGCTGCGTTACACTCGGTCGGTCGAGTAGCCAGGGGAGGTCGCCCTCCCCCGGCTCTCACAGAACCG
>JBHHYX010000524.1:0-3375 GCA_046757765.1 Acidobacteriota bacterium | reverse complement strand
ATCCACGGGCATCTCCACCGCCTCGCTACGATCGAGTGTGAGAAATCCGGGCTAGCCCGCAAAGAAGTACACGAAACGATCAACTTGTGCGTCTGGTGACAATGTACACTACCAAGAAACGGAGCCCCGACCATGGGGGAGGGCCTATCACGGCTCATACTCGTCGTGACGCTCCGGTCGCTGACGCTCCCGGCTCCGTTTTCGTTGTCTCTTCCTGTGCCTCTTTCCCGGCGGTATGAGGTGGCTCGTTACGGTCAGGTCGACGCTAGCCAAATAGATTGATCTCATTGCGATACCCACCTGACTTTTGACCGAGAAGGGGATAGTCTACTCCTAAAGGGGGTCTAACCCTGAAAACTGACTCTTCCTAACTGCCGCGGTCCGGCAGGCTGCGCCAGAGATGGATGGCGGCCAGCAGGAGCAGGGGGGAGGAATAGACCCCCGGCGCGAGGCGGCCAAGGTAGATGGAGATGGCCAGATGTCCGAGCCCATTGGCCACCATCATCAGCGCAAAGGCAATCGAGAGAGGACGCATCCAGACAGCTCCCCGAAAAGGGTAACGCCCGAGAGCGAGCAGCGCCCCCACCGCGGCCAGGAGTAGAGCGAGCCAGGTTCCGAAACGGAACGTCGGAAGGGGTATCCAGGGGACGGACTCTCGAATCGCGGTCACGGCCGGATTCCAAAACCCGAGAAAGTCGGTCAGAGCCTCGTCTGCGACGTGGATCGCCAGAGCCAAACAAAGCAGTGTCCAGGCCCGGCCCCAGCTGGGAAATGTATTGCGATCGTCCATCCTGGCACCATTGTACCGGGTGGCACTCCGGGCGAAGAGGGGGGCTCCTTGAACCTCAAGCCGCCCCAGCTCCCGGTGGCAAGCGTCTTGTGACCCGCGCGCGAATCATGTTACATTCGCGGCCGGTTTTCCAATGCAGTCAGATCACGAGGAGTCTCAATGATGCAGGACGCGAAGCAGAAGAAGAAGTCCCCGGGTGTTTCGGAATTCAAGCCTTATGTTCCGGCTGAAACAGAGCTTTCAGAGCTGACGCTGCGAGCCATGGTGATCGGTGTCCTGATGGCCATTGTTCTGGGAGCGGCCAACGCCTATCTGGGCATGAAGGCGGGTTTGACCGTGGCCGCTACCTTTCCCGCCGCGGTGGTGGCCATGGCGGCCTTACGCCCATTCAAGGGGTCCGTCCTGGAGGAGAACATCGCCCGGACCACCGCCTCCGTGGGTGAAGCCCTGGTGGCCGGGGCCATCTTTACGATTCCGGCCTTCGTCATCAGCGGGGTCTGGGAGAGCCTGCAATGGTGGGACAGCACTCTGATCATGCTCATCGGAGGCGTGCTGGGCGTTCTTTTTGTGATTGTCCTGCGGCGCACTCTGGTGGAAGAGGCCAACCTGCCCTTTCCCGAAAGCGTGGCCGCCGGCGAGTTGGTCAAAGCCGGCCAAGGAGGGCAAACCGGCGCCGGATACGTCTTCTCCGCCATGGGAATCGCCGCTTTGTGGGAACTGTTCAAGAACGCCAACGGCATTCAAATCGTGACCGATCATGCCCGGACTTTCGTCTCCCTGGGAAGCTCCCAGATTCAGCTTCTGGGGCAGAGCATTCGCTACAAAGGCGGCCTGTTGCTGGAGTCGGCGGCGGCCTCACCGGCTCTGGTCGGGGTGGGCTTTATCGTGGGGCCCTCCATCTCCGCCATTCTCTTTTCCGGCGCCCTGACCGGATGGCTGCTGCTGGTTCCGCTCAGCTTGTTCCTCAATCCCAGCCTGACGGCGCAGGCGGTCGATCAGAGCTCGTGGATCAATCTGAGCACGGAAATCTGGAAACAGCAGGTCCGCCCGCTGGCGGTGGGAACGATGATTGTAGCCGCCTTCTACACCCTTTTTCAGCTTCGGACCTCCCTGATCGACGGTATCTCGAAGGCGATGAGCGACCTGCAAGCCGTCAAGATGGGGGCCAAGGAAGTCAATCGCCTCGAGATCGATCTGGACTTCAAGCGGGTGGGCTTGATGATCGGCCTTCTCTCCATTCCCCTCTTCTTTCTCTACTGGTACTTCAGCGGCTCTCTGCTGGGCTCCATTCTTCTCACCCTGGTCATGGTGGTGCTGGGCTTTCTCTTCGCTGCCGTGGCGGGATACCTGGTCGGCCTGCTGGGAAGCTCCAATAATCCCATCAGCGGCCTCACACTTAGCACTCTCATCATCTCCGCCATCCTGATGGTCATGATCGGCGTCACCGGAAATCCCGGGATTCTAGGCGTTCTGGGGGTGGCCGGGGTCGTCTGTTGCACGGCGGGCATCGCCGGCGACATGATCCAGGATCTGAAGGTGGGGCATATTCTGGGTGGCACACCCTGGAAAATGGAACTGGGAGAAATCATCGGGGTCATCGTGGCGGCCTGTGTTCTGATCTTTCCCATGATCGCCATGGACCGCGTCTACCACATTGGAAGCGAGGAACTCCCGGCCCCCCAGGCTGGGCTCATGGCGCTCCTTGCGAAAGGGATCGTGGGTGGCGAGATGGCCTGGCCGCTGGTCATTGTGGGGATGTTTTTCGCCCTGGCGCTCATCCTGATCAAGGCCCCTTCTCCCATGCTGATCGCGGTGGGCATGTATCTGCCTTTTTATTCCACCGCTGCGATTTTCGTGGGCGGGTTGATCCGCTGGACTCTGGACCGCGCTTTGGCGGCGCGACGGGCTGGCCCATCGGAGCAGACCACGGCTGTCAACACCGGCGTACTGTTATCCTCCGGTTTTATCGCGGGGGAGGCGCTGACCGCTGTCTTGCTTGCTTTTCTGGTTCTAGGCACGGACCTGAGAGGCATGGCCAACCCGTTGCCCGGTTGGACCTCCAGTCTTCCCGCCTTTCTGCAGCAAAACGCCTGGCTGGGCCTGGTCGGATTTGCAGGCCTTTTCTATCTCCTGGTCATGGTGCCGCTCAAGGCCATGAAAAAGGGAGGAGCGTTGGGTGTGAAGGTGGAGTGATGGAGATCGATCCTCGCTTCCTTTCCAGCCGGCCCAGGCGGGTTCTGGAATGGAATGAAGACCCTGATGGCCGGGCGGTTCTCCTGCGCCCCAAGTTTGGCAAGGGCAGATTGGCCCAGTGGATCGCCTCTTTCTTCAAGAGCCCCTACTATCAGATCCACCTGGACGACGTCGGCACACTCATCTGGAAGTTGTGCGACGGGGACACCCCACTTTCAAGAGTGGTGGAGCGAATGCGAAAGGAATTCGGCGATAGAATCGAGCCGGCGGAACTTCGACTCCATCAGTTCATCAGCCAGATGACCCGCTCCCGGCTCATCCAGTTCTAACCCGGACAATTCACCAGCTTTCTGCTGCGGCGCCGTTATCATCCGCGCTGACTGCGTTGCCCA
>JBHHYX010000523.1:0-3377 GCA_046757765.1 Acidobacteriota bacterium | reverse complement strand
GGGAATCCCCTGCCGAGAGTGGAAAGGATCCGGCTCAGCAGCATAACCCCTTCATTATATCCTGGGTTGGGCGACTCTGGCGGATGGAAAGCGGCAAGATGTTGTTTTCCAGCGAGTTGCGAAGACCGCAGGCATACTGGCGGTATGTCCAGGATCGACAAGACCCGCGGGCCCAACGGATTGGTGTTTACCGCCGCCGACAATCGCTCAACTCGGGTAGATGAAGGCCGAGCGCCCGGGTGCCCAGCTCAGCCGCCGTAAAAAACCTTTGCGCCCAGATCGCGCAAAGTCAGCGTGAGGTCATCAGGCCGTCCGGAGGGCGACGCCGAAATCCCTGCCTCCGTTACTTCGCCCACAAACAGGGAGTGGTCGCCCTTCTCGACGGTTTCCAGCAGGGAGCATTCGAGGAAGGCCGCCATCTCATCCAGCAGCGGAGCTCCATTCCTGCCCGGGTGGTACTTGTGTCCGTTGAGGGTCCCACCCTCTTTTCGAGTCGGTTTGAAGAAGGTAAAGGCGATCGACTGCTGATCCTTTCCCAGGACATTCAAGGCAAATGCGCCGCTCTCCTTGATGACGGCATGGGCGCCCGAATCCTTCTTCACGCCCACCGCCACCAGCGCCGGCGTAAAGGAGGCCTGGGTCACCCAGTTGACGGTGGAGGCGGCAACACGATCCTCGCCGCTCTGAGCGGTGAGGACGTAGAGCCCGTAGGGGATCATTCTCAGTGCGATCTTCTTGTTTTCAGGATCCATGCTCTTTTCGCCTCTTTTCAAGAATTGTACATCCAGTCCAGTTGCTGGATGCTTTTTGCCGGGTCCGTCCAGTTCCGGTGAACCGCTTCCCTCCCGGTGGACACAATCTCGCCAGCGTCTCCCTCGCCGACCCAGGCCCAGGTAACGCTTGCGGGCTCCTCCCCGCCCGCGTCTCATGGGCGCCAGATGGAGCTTCTCGTAGAGCCTTCTCCGGCTAGAGGTCTGCCGGCAGCAGCCGGAAGGGGCGGCCCCCAGGGCCGGGCAAGACCCGAAAGTGTCTCTGGTCCAGGGTCAACAGCTCCTCCACGTCATGACGCCGGCTCAAGATCACAATCGAGGCATCCGCCAGTCCGGGTTCAATATCACGGAACTCCTCAATCAAAGAACGGGCCTCCTCAACGTCGTGTGAATCGAAAGGGGTGAGCTGGTAAGCCTCCCGGGCCACCTCATCGAGGAGCTGGAGCTCCACGGAAACACCAGCCAACTTGCTCACCAGATAGTCCACTTCGGCGAGTACGAAAGGCGAAAGGAGTAACGGTCCCTCCGCGCCTTGGAGGGCCCGCGCACAGGCCTCATGCTGCTCCTGGTCGGGAAACAGGGCGGCCAGCAGGCCACTGGTGTCGAGGAGAATCATTCCCTTCCGAAGTCTCCGAGCAGTTCGTCGGCGCGGCTGGCGGCGCTCGGGTCACCCAGTCCACGCAGAGTCAACGGAATGCGTGGCCGCGGTCGCAAGCGCCCTTCGACGGATGATCGAATCGCCTCGCGGATGATTTCTGCTTCGGAACGCCCCTCCTGGGCCGCCATCCGCTCCAGTGACCGCTTGAGATCCTCCGGCAGATAAACAGTTGACTTGACCATGCCATACATCGTACCACACTTCTTTTCTTGAGGGCTCAGGCCCCGCCAGTTGACATTGTTAAGGGGACTCTCTACTGTCCATTGAGGAGGTGCTCCCATGGAAAAGGCGCAATACGAGGTGAGGTTTTCGAAGGATCCCAGGGTGACGTCTGAAATGAAAGCGAAGATCCGCCGCGAGGCTGAGGAGACGTACGGACAACTTCAGGTCCAGGCAGCCTTGCGGCATGAGCTGGAACTCACCCGGAGCGAGCAGGAAAGGCTGTTTGAGTTGCGGTCGCGGATCTTGGAGAAGCTTGGGGTTCTGGAGGAGTTTCAAGAGATTGCCAAGCTGCAGCGAGAGATAGCGGATCGCAGGACCGCCGTCCTGTTGAGACAGAGGGAAACCAAGAAATGAGCTTTTTTCACGTCTCCACAACCCACGTTCCTTTTCTGGCCGATGCCCAGGGTCCGATGAACTTCTCGGTTGACTTTGGCGACGGGACATTCATCGGTCTCAACGCTCTTCAGCAGGGGACCACCAACTGGGATTTCCTGGCCCTGAGCGGCAGCAACAGCCCCAATTTTCACCAGCACCTCTTTTACATGCGGTACCGGATGGAAGACGTCGCCGGGATGGGGTGCGGAAGTTACGTCGTCACGGCGAGATGCTCTGTGGATGCGCGACTCAGAGTTTCCGCGAATGGGACCCAGAACTGGTTGGGGAATCCACTGGATGATCCGTTTCACGCCATCGCCCAGATTCAGCTGCGAGCGCGGGTCCTCATTAACGATGGCGTAGCAGCCAGCGAGAATGAGGTCGTCCATACGGAGCAGGTTATCAACCTCAACAGCTCGACCTTTACGGATCTTGAAAACCAGATGGTATCTGTGATCGTCCCGTTTGATTACGACGGAGCCGCGCCAATCGATCTTCAGATCATGCCCTTCTTTGCACTCAACTCTCGGGGCCAGGCGTGCCAGGCCGCAATCGAGGGCCTGCCGGGAGGCGCCAGCAGATGCCGTGTAAGTGTCAATGAGATCGTGTTGTCGTAGCCGAATCCAGCGATCGCGTCAAGGCATGGGCCTTTGCAGACGCGTTCGCCTCTATCCAAGAAAGCTATGCCGGTCCGATCCCCGAGCAGGGCCGGCCCAGCTGGTTGGAGTGGAGGCAATAGGAGTCGGGCGAGTAAGCCAAAACGCGCTCTGGGTGCTCCGGGGAGGCATGAGTCGCAAGTTCCTTTGAGAACCTGAAGAAGGGCTGGTCTTTTGACTCCATCGAGGATCCAGCCAGGCCCACCACGAGAATCAGGCCCAGCCAAACTGGAATCGGCGCCAGGCGCCTGAAGCTTGGGGAGATGAAGGTCGATGCATACTCAGCAAAAATGTAAGCAGTGCCAAAGTAGATCAGAGGAAGAGCGGACAGGAGATAGAGCGTCGTGGGGCGAATGACTACTGAAGCGGTCAACCCAGCCATCGCAAACGCCGCCGCGCAGATCCAGAATGATGCTCGGGGACGCCGGCCCACCGCCGACATGCCCGCGGCAGCCAATGAAATAACCAACAGGCTGAGAGGCGCCGATGCGAGCGACCCGCCGCGATGGGAAAGCATCCGAAACGGTCACAATTGACAGTTTGCGATGTTGCAAGTCCTTTCGAGCACGAAGGGCGTCAATCCGGTTGTTTGGTGAAGCCATTCAATTTAAGGCGCGGTTGGTGACAAAGTGACAAATCTTCTTAGGGCTCGCGCAAGAATAACTTCACATTTTGGCATCTCATCTTCACACCATC
>JBHHYX010000522.1:0-3380 GCA_046757765.1 Acidobacteriota bacterium | reverse complement strand
GGTTGTCAATCTCTACCCCTTTGCGCGCACTGCCGCTCGCCTCCAGGCCACTCCGCCGAACTCATCGAGGAAATCGATATCGGCGGCCCCACCTTGCTCCGGGCCGCAGCGAAGAATTTTTCTTCGGTGGCCGTGGTGCTCTCCCCGGACGATTACCCGCGGGTGATCGAGGAGTTACAGGCGGGGGGGCAGGTGTCGCTCGCCACGCGGCTCGAGCTGGCCCGCAAAGTCTTTGCCGCCACCGCCGCCTACGACGCCACCATCGCCCGCACCCTGGAAGAAGTTTACCCCGCCGAAGTCCCGAAGGACGCAGGCGGAGTGCAGCTCCTACGCAAACCTGCCCACGGCTTCCCTGCGTTTCTCTCACTCGCAGCCAGTAAGGCCATGGACTTGCGCTACGGCGAAAATCCCCACCAGCGCGCCGCACTCTACCGTATTGTCGACCTGGCCAGCGACGCCTCCGCACCGGCAGGACCGCCCGCCGCGGGTCATTCCGAGTCCCGCAGAGCGGGACGAGGAATCGGCTCTTCACCCACAGCCTTCGGCATCGCGGGGCCTGCCCACCGAGGCCTTGGTGTAGGCGGGGCGCGGCAGCTTCAAGGCAAAGAACTCTCTTACAACAACCTGCTCGACCTCGACGCCGCCTGGGACTTGGCCAATGAGTTCGAGGAGCCCTCCAGGACGAGCCCCCAGGGCGAGCCCGTGGCGGTCATCATCAAGCACACCAACCCCTGCGGCGTGGCCGTGGGCCGCCCCGACGCGTCGGGCCAAGCCGAAGCCTACGAGAAGGCTTACGCGTGCGACCCGGTCTCGGCCTATGGCTCGGTGCTCGGCTTCAATCAACCTCTGAGCGCAGCCACCGCAGAGGCGATAAGCAAGCGCTTCGTCGAAGCCATCGCCGCCCCTGCCTACGAACCTGCCGCCCTCGATATACTTGCGCGGAAAAAGAATCTCCGCCTTGTGGAAGTCTCCCCGCCCGCCGGAGCCTGCACGGGCGTAGGCGGGGACTGGCGCCTGCGCTCCATCGCCGGCGGCTTATTGCTCCAGGAGATAGACCGCTCCCGGCTCGACCCGGCGCGGTTCCGCGTTGTGACCAAGCGCCCGCCGTCGGCCGCCGAGCTTCAGGCGCTGCTCTTCGCCTGGCTGGTTGCCAAGCACGTGAAGTCGAACGCCATCGTCTACGCCCGCGACGGGCAGACGGTGGGCATCGGCGCCGGGCAGATGAGCCGCGTGGACTCGGTCAAGCTGGGCGCGCAGAAGGCCCAACTGCTGCTTCAAGGCACAGTGTTGGCTTCCGACGCCTTCTTTCCCTTCCCCGACGGCATCGAAGAAGCCGCCAAGGTCGGCGTGACCGCCGTGATTCAGCCGGGCGGCTCGGTGCGCGATGCCGAAGTCATCGCCGCCGCTGACCGCCTCGGCTTGGCCATGGTGTTCACCGGTATCCGCCACTTCCGGCACTAGGTCTGGCTTGACTTGAGGGCGAATAAAAGACGAATATATCTTAAGACATGCCGAGCGACGTTCAGCTCGACGAAATAGGGCCGTGGTCCGAAATCAAGCTGGAAATCTTGAAAGAGTATGCGTCCGCCTACTCTCGTATTCTGGCTGCCCAAAAGAACCCTTCCCTCTCCCACATCTACATTGAAGGCTTTGCTGGGCCCGGGGTCCACCTTTCAAAGTCAACACAAGAATTCGTGCCAGGGAGTCCACTGAATGCGTTGGCTGTCCAGCCTCCCTTCCGCGAATACCACTTGATCGACATCGACGAAGACAAGGTCGACACTCTCCGGCACTGGGTTGGAGGACGAAAAGACGTCTATCTCCACCCCGGGAACTGCAATAAGATTCTTCTCGCCAGTGTCTTCCCCCGAGTGCAGTATCGCGATTATCGTCGCGGGCTGTGCATTCTCGATCCTTATGGGCTTCACCTCAACTGGACTGTTATCTCCACTGCCGGCAAAATGAAATCAATCGATATGTTCCTGAATTTCCCCATTGCAGATATGAATAGAAATGTGCTACGGCGCGATCCAGAAAGGGTCGACGCCTCACAAGCTGCTCGAATGAACGCGTACTGGGGCGGCGAGATATGGCGGCAAGTAGCCTACGAGACCACAGGGAGTCTGTTCGGGATTCCTGAAAAGGTATCCAACGAGCGCGTAGCCGAAGCATTCCGGCAGAGGCTGAAAGAGGTTGCCGGCTTCGCTCGGGTACCTACACCGCTTGCAATGAAAAACCGCAAGGGAGCAACTGTTTACTACTTATTCTTCGCTTCGCAAAAAGACGTTGCAGAAGATATCGTACTGGACATATTTGGCAAGTACAGCGAACACGGAGGAGCCAATGCCGACGAATTCATCGATTGAATGGACGGATGTGACGTGGAACCCCGTGCGCGGCTGCACCAAGGTCAGCCCGGGGTGCAAGCATTGCTACGCGGAGACGTTTGCGGAGCGATTCCGTGGGGTGAAGGGGCACCCCTACAAACAAGGGTTTGACCTCCGCTTGGTGCCGGAAAAACTAGGAGAACCTCTCCGATGGCGGTCACCAAAGATGGTCTTCGTCAACTCGATGAGCGACCTCTTTCACCCAGGTATACCTGAAGCATATGTGGAGGCGGTGGCTCGTGTCATGGTGACGGCCAAATGGCATACTTTCCAAATCTTGACGAAACGAGCTGAGCGACTGGCGAACCTCCTCGACGGATCCTTACGATTCGCAACTGACGAGCCACACATTTGGTGGGGTGTAAGTGTTGAGAATAAGGAGTATGGTCTACCCCGCATCGAGTATTTGAGACGGGCTCCAGCAAGGGTTCGATTCCTTTCCGTTGAGCCACTATTAGAGAATCTGGGCAAGGTGAAGCTGGATGGAATAGATTGGGTGATCGTGGGTGGAGAGAGCGGGCACGGCGCAAGGCCAATGGAAAAGGAGTGGGTGATCTCCTTGAGAGACCAATGCCGACGGGCGGATGTCCCATTCTTCTTCAAACAATGGGGTGGCGTTCGGAAGTCACAGGCTGGCAGGAAGCTTGATGGCCGAACCTACGATGAGATGCCGAAGAGGGTGCGAGGTTCTGTGCCAGACGAGGTACGGTGCCGCACCCTCGCCGATGAAGTGAAATCAAGCTTCAAGACGTCGGATTTCGTAAGCATTGCCGCTCTGGTCCCCAGTCGCCTAGCTGGGGCCATGTGCTAGAAGCGCAGCAGGTCGCGCGCGACGGGACTTGAAGCTGGAGGCGGGAGAATAATTCTGAGGCCCCGAAAAACTCAGGGGCTAAAGCCCTGCGGGGGGGCGACTTGCTTCGGCGGGGCTGAAGCCCCGCCCTTCCCACAAATGGGTCGAGTCTCTGTGTCTCTGTGTCTCTGTGTCTCTGTGTC
>JBHHYX010000521.1:0-3380 GCA_046757765.1 Acidobacteriota bacterium | reverse complement strand
CCGGCGGTAGGCCCGGGGGGCCGACACAAAAACGGTAATGGCAACCCAGTCATCACCTCAAGGGCCGCTCGGCGGTATGAGGTTGCTCGCTAGGGAATTCCTAGTCCGAGAAGAAGTTCACAAGACGATCAAGTTGTGCGCCTGACAACAATGTGCACTACCGAGTAACGGAGCCCCGACCGTGAGGGAGGGGTACCAGGGTTGACGCTCCCCGTTGCTCCGGTCGCTGACGCTCCCGGCTCCGTTTTCGTTGTTGCTTCGTATACCTGCTTCTCGGCGGTATGAGGTTGCTCGCTAGGACTATTAGGGTGGCGGTAATCCTTGAAGTTGAGTCAAGTTGTGCACCTAGCAATAAATGACACCGTAAAGGAACGATCAATCAACGGCTGGAGCGTGATGTCAGGCCCCAGATTGACCAGGTTCCTGGGGCAGATTGTGACAGTCCCCAGCCGCAAAGCGGCGTGCCCCTCAATAGCCTGGGGCGCCAGCCCCAGGTCCGAGTCCAGTTGGAACGAGGGGTGAGCCCTGAAGGGGCGGTCGAGAAGAGAAGGCAAGAGCCCGGGCGAGTCAGCGCGCCCCTACAGGGCCGGGGCATGGGGGTGGCCGGACAACCAGGGGTTGTCACCCCTGGCTATTGAAATCCGCCCCTTCGGGGCTAATGCCTCGTCGGTCTGAGGCGTGAGCCTCGTTAGGACTGACCAAAAACATTCGAACCTCCGCAGCTAGGTTGAGAGATTACACGGCCAGTGAGTGAGTGGCCATCCGGATTGGGCCGGGCGCTGACGCTTCGGTTCAGTTTACAGGGCAGCGGCAAGGGAGCGCAGGTGTTCAATGCAACGCATCTGAGAGCAAAATTCTCAGAATTCGGCGGCAAGCAGCTAACCAAGAATATTCGAAATTTTGATTCCATAGGTTGAAATTCAATGAAATTCTCCAGCAGAGTGGCGGGAATATCGGCTTCTGCGACGCTGGCGGTCATGGAGCAAGCCCAGCGATTGAGGAGGCAGGGGATCGATGTCATCGACCTGGGCCCCGGTGAGCCTGACTTCGCAACGCCTCAAGCCATCAAAGAAGCCGGGATTGAGGCAATCGACCGGGATTTCACCAAATACACAGCGGCGACGGGAATCCTTGAGCTGCGGGAAGCCGTCGCCGAGAGATACAACCGCCGTTGGGGAACTGATTTCAGTGCCGCCAATGTGGCGATTACGTGCGGAGCGAAGCACGCCATTTTTGAAGTTTGCATGGCTCTTTTCGAAGGCGGGGACGAGGTCCTGATCCCGTCGCCCTACTGGGTCACGTTTCCCGAAATCGTGAAAATGGCTGACGCCAGCCCTCGAATCGTGGTCACCGGTCAGGAGAACGGGTTCCTTCTTGACCCGGTGGGGGTTGACTCTAGACTGACTTCCAGCACTCGCGGTCTCCTGATCAACACTCCCAACAACCCGACGGGTGCCGTCCTCCCTCAGGTGACCTTGAATCAGATAGTGGAGTTGAGCCGACGCCAAGGTCTCTTTCTACTGTGCGACGAGACCTACGAGTTTTTCGTGTACGAAGACAGTTCACCTGCCTCGCTGGCAGCCTCGGTCCGGGCAGACGACGACTTTTTCGCCATCGTAGGATCGGTCTCCAAGACCTATGCCATGACCGGATGGAGAATCGGTTACTGTGTCGGCCATCGGAGACTGATCGATAGACTGAGAGCATTCCAGAGTCACCAGACCGGAAACCCGACGTCCATCTCGCAAAAAGCGGCTCTTGCTGCCCTCAGAGGCGAACCTGCGGAAATCGAGACAATGAGGCGGGAATACCAGAAACGGCGGGAGTTGGTGGTCGCATTGCTGGCCAAGATTCCGGGCTTCGAGTGTGTCCCACCGAAAGGTGCCTTCTACGCCTTTCCCAATGTTTCGAGAGCGCTTCGGGCTACCGGTATGAGCAATTCTGAAGAGTTCTCCAGGTTCCTGATTGAAGAGGCCAGGGTGGCTACGGTGCCGGGTGTCGCTTTTGGAGCTGAAGGCTACATTCGTATTTCTTATGCCACTTCCTTCCAAAACCTGCAGGAGGGCCTGTCACGAATCAGGGCCGTTGTCGAAAGAGCCATGGCGAAGCCATGAGGTTCTAAGCCGGATTTCGCACAGGCTTTATTGGCCATGAGGAGTCGAAGGCGCCGCCCCTGACCAGGCTTGCGACCGAGGCCCGCAGCAGGTCTGGTGTAGAGTACGTTGAGCTGGCCGACCGAGCGTAACGCGGTCAGGGTGGATTTGGTTCCGCAATGGATCGTTTGTGAGAAATACGGGCCAACCCGAATGATTCAGTCGTGGCATGCACTCCGGGCCCCGAAAAGCCGGGTAGCCTCGAGATGCACGAGAGGCTCGCGGTCCCCGGGAGATTTGTGACCATTGTTGAGTCGAACCTCGCCGGCCAGACACCCTTCTCCGCTCAGCAACATCTCGATCATTCTCGTCCGCACCCTGAACCCAGGTAACATTGGTTCGTCCGCCCGGGCGATGCGGAACATGGGTCTGGAGAAGCTGAAGCTGATCAACCCGAGGAAGGTCTTGAACCTGGAATGCCGGAAAATGGCTGGCCATGCCCTGGATTTGGTTACAAATGCGGCCACATTTCCAACCTTCGAAGAGGCTGTCTCCGAGGAAGGTGTTCTGGTGGCGATGACCTCCGGACGCAAACGCGCCTTGTCGCGGCGCCTCTATTCTCCGCGCGAGATTGCTCCCATCGTTCTGCGCTACGCGGGCTCTCAGCCAGTAGGGCTCGTCTTCGGTCCGGAGCAATCCGGTCTGACCGAGGCCCAGCTCAGCCGATGTCAGTATCTTGTCTCGATCCCCTCGAGTGAAAAGTCTCCAGTTTTGAATCTTTCCCAAGCGGTCATGTTGCTCGCCTATGAGGTTTCAATCGCCTGTGGGGAGGGTGTCAGGAGGCGAAAAGAGCCCCCAGTAGCTTCGCAGCGGTCAAAGGAACAGATGTTCCAACAGATGGAAGAGGTGCTTGTCCAAATCGGCTTCCTCAGCTCGGCCCAACCCTCACGCATCATGGATTCGATCCGTGTCTTCCTGGGGCGCGCTGACTTGACGCCCCGCGATGTTCGAATCCTGCGTGGGCTGATGCGGCAGATGGAATGGTATGTCCAAGAAGGTTACAAGCTTGGACCCGAGGGCGCCCGCAGGCCTTGAACCAGGGGCGTTCGACCAGACTATCCGTAACGAGGCTCCGCCTCAGACCGACGAGCGGTGTCCTAGCCTGGATTCCCAACCACACCGGCCCTGTGCCGGTGGTTTTCCGGTTTGACAACTAGCGCGGTTGCTACCCTGTTGTCCGGCCCCACCGGTCCTGCGCCGGTGGTTCCAGGGCTTGAACACCCCTTC
>JBHHYX010000520.1:0-3393 GCA_046757765.1 Acidobacteriota bacterium | reverse complement strand
TCAGGCGCCGAAGGCGCCACTCATATTCAGCCCAGCGCAACGCGCTGGGTCTTTCAGGCCACCTACGGCTAAGCTCTGAAAGAGCGAATCATGCCCGGCATGGCGATTGTTTGTAGTGTAAATTATTATCCAACGCGCAACTTGACCATTTTGTGAACTTGTTTAGGGCCTAGACGACCCTAGAGTTGCGCACATGGAAACAGATAACATTGTTACGCAACGATAAGCCTGCGGTTGGAGCGGAGGCTCCCCACTGGGCCTGCGCCGGTGGAGGCCAGGTTTGATAAGACGATTAAATTTGGCGCCCTCTCGGTGCCCGTCGAGACAGGCCGCTGGGGACCGACGGACGTCAGACCCTGGAACCACCGGCGCGGGGCCGGTGGGGTTGGGAATCACGGCAATGCCGCTACACCGCTGGTCGGTCTGAGGCGTGAGCCTCGCTAACCCTAAGCGTAAGAGAAGGGACGATGGCTGCTCTGCCGGAGAAGGACAACACCGTGACGCGCCATTCAGGTGAAGCCCCTGCCAAGAGCGCTCCTCCAACCGGGGTGATCGCTCCCAGCAAGAGCAGCCTGGCGTTTGTCAGGCGCTACACCCAGACCTCCCTGGAAACCCTGGCCCGGATGCCGGAAGCCGAGATCGCACGTTTCATTGACCTCTTGAAAGAAGCCCGGGAGCGGGCCGATCAGGTTTTCCTTTGCGGTAACGGGGGAAGCGCCGCCATGTCCTCGCATCTAACCGGGGAACTGGGGAAAGAAGCCTCCAGGGCGGGAAAGAGATTCCGAGTGGTCTCGCTGGTAGACAACATCCCCTGGCTGACCGCCATCGCCAACGACGAGGACTACGGACAGATTTTTGTGGAGCAGTTGAGGAATTACGCCTGCAGCGGGGACCTGCTCATCGCTTTTAGCTGCAGCGGCAACTCTGCCAACGTCATCGCCGCAGTGGACTGGGCCAATCAGAATGAGCTGGTGACGGTGGGCGTCACCGGAACGCCCGGCGGGCAACTAGGTCAAGTGGCGCAACACGTCATCCGGGTCGACTCGCCCCACACGGGTCACATCCAGGAAGGGCATTTCTTGATCCAACATCTGGTGAGCTATTACTTTATCGACGCTCCGGCCGGGAAGGGAGCTCCGCGGTGACCGATTACGAGAGTGTGCTTCTTGCCAGGATCGAAGCGACCCGCGCGGGCATCGGAGTGATCGGACTCGGCTATGTGGGACTGCCTCTGGCGGTGGCCTTTGGGGAGCGTGGATTCCCGGTCGTCGGCATCGACGTGGATGAGAACCGGGTCGACCTCCTGAACTCGGGCCGGTCCTACATTCCCGACGTCGAATCCAGCCGCCTCCAGGCCCTGGGGCAGGACCCGCCGGGAAGGGTGGCCAGTGTGGATTACGCGGCTCTGGCCGGCTGCGATGCAGTGCTGATCTGTGTTCCGACGCCTCTCGGCAAGACGCGTGATCCGGACGTCAGCTTTGTCATCGAGGCGACTGAGAGGATCGTCCCCCAGCTGCATCCGGGCATGCTGATCTGCCTGGAATCGACGACCTATCCGGGCACCACCGAGGAGCTGGTGCGGCCGGTGCTGGAACAAAGCGGCCTTCGGATTGGAGAGGAGCTGTTCCTGGCCTTCTCGCCAGAGCGGATCGACCCGGGCTCCGATTACCCCGTCGCCAGGACGCCCAAAGTCGTGGGAGGAGCCACACCGGCCTGTCTGCGAGTGGCTGTGGCGCTCTACCAGAAGACGATCGAGCAGGTGGTACCGGTTTCCTCCACCCAGGCGGCCGAGATGGTGAAGTTGCTCGAGAACACCTTTCGGGCTGTGAATATCGCGCTGGTCAACGAAGTGGCCATCATGTGCGACAAGCTGGGGCTGGACGTCTGGGAAGTGGTCGAGGCGGCCGCAACCAAGCCCTACGGTTTCATGCGATTCGACCCGGGACCGGGAGTGGGCGGCCACTGTATTCCGCTCGACCCCCACTATCTGGCCTGGAAGCTGAAAACGCTCAACTACAACGCCCGATTCATCCAGCTGGCCGGGGAGATCAATACGGAGATGCCCCGCTACTGGGTGGACAAGGTTCAGGACGCCCTCAATGAAGCCGGCAAGCCCCTCAAGGGGAGCCGCGTCCTGATCCTGGGAGTGGCCTACAAGAAAGACGTCGACGACGTGCGAGAATCCCCCGCCCTGGACATCCTCGAATTGCTTCAAGCCAAGGGCGCCGACACCCGCTACCACGACCCCCACCTGACCTCAGTCTCCCGAAACGGCCGCCAACTGACCTGCGAACCGGATCTCGAAAAGGCCCTGACCGAGGCGGACTGCGTCCTCGTAGTCACCGATCACAGCACCTACGACTGGCCCTCGATTGCCAGTCAGGCGGTCCTGCTGGTGGACACTCGCCATGTTTGTGTCCGGGAAGGCAGGACCGCGAATAGCCTTCCTTGACGAGGGTCACCGGTGTCCATTCCTCGATAGAGCTTGCTTTGAGGAGTTAGAGACTTTGTGCAGGTTCCAGCCTGCCACGAGTCCTGGTTTCGCTGGTTGAGGATACAGTTTCCCCCCCAGCCTTTATGGAGGCGTGGAAGAAGGTGCCGGATGGGCGGAATGGGCACTGGAGCAAAGAGAAGGAAGTCAAGGTGGGGCGCCCTTTTCTCGCGACCTTCTTCGAGCTTCCCTGCTAAATATCTGGCGGTCGGCGGCGTGAGCGTTCTGTTCAGTGCCGGACTCGCAGGGCTGGTGGTTGTGGGCGGGCTCTACTTTTCTCCCCTCCTCGCCCTCTGGCTGGCCGTCCTCGGAATCACAACTCGCCTGCGCCCCGCTTACGGAGTAGCGATCTTCTTTGTGGTTGCCTCCCTGGACAGGGCGGGAGCGGTTTTCGGAGGCGTGTTTGTCGATTTCTCGGAAATCGAACTGGCCGTCTGCCTTCTGGCTTGGCTGGCTTCCCTGTCCTGGGGGAGGGGTTGCTCCGCAACCATCAGAGCAATCGAGCTTCGGCCTTTGCTCTGGGGTGCCTTCTTTGCAGGAGCCGTGGCCATTTCCGGGTTGGTGAACCTGGAAGTGTACAAAGTGCTTCCTCACGTACTCCGCCAGAGTGAAGTCGTCTGGGCCATGACTCTGGCGGTGAACACGTTTCGCCTTCCGCGCGACTGCCAGCCCCTTCGCTGCGGATTGCTGGTGGCGGGCTTTCTCTACCCTGTTCTTGGACTGATTCAGGTCCTACACAAGGAAGATGTTCGAGCCTTTGCCAGCTTCACCAATCCCAACCAATTCGCGGGTTACTTGATTCTATTGGTCCCTTTTCTTGCCATCCTGGCATTTCGCTGCCGTAAGCAACTCGTCCGCCTGGCCTCAATCTACGCGCTTGTAGTGGCCCTGCTGGCTCTTCT
>JBHHYX010000519.1:0-3395 GCA_046757765.1 Acidobacteriota bacterium | reverse complement strand
CACCAGTGTGCTTGGAACAGCACGAGTCCGGTGAAGTTTCTGAGGGCGATCCAGTCCTCTTTGGGTTGAGCCGCGTCCCGACCGGGGGCGCGGCTCAACGCGTTTATCGTGGCCTGCCGTTCCGGAAGGTACTCTCTTTTCCAGGTAGGCTTCCTCAGTTCACCGCGCCAAGCTTACCGAGCGGCGTGGCTGCCAGTTCGCTGGCTTCTTTCTCGTGCCAGTGGACCAGATGAAGCGGCCTCCTTTTCTATTGCTCATCGCACAATACTTCCATCAGCGCCCTGCGCCTTGACCAGCTCATGCCGGATGACCACAACAATGAGGTCGGAGAAGATGCTCAGGATTGCTGGGCGTAGACGAGCCGCCGTGTCATCATCCTGGTCGGCAGACTTGCCGCCGAATGCCGGCACCGTCATGTCGAGTACGCAAAATCCTTGCGAAGGCCCCGGGGTATGAGGATACGATCGAGCACTTCGAAAAGGGCGTGAATCACCAGGGCCATGACGGCGGCAGGCACGGCACCCGCCAGCGTGATGGACATGTCGTCGAGAGCCAGCCCGCGCACGATTAAGGTTCCGTAGCCTCCTCCTCCGATGAAGGCTGCGAGCGTCGCGGTACCCACGGTGAGAACGGCCGAAGTCTTGATCCCGGCCAGGATGTTGACTGAGGAGAGGGGGAGTTCAATACGCAGCAGTCTCTGCCACCAGTTCAGCCCCAGGACGCCGGCTATTTCCAGCAACTGCCGATCCAGGCTGATCATGCCGGTGTAAGTGTTTCGCACGATCGGCAAGAGTGCGTACAGGAAGAGAGCCACGAGTGAAGGAATCTTGCCGATTCCAAACAGCGGAATCATGAAGCAAAGTAGTGCCAGAGACGGGATGGTCTGAAGCACCCCGACTGACATCAGCTCGATTTGTCCCAGTTTCTTGAAGCGGGCGGCAACCAGACCGAGCGGAATACCCACAAGGGCGCCCAGCCCCAGTGAGAGAGCAACCAGGTACAGGTGATCCAGCGTCAGAGCGAAGACTTCTTTCCAAACGGTGTCGGTGCGCCCATCGGACGGTAGTTCCTTCTTCAGAAAAACGGCACTCACCTGAGCCAGGCTCTTTCCCTCCAGGTCGGCAAGAGCATTCAAACGAGACATCTCCCGGTCGTCGATCTGGTTGACGAGGGCCTCCTCGAGTCTCTGCCAAGTATGGGGAAAACGCCCTATGCACTCCTCGCGCACGAACATCACCGCCTCGTAATCGGGAAAGAATCCGAGGTCGTCAAGAAGGATGTGCAAGTCAAGACTTTCGAGCTTTCCGTCTGTTGAATAGATATCGATGACGTCAACCTTTGCCTGCGCAAGCGCTGCATAGCTGAGAGCATGCTCGATCACGCGAACTTCGGAAAAGCGCAGATCATAGTGCTCTCTCAATCCCGGCCAGCCGTCGTCTCGATCGGTAAAACCGGAACTGAAAGCCGCCCTCATTTCAGGATGCTTCTTCAGGTCACTGACGCTATCCAACCCCAGGCGCTCAGCCAGCTCCTCGCGTACCGCAAGGGCATAGGTATTGTTGAAACCGATCGAATCGCTGATGGTAAGGCCGCTCCCCCGAAGTCGTCGCCTGATGTCTGCCACGCTTTCCAGGGAAGAGTCTTTGAGAATGGCTTGACTCAGAGTTCCCGTGTACTCCGGGTACAGGTCGATGTCTCCGCTGGAGAGCGCTCGATGGGTGATGCCCGTACCGCCCAGGCCCATCTTGCGCTCCACCTCGGCTTCACCGCTCTCTTCGATTATCCGGGCAATGATCTCCGCCAGAATGTAGCTCTCGGTAAAGGACTTGGATCCAACCCGAACGACGGGCTTTTGAGACGAGAAACCGGAGCTCGGGAATCCGAATAATAGAACCAGAAGAAGGGAACCCCAGCACGGGCTGGTCCCTTTCGGGGCTCCCCGGAGCGTTCCCAGCTTTCCTAGAAAACCCGTTGAGAGGGGCATGTGACCTAAAAGTAGTCCTGGATATCGGCTGGAGGTTTCTGAGCTTGAAGGAATGCGGTCACGAATCCCGACGAAGGTCTTGTCGCGAGATCCAGGAATCTACCGTGCTGCACGATTCGACCTTCGGTCATCAGGGTGATCGTCTCACCAAGAATGGCAGCCTCGCGAATGTCATGAGTGACCAGGACAACCGTCTTCCTCAACTCCCTGAAAATCTCCTTGAGCTGGCTTTGCAGCCCGTCGCGGACCAGTGGATCCAGTGAACCCAGCGGTTCGTCCAGAAGCAGGATTGGCGGATCCAGCATTAAGGATCGCATGAGGCCGACTCGCTGCCTCTGTCCCCCGCTCAACTCATTTGGATATTTGTGCATGATCTGATCGTCGAAGCCGACGAGTTCCACCAAGTCACGAACCCGGTCGGCAATGCGTTCCCCGGACCATCGCCGGGCTTTTGCTGCCAGGGCAACGTTGCGGTGGACCGTCAGGTGCGGGTACAGGCCGCCTTCCTGCACCATATAACCCATTTTCGCCACCAGCTCGGTCCTCGTCTCCGGGCTCATGGGACGGCCGTCCACCTGCACGGACCCGTCATCGGGCGCCTCTAGTCCAAGAATCAGCCGAAGGATCGTCGACTTGCCGCACCCACTTGATCCCAACAGTATATGCGTCTGACCTCGTTTGAAGTGACAGGAGAGATCGTTAATGGCGACCACCGAGTCAAACTGCTTCGTAACGCGCTCAAGAACGATCATCGAAAGCTCTCAACAACCGAACACCAAGCCGCGCCGGCCCCTCCGGGACAACGTCGTACATGGCCTGGTAAAGCCTCATGCTTTCGACCGCTGCGTGAATGGTGGCGATGGGCTCGCGCTCCTCCCGCATGGAGCCGACAAACTGGTTCAAACCTGAATTGAGCGATTTTCGACGGCGGTAAGCACCAATCGCTCAACTCAGGTCAAACTCAGGTCTTCGCCGGTCAACTCACCGCCTCTGGTCAGTGTAGTTCTCGGTCAAAGTGTTACCCTTCTCAACATAGCCCAAAGGGAGCACAACAGGGTCAGGATGATTATTCAGGATTTCCCGGGGTTGTCAAACTGACCGGGCGTGAAATGCCCTTCAGGGGAAGATTCACACTCCCCTGGAATGGTTGACAGCTCAGGAGGTTCGGACTCTGGAGAACACACCGGTTGCTTGAATCCAGAACCCTCTGCCACAAAGGATTTTCGTCCAAGGAGCGGCACAAATCCCTTCGTTTGACAAGACGCTGAGCACGGACCTCGAATAGGGGATCTCCGGCTCTCACTCTGGCTCCAGGCTCTCCCTCAGACGACGGTAACGGGTCAGAGCGGCGGAGTTCCCCAAGTCTTGATAGAAGGTGATCAGGCGATCCAAAGCGTTTCTCGTGTGCCGA
>JBHHYX010000518.1:0-3413 GCA_046757765.1 Acidobacteriota bacterium | reverse complement strand
CGCCAATGATCACTTCGCGCGCCAGCCATTCCGCCTTCAGGCCAATATCTCTCACTTTTAAACCAGCTCTCCGTAGCCAAAAACAGACCCATATCATCAGGCCAATATCCGCGGCCACCCTCATCCAGGGGCGCATCTGCTCGGCCATCTGTTGGCTTTGTACGCGTCCACTGATCGAATCTTTATAGAGCATCTCAACCGTCAACCACAAACCAAGCCAAAGCAGGGGCGCGATCACCATTATGACCCAGACGCGGCGACCCTTTGTGCTGAACGCGCGGTCTGAAATCCGGTTTGGATGTGCTAATCGTTCGCCCATTTGTGATGCCTGCTCTTCTGGGAAAGACCACTCTTCCGGAATCACGAACTCGACCTCGGCCAGCGTATCAGTTAATCTCTCTGGAGTCCACCGCCGTGGGCAGAAAGGCCGGGTGCATCGGTTTTAAGCCAAATCGGGCCGCCAGTTGGTCGGCCTTGGCCAACAGTTGCTTGTCGAAGGTGACCATGACGGGAACCTCTCTATCGTCCCCCGTCGCCAGCTCATCACCTGCCGCTTTGGCCATTCCCATGGCCAGCGAGTTAATGGCATACTGACGAACCGATGAGGAAATGCCCTCGTACTCGGGAAGATCCTCCAGCCCCATCTCTTCCAGCTCCTGCATTCGCGCCGCGATAGACTCGGCCGACGGCGACGGCAGGCCGTGGGCTGACTGGAGAAACTCCAACAACTCTTCTTGCTGTTTTTCCGTCAGCTTGGGAAATGGTTTCGGCTTCTGCTTTCCTTTCTTTTTCATGATAGAATATCTTATCCGAGGCTCAACGCTTTTTCAATCTCGTTGCGACGGTGCCAGGGAGGCACGGGGGTGTCGTCATGAGGACAGGGGCGGCGCTCGGAAACGAGGAGCGTTGAAGAAAGCAAAACGCAAAAGTGAAAAATATTCCTCGCCTCTGGGCGCCCGTGGCAGCGGCCGGAAACCAGGAAAATATGTCCAGCCAGCAACGCGCCAGGTCACAAAGAGAAAAAGCCTCGCCTCTTAGGGGCCGAGAGAATTTTGGCCGGTGGGATCGAGAATCGTCTTCACTGCCCTGTAATCAGTAATCGTGTTTATTATAAATGTGATTTTACAAAGTAAAACAATAAACTCAGAAAGAAACGTTATCTGGTTATCCCGACTGGGAGCACCTCATCAGCCGGCAAACGGGGCCGGGAGGCGCGCGGTTCAATGTGGCTCGGCAGACGCTTTTTCCACCTGATCTAATAACCCTCGGCTAATGGCTACCAGTGCCAGCGAACGAAGTCCGGGCTGAGCCAATCCGGAGGCAACGGATAACGCGCTGGCGGCGTCGTGCTTTGCCAACTCGGTAAACAGCGAACGCATCATTTCCGTCAGATCGAGAATCTCGTCCTGCTTGAGACCAAAATGCGGCCAAGCGACCCATAGGGCGGCGGACCCCAGCTTTGACTCGCCGAGCGTCACCCCTCTTTTCGTCAATTTGTTGAGCGCGGAGACAGCCAAGCTGGCTGCGCTCAGCCCGCGCCCCAGATCCACGGCAAGCAGTGATTGAGCAATGACCAGAAACGATTTGGCCGTCTCCTCGGTCGGCGCCTCGCCCCAAAGTCCCGCCAGAGCTAAATCGTAGGCATGCAGGACGAGAGAGTTATTTTCAGAGTTATCCTCCTCGGCCCGAGCCATCAGGTGAGCGATACGATCAAGCGCCAGCGTCCGACCCAGGGGATCCAGTATCTTCAGAGCATAGGCTTGAGCCCGAGTGAAGTTCTGCTCTTTCAGCGCCGTTCTGATCAGAGGGGTGTAGACCTTGATCGTCGTCTCCCGACGGAATTGGTCGTCACCAATCTTCGAGATGATCTTTTCGGCCAGCCATACATTGGCGCTGAGCGCCGCCCGAATGGCCAGCCGTTGGTATTGCTTATCCCTGGCCTCTGAATCTTCCATCTTGTCCAATTCAGAGAGCGCATCGATAATCTCCTGGGTGGATGCTGGCTGGGGTGTGCGTAACATGGAGGCGTCAATCACTCGCACGGGAGAAGGGCCGGGCAGGTCCATTGACCGGGCCTTGAACATGGACTCGAAGCCGAAGGTTAATGCCCCGAACTCTGCTTGCCAATGTGGAGAAGAAGAAGCCGCCCAGTGGCGCATTTCTCTGGCCGCGCTCAGATCACGCTCCAGTTGGTGCGTCGGCGTGTCAGGACGAAGATCTCGTCGAAGTCTGTCGACCAGCGCTTGAATGAAGTAGTGTTGAAGCTGCGGCGAGCGATCGGAGGTCAAAGCAAAGATCCTGAAGTTGAGTAAATGAGTGGAAATAAACGGGCCGTCACGCAGCCAGTCTATCACCCTGATGGCCAATCGCTCCGCTTCGGCAGGGTCGTGCTGGTTGAGACGCTCCAGAAAGTTCCACCAATCTGCAAGTCCAAGTGAAAGGCTCCTTTGGGCAATCCGCGCCGCAAGCGCCGGATCGTTTTCCATCCGTTCCCAGGCCACGCTCATCAGAGCTCGCGCCTCGTCGGTCCACTGCCCCGGCTTCTTTTCTTTTGCTGACGTGTTGGCTGAGTTTTCCTGCAAGAGCTCTTCTAAAAGTTCCGGGCTGACTTGCGCAGTTTTGCGAAGCACCAAAAACCGGAGCTTCTGCCGCTTTGCCTGTTCCGCAGGGTTGGCTTCTCTCGATTCTGAATCGTCGATCTCCATCTGGCGCAACGCCGCAAACAGATCCCTGAAGATCGAAGTGGAGCGCGCCCTGTCAAGCCGCCAGAGCGCGGATGCGGCTTCAACCTGCGTCAAGATGGCATACTCGACCGGTTTGAGTTGTTCCGCGCCTCCGATGGCGCCTTGGAGCAATGATAAGGCAAGTCGCTTTTTTTCATCCGACGAAATAGAGGCTGCTTCGTTTGTTTTGGCATCGCTTCCGGGTCTCTGGCTTCCAGTCTCCGGTCGCTCGCCTCTGTTGCTTGGATCTTTCGATTGAACACACCTGCTGGTAGCCGTTAACGTCTCACGGCTCGACTCCATTGGCGGGGCAACCGAGCCGCTGTTTCTATCTTTATCCCACTGAGCGTCAGAACAGATAGCCTTGTCCAGTCTCTGTGCCGCGACGCCTATGGTTGAGACCAAGAAGATAGATATGAATAGAAATGGCCGGTATCGCCAATGACCCTTACTTTTCGATCTCATATTTAAAATCCTCCTACACGATCACATGGCAGTTCGGCTTCCTAGTACTACAACGAGTCTTCGTTAAGAAATAAGGAGTTATGAGGGTAGCCATCAACAGTCCGACTTCATCGGTATCAAGCACTTACGCTACCTCCGACTAGTCTATAGTTTTGCACTTTTTGGCCTTCCGGAGAAGACGGAAATGAGAGAAAATGACCCTCTGTAAAGTTTAAATTCCAACAA
>JBHHYX010000517.1:0-3413 GCA_046757765.1 Acidobacteriota bacterium | reverse complement strand
TTCTGTCGAGCAACAGCGTCTTCTGGAGTGACAGCGTCATCCGTGCCGACGGTCTCCTCGGGGCGGATGTGGTCTCTTACGGTGGCGATCAATGAAAGAACTCAAAGCGAGTTTGACGAGACAACGAAGAGATTGTCACCGTCTGAGGAAGGTCCGGAACCAGCTCTAACCCGGATTTCTCGGACCCGGTCGTAGCGAAGAGCCGGAAGCGCCGCGCTGACAAGGCGTTACGACCGAGGCCCCCGGAGGCGTAGTCGTGCATTACGTCGAGGAGGCCGAGGGCGGGCAACGCAGTCAGCGTGGATGATTCCGGCTCTGCAGTAGACTAGGTTTGAGAAATGCGGGCTAAGGGGGTGGGTCGATGGGAGGACCACGACGGAGAATTACAATGACGAGAGATCCGAAGAGCAGTCATGGAGTGGAGAGCGGAGAGCCCCGGAAGCAGCCGTTCATGCCATTGAAGGGCCGTCTCTACCTGCTGTCGGTGATCGTGCCGGCAGCCGCCGTTCTCACCTACAGCCTTTACCAGGTGCTTTTCCTCGGCTCCGATCTGAGGTGGCTGTGGCTGGGCGCCCTGACCCTCGTCGCCTCGTCTTTCCGCCTCCGGGTTCCCCTGGGCAAAGGCGGTCGAGGATCGATCTCCATCACAGTCAGCGACTGTTTTATTTTTTCGGCTTTTCTGCTCCTCGGTCCCGAAGCGGCCGTCGTCATTGCCGCCCTGGAAGGCTTGGCCAACAATATCAGATGCGGAGTCAAGAGAGTTCACCAGTTCGTCTTCAATGTGGCTCAGGTGGTGGTCACCAGTTTTCTGGTGGCCTCCCTCTTTTACCGGGTGCATGGAGGAGCCGCTCCGCTGGATTCCGGCCTGCTCGCCCACCCCGCCGTCTGGCTGGAGGTTCTCTCCTTGGCACTGCTTTACTTTCTCCTCAATACGGTTCTGGTGGTGGCCGCCGTAGCCACTACCTCACGACAGTCCGGCTTCAGTCTCTGGAAGAATCATTTGCTGAAGTTCTTTCCCACCAATCTTCTCAATGCTTCCGCCGCCCTGGTGGTGTTTCTCTGCTTCAGTTCCCTCAACTTCACGGTGGCCCTGGCTTTTTTCTTTCTCGGGCTGAGCCTTTGCTACGCCCGTCAAAGCCTCCTGGAAGCGGGCATGCCGCTTTCATTCGGGGCTCGGCTCTACGTCGGGACGCTGGTCGTCTCGGGCCTGCTGATCTCCTCCGTGTGCCTGTTTCAGGTGCTTCAGGCGCCCAGCTGGCGATGGCTGTTTCTGGCTGCTCTGACGGCGGCCGCCAGCCTTTACTCCGTCTACATTCCAGGCTCCAAAGGCAAGAATCAGGGCGTCGTGATCACTTTCAGCAACGTCTTTGTCCTCTCTGCTATTCTGGTATGCGGGCCTGTCGGCGCAACCGCCCTCTCGACTCTGGAAGGCCTGATCAGCACCTGGAAGTCGCGCCGCTCCGTGAAGGGACTGGCCAAGGTTTTCTTCGACCTCACCCTTCTGCCCCTGCTGACCTTCCTGGTGGCCTCGCTTTTCCAGCTGGTGCACCCCGCGGCCGTCTCGGCGGGTCCGGCCGTTCTGCTCACTCTGGGACTCTGTTCGCTGCTCTATTTCGGGATCAACGCGGGCGCCGTCTCGCTGGCTATGTTCCTGGCCACAGGTCGTTCTCTGAGGAACATGCTTCGCAAGAGCCTTCCTTCGGCTCTGTTGAGAAAGACGGTGGAGACGTTGGCCGCCTTCGTTGTTGTCGTCAACCTGCAACAGACCTCGCTTCTCAGACTGAGCATCATCCTTCTGGCTCTGGCGGCCTTCTACCTGACTCACCGAATCTACCTGATGCGGCTCCAAAGTGCTCAGCAAGTTTGAGTCTGAGACAGCGCCCTGAAAGTAGTGCAATAGGAACGTTATGATGCCCATGCGCAAGGCAAAACGCGTGCCCCTACGCGTGAATGTTCCCAGCTCCCATCCTCACCGCGAAAGAGGCAGTATTTTTCTAGCCTCGGTGAAGCGTCAGCGCCACCCCGGTAGAGGGAATGGCACATTGCCTCCGGGTTTATCGCACCCCTTCAGGACACCAAAGGGGCTAAGCCACCACCCAGGGGCGCGCCTGCGGCTTGACCCTGGCTTCCCCGAGTTGAGCTGATTCTGGCGCTTGAGTGACTGAACCACGAACGTCAGTAAGTGGCCATCCGGATGGGCCGGGCGCTGACGCTTCGGTTCAGTTTATAGGGCAACGGCAACGCATCTAAGAGCAAAATCATCACAATCCCGCGGCAAGCAGCTAAGGTCGTCGTCCTTCTTCGGAGGACGGAGCGGGTTTGAAATTTCGCTGGCGGCATCTTATAACCTGGGTGACTGCTTCCTCCCCCGTGGGAACAGAATGGCGTGTTTCGACGTATTGTGAAAGGGGGGTAGCCCAAAGGGCGCAGCCCGCATTCCTCACGCCCGACCATGGCGAGGCGGTGGAGGTGGGGGTGGGGGCAAGGCGTCGCGACCGAGCGCCAGGTCGTACTGGACGTTACGTCGAGGGTTGACGAGACGGGCGGAACTCGAGACTGTGGGGCTTCCCGGCGCAACGGATTGCCCGGTTCAAATGTAGGCTAGACCTCCCGTGTGGCGCCCGAGTCGCCACACGGGAAAGGGAATGACACTATGTTTTTCTTTGACCCAATGTACCTTCTTTTTGTCAGTCCGGCTCTTCTGCTGGGCTTCTACGCCCAGATGAAGGTGAAAAGCGCCTTCAAAAGGTTTTCCCGGGTGTCGACTCTGCGCGGAGTTACGGGAGCGCAGGTGGCAAGGTCCCTGTTAGATGCCCAGGGCTTGAGCCATGTGAAGGTGGAACGGTCGAAAGGCATGCTGAGCGATCACTACGATCCTCGCGGCAAGGTGCTTCGCCTCAGTCCGGGTGTCTACGACAGCCACAGCATTGCCGCCGCCGGAGTGGCGGCCCATGAGATGGGCCACGCGCTTCAGGACGCCGAAAGCTACGCGCCTCTGACGCTTCGAACAGCCATGGTGCCGGCGGTTCAATTCGGGAGTTGGCTCTTTATTCCCATCTTCTTTCTGGGCTTCCTGCTCAACTTTCCGGAATTAGCCTGGGTGGGCGTTATTCTCTTTGCCGGAACCGTCGTCTTTTCGCTGGTGACTCTGCCCGTCGAGTTCGACGCCAGCCATCGCGCCAAACGGTTACTGGTCAACCAGGGAGTGCTCCTGGGACAAGAAATGGCCGGAGTCAACAAGGTCTTGAACGCGGCCGCCCTAACCTACGTCGCCGCCGCCATCCAAGCCGTGCTCACGCTCCTCTATTACCTCTTCCTGCTGGGCGGACGACGCGACTAGTAGCGCAGCTAGGCCGAAAACAAGTTCACAAAGTGGTCAAGTTGCGCGTTGGATAACAATTCGCACTACAAAC
>JBHHYX010000516.1:0-3431 GCA_046757765.1 Acidobacteriota bacterium | reverse complement strand
CTCGACAAGCTGTTCCACGCCGCCCGCGCCGACAAGCGGCCCACCGACGGGTACTTCGTCACCTTCTGGCGGCTGCTGCTGGAATACCCGGAAATCTTCGCCTGGGAAAAGATGTGGACCGAGAGCTACCACGAGGTCCGCAGCGAGGTCTTCGGGCTGGCCAAGGCGATCGCTCCGGAGAAACCGCTCGGCTGGCACATCATGCACAACAACACGTTGAGCCCTTTCTACCGCGCCGAAGAGAATTATGCGGTGACCAGCCGGTACTCCGATTTCATCAAGGCCGTTGCTTACAACAACGCCGGCGGGCCGCGCATGGTCCGTTTTCTTGACAGCCTGCACGCCAACCTTCTGCACGACGCCCGGCCAGAAGACTTCCTGCCTCTTTACTACAAGATGATGAATTACGAAGAGGCCCCCTATGAGGAGTTGTCAACGGCGGGGCTTTCCTCCGATTACGTGTATCGAGAAACGAAGCGAGCCATCGAGGGGCTGGGCGGCGAGGTACCCGTCTATCCGGGCATTGACATCGACATTCCCACCGCCCCGGATCAAAAGCAGACAACTCCCGACGACGTGCGGGAAGCCGTCAAGGCCGCCTTCCGGGCCGGAGCCGAAGGGGTCATTCTGTCGCGCAAGTACTCGGAAATGATGCTGGCGAATCTCGCCGGCGCCGGCCAGGGGCTGCGAGAAGCGGGCGTGGTGTGATGGAACCTTTTGTCCGGACCCCGCCTCGATCAGACGACGCGTAGGGCGTCCTGCCAAACAGCACCGGTCCGTCAGCCCAGCATGGAGCGACGCTCACTCTTCCCGCCCGATTGGGTCCTGCTCGAACTCCGACATGATCTCCATGTGGTGCGACTCCTGGAGTTTCTACATGAACAAAATGTAGGTCTTTCGACCGAGAAACGTGGGCAAATGTGGGATAAACGTGGGTAAAACGTGCATGCAGGCGTAACTTTCGTTGCAGTGGGCTGTTGGAGGGGTGTGTTTAAGTCGTTTATTATCAGTTGCTTGAAAATACATCGAGCTTCCCACTCCCGCTTAGCCCAGGTAGCTTGATGAACGACTTTTCTCGCTGATTCGAACTGATCTCATCAATGGGTGTTCGTGGGAAATAGGCCTCAAGCTGCGAAACAAACAATTCTTGGTAATACCCCAGCGGTTTCGCAAAGGCCGGGGATGAGACGAGTTAAGGGGCTCGTTTGGTAGGGCTTGAGGGGTTCCCCCCGACAGAGATCATTCTTGCAAAACTCTCGCGGAGCATTTTCTCATCGAAGGATGAGCCTGAAGGAGGGGTCTGGGGCGGTCGAGTCGGTGGGGCTCCTTTCCGGGTTTTTGGGTTTTGTTTTTGGGAAAGAAAGAGTCGTCGTCGGGGCTGTGGAAATGTGGGAATCGCGCAGCGATTTCCAAGGGCTGTGGGAAACGAGGGAAACCGGTTTTTGGGTTTTCCTCGTTTTCCATAGCCCGGCATTTCCACAGCCCTGTTCCCGCTGCTCAGCGCGGCCCGTTCGCCAATCCGAAGCGGGCAAACAGCCGCTGCTTGGCTTGTCGCATCCGGCGGGCCGCCGCCGTGTCGCTTTCGGCCTGAGCGATCGAGGCCAGCGCCTCCAGCGTCTGCCCCGGCTTGAGATAGCTGGCGGCCTCGGGCAACTGCTCGAACGTTTCCCAAGGCGTGGCGTAGCGGCGATACACTCGCTTCTGCTTTCCCTTGCGGTCGGTCACCAGTTCGGGCTGCCCGCAGGGCCGGTGGAAGTTCAAATAGGGATTGAAATGTTGTTGGTAGAAGCGCTGGATTCGCTCGGCGTGTGGCGCCGCGATATGCGTATAGCCCATGTGCTTGCGGATCACCGCCCCGTTTTTCGATTCCACCAGGCCGTTGTCGTTGGAGTGCCGCGGCCGCGACTTGGTCTGCTCGATCAGCAGCTTGTTCAACAGCTTTTCGACGGTCCGATTCAGGAACTCGCTCCCGTTGTCGGAATGGAAGCCGCGAATGCGAAAGGGGAATTGCTCCAGCATGGCTTCCAGTAGCGGTTCTAGCCAGGCTTCGCTGATCGCCGGCGTGGCGCCGACCACCTGCCACTGGGTCACTTCGTCGACGGCGTTGATGTGATAGACGCCTTTGGCGCCGTTGCGATCCCCTTGGTGCACCGTATCGACCCGCAAATAGCCGGGCCGGCCCTGCGGGTCGGGGCGGCGGCGCTCGCCGATCGACACCGCCGTGGGCCGGGTCTTGGTGAAATGCAGCCGCCGCTGCCGATAACGGCTGTGCCGCCGCAGACGGTAGAGGTGGGCGACGGAGATCCCCGCCAGCCGCTCGTACTCGCCCTGTTGGTACTGGCGATATTCCCGCTCGAGGATTTTGCGCGTGGCCGGGCCGGAGAGGGTTTCGTGGGCTTGGTCGACCGCCGCCAGCAGTTCGATGTCCGCCGGCGTGTATTTGCGGCGAAAGCGGTGCCGCCGGTAGCGGGTGGGTCGCAGTTCGCCCTGTTGCCGGTATTGGCGGATCAGGCGCGTGATCTGGGCGCGACTCAGTCCGGTCATCTTGGCCACATACTGCCGCAGCAGCCCTTTGGCGGCGCGGTCCTGGCGGCTGTAGTTGTGTTGGTGAAGCGTTCGTTCCACCCAGGCGTAAATCTCCTCGCGCCGTTTGCCCTTGAATCGAATCTCCTCGCTGGCCTCGAGAAACTGCTGGATCTGTTCCAGGTTCAGCTTGCTGTGGTCTTGCACTTGAACGGTCAATCCCCAGCATGCCGACTCCCCCGCCCTTCAGGCTCATCTTGTGTGAGAAACTCGCTCCTCCTTCAGGCTCATCTTGCATGAGACAAGACTATCCGTTGCGTTGATAAAAACGCTGGAGTACACTGGTGACGCGAGGAGCCTCAAGTCGGAGATCGTCGTCAGCATGGCAATACTCACGGTTTGGGAGTAAGACAGATGGTGCGAACGAACCGTAGGCAGTTTGGAAGTCTGGCCCTGCTGGGAGCGGGGCATCTGTTGCTTTGTGGACGGTCCGCTCTGGGCTACCCCGCGCCGCAGCAGAAAAAACTCAATTCAACTCTGGCAGGGGTCCTCGTGGGTTGCCATTCCTACAGTTTCCGCGACCGCGACCTGGAGGAAGCGCTGATGATGATGGCCGAGGTCGGGTTCGGCGCGGTGGAGCTATGGCAGGACCATATGGAGTTCACCCACGGCGGGCGTGAGGGAGAAGCGCGAGAACAGTTGCGGCAGTGGCGGTTGTCGGTTCCCTTGAGTGAATTTGAAGTCGCCGCCGCGCTGGCAAGCGAGAGACGAACGGAGTTTTACGCGTACAACTTCGCCTTTTGGGACGATGTGACGGATGCCGAAATCGATCGCGTTTTTGAGATGACGAAGGCGCTGGGAGCGAAAGTCGTGACGGGCGCCGCGAACCCTGCCATGGTTCCCCGGAT
>JBHHYX010000515.1:0-3438 GCA_046757765.1 Acidobacteriota bacterium | reverse complement strand
GGTCGGGGCTCCGTTACTCGGTAGTGTACATTGTTGTCAGGCGCACAAGTTGATCGTCTTGTGAACTTCTTCTCGGACTAGGAATTCCCTAGTGCTCCGTTTTGGAAATAGCGTGGCAATTGCGGATGGGGCTTGCAAGGCAAGGTCCAGGAGAGACGAGGAGGCGATGCCATAGCAAGGTCGAGGAGGAACCAAGGTCCCTGCGGACTGCGGGGACCTTCTCTTCGCCTCAAGGCGACGGATTTCCACCCTCCCCGAACAACACACTAAAGTCCGGATTTCTCACACTCAATCGACTACGGCGGCGAATACGATCGTGAGTATTGCGCTACGCTCCGTCGATCTCTTCGACGTACTGTCCAGTGCAGCTGCTGGGCCCTCGGCCGCAACTGCCTCGTATCCAGGACCATCTCCACCGCCTCACTACAATTGAGTACGAGAAACCCGAGCGAAGGACCCGACCTCGTCAGGAAATACGGCGCAAAAGTGTGTGTTGACGCCGGGAGTTAGCTCGACAGCCAATAGGACACGAGACAGAACATGGTCAACAACGTCAGTGGAATGGTCGACCAGACGGTCGCCGTCGCCAGCGCCGACGTTACCTTGTCAATCCAAATCTCCATCTAAGACTTATCGGCGTGCGTGGTCGACCCTTTATACTTGGCCCTGGACCCACGTTCCTCAAGAGCCGTCTACGGGGGGCCGAGATCACCCGCTCTGACGGCATTGCCCGGCCTTGGCCTTCTCTATCTACCGTGTCGGATACGACTGTGCTCCTCCGTAACGCCAGCTCAGCGCGACGCTTCCGCCGCCTCGCTACAACCCCTCGGAAGAAATGCCTCCCGGTAGCCGGCAACCGACCTGTGACCACCAGCGATCCTGCCCGTTTGCGAGTGGGAATCCCCTGGCATCTCTGCACAGCGTTACACAATTTCGTAGTTCTTCTTCCATCTTATCTCCAAACCAAGGACCAGTTAAGTAAATGAAAGAAAGCCCGTTACGCACGATATAACCACTCCTGGAGCCTGCTTTGCTTAGGTCGCCGTCAGGTGCTGAGAACCGTTGCCTTTGGCCTGAAGGGGGGGGCGGAGAGGAGCAGGCCATAGTGCTCGCGCCCCAAGAAGGGGCTACAGGTGACAAGCGCGAGCGCCGAAGCGGAAAGCACGCCCTTCAGTTGAAAGCGGCCTGTGTTGGGCAAAGGCGAATGGCCGCGGAAGGTCTTCAGTGGAGTACCTGGCGAGTTGCTCCCGTTGGCACAACGTTGGGGACTGGCCCCTCCATCAGCCGGGAGACGGCCATTGAGAAGCCCGGGTGTGGGGCGAAGAGTTGGATTGGCCCCTTAGCTCCGTCGAGGCGAGCTTGGGCTCGCTCCCGAGGACCATTATGAGGTACGTACTCTTGACGTCGGCGTGCAATGAGGAAGCCACCATTGCCCGAACTCTCGAATCCGTCGTCGGGCAGACGTTTCGGCCCGGAGAATGGGTCATTGTCGACGATGGGTCCGGAGACCGGACAGCCAGCATAGTCAGGCGCTACGCTGAGAAGCATGACTTCATCCGGCTCCTCTCCCGAGATCGCCCCGCGGGGAGAAATTTCGCCTCCAAAGTCCAAGCTCTTCAGGCGGGACGTGAGGCGCTGGAAGAAACCGACTTCGACCTCCTGGGCATTCTCGATGCCGACATTTCTCTCCCTCTGGATTACTACCGGAGAATCACAGCGAAGTTTTGCGAACAACCCAGGCTGGGCATTGCCGGAGGGGTGGTGCGGGCCCACGACAACCCGACCGGGAAGCTGGCCTTCAGCTCCCGGCATGTGCGAGGAGCCGTCCAGCTTTTCCGCCGCAAGTGCTTTGAGGAGATCGGCGGGTTCTTGCCTCTGGAGAACGGGGGTGAAGACGCGGTGGCCTCGACCATGGCCCGGATTCGGGGCTGGGAGGTGATCTGTTTTCCGCAACCCGCCGCCATCCACCACCGAAGGACGGGAGCCGGCAGCTCCAGCATCTGGAAGGGGCGATTCCGGCAAGGCAGCGCCGATTATCACATCGGCTATCACCTCCTCTATGAAGTCTTCAAGTGCGTCAAGAGAGTGGCGGAGCCTCCCTGTCTGGCCGGGAGTTTCTTGCGCCTGCTGGGCTACTGCTGGTGCCTGGCCAGGGAGCAGCGACCGTCGGTTCCACCCGAGGTGGTCCGCTATTTTCGAAAAGAGCAGATTCAGAAACTGAGATCCCTTCTCTTCCCCGTGCCTGCCAGCCCCGACCGTCGCGTCGGGCCATTCCTTCCGGATTCGGCGGAATCCGATCCGCGCGAGCGGCAAGCCACCTCACCGCGTGGCCGGCCGGCCATCGCGCCAGGGACCGCGCCTCCATCCCCACAACCGCCCATTCCATGGATGGGCCCCATCCCGACTGAATCGAGCAGTAGGCTTTCACTGGAGACCAGTATGCTCAGCTCTGTTTACTACCAGGTGAAACCTTTGATTCCAAGACGCATTCAACTGCAACTACGCCGGTGGCGTGTGTCCCGGCAGCTACCCTCCTACCGGCGCGTCTGGCCTATTGACCCGGAGGCAGGCACCCCACCCGAAGGCTGGAAAGGGTGGCCCGGAGGCAGACAGTTTGCGCTCGTGCTCACCCACGATGTCGAATCCGCCAAAGGACAGCAAAAGTGTCGCGCTTTGGCCAGCCTGGAGGAGAGCCTGGGATTCCGATCTGCGTTCAACTTCGTTCCCGAAGGCTATACGGTCGATCCCGATCTTCGGGCGGAGTTGAGAGATCGGGGCTTCGAAGTGGGCGTGCACGGCCTCAATCACGACGGCAAGCTCTACAGTTCGCACTGTGTTTTCCAAGACCGAGCGAAGCGAATCAACGCCTATCTCAAGAACTGGACCGCGGTGGGATTCCGGTCGCCCGCCATGCACCATGATCTCGATTGGATTCGTGAACTCCATGTCGAATACGACTGCTCGACCTTCGACACCGACCCTTTTGAGCCTCAACCCGACCCGGCTGGTACAATTTTCCCCTTCTGGGGGGGAGGGACATCCGGGACAGGAGGATATGTGGAACTGCCCTACACCCTCTGTCAGGACTTCACCCTGTTTGTCCTGATGCGGCAGAAGACGATCTCGATCTGGCAGCAGAAGTTGGATTGGATCGCGGAAAAAAGAGGGATGGCGCTGGTCAATACCCACCCCGACTATATGAATCTCTCCTCTGAGCCTGGCAGCATTGAGGAGTATTCCGTAGAACGGTACCGCGATTTTCTGGAGTACGTCAAGGACGCCTACGAAGGGAGCTACTGGCACGCCTTGCCCCGTGAGGCCGCCCACTATTTCCGAGGCCAATCTCAGTTCACCCGTCCCAGCGGCCTTCGTGAGAGTGAATCCGGCTCCCTGGAACGTGCCAGACAATGACCCTCGCCACCCTCGGCACTCAAGTCC
>JBHHYX010000514.1:0-3450 GCA_046757765.1 Acidobacteriota bacterium | reverse complement strand
CCGCACTCCAAAGGCTGGCTTCGCCAGCAGAGATCAGCTCTCGGCGGTATGAGGTCGCTGGCTACGACTAGGTGTGAGAAATGCGGGCTGGGGCAAGGACGGCTTGCATTCACCGGGCCGAAGGATCGAGACTAGTCTCCCATGGACATGAGCGCTGGACTGCTGATTTTTCACATCGTAGCGATCCTCACGATCTTTGTATTGGGGTATCTGCTGGGCGCCAGGAGCAAGTCCGGGTGAGGCGTCGAAGACGGCCCCCGGTAGAGGATTGGAGCTTGCACACTGGCTCCCCTGGTCTACCGGAATGATCGAGAGTGGATCGTCCTGGCGAATGAAATCCTTCTCCGCGGTTGCCTGAGGCGGTCCGGAGAAACCCGCACCCAGTCCGACTGGCTGCCGACCCGCCGCGGCCCTGTTTGTTTCTTCGTTCCCTTTCGCACCCTGAAATTACTTGAAAAGGTCGGCCAGCTTCATGGCGAGGCTCAGGTCGCCTCCAATCTTCAACTTGCCGCTCATGAAGGCCATCTGCGCGTTTAACTGGCCCCCAACGATCTTCATGAAATCCTCATCTCCCACAGTCACCGTGCAGTTGGCGTGAGCGGCCCGCCCGGACCGCACTTCGGGCTCGGTCAGGTCAACCGTCCAGTCTCCGCCTGAGTCGCCCTCGATGTTGAACTGGTAGACGGCATTGATCTTGTGAGCCAGGTCCGGTTCGTCTTTCAGTTTCTGCGCCAGTCTCTGTTCGAAGAACTCCTTTGGGCTGGACATATTGCCTCTCCTTCAGCCCGCATTTCTCACGGGCTTTCTTGGTCATGAGAAGTCGCAGGCGCCGCCCCGACGAGGTTTGCCACCGAGGCCCGCCCAAGTGTACTGTACCGTACGTCGAGCTGGCCGACAAAGGTAACGCAGTCAGGGTGGATGCGTTCGGCTCTGCAATCGATCGTTTGTGCGAAATGCGGGTTAGCGTCCGCTATCCCCTTCGACGTAGGCCATGCCGTCGGGCTGCTTGCCGGCCCGAAAACGATCCTTGATCTCCCACGCTCCCAGATCAATGACGGAAACGACGTCGGCATTGCTGTTGGCCACAAAAGCCGTTTCTCCATCTGGAGCCACCACAATTCCTATAGGGACTGGACTCTGACCGAACTGGAGGAGGCGACTCTCGTTTTCCGCCGCCGTCACTTTCATCGGGATTCTGCCAATTTCTTTTCTCTGTTTGACGGAAAAGACGGCCACTTCACCGGAACGGGCGTTGGAGACCAGGACGCGTTGTCCGTCCGGGGTAAATTTCACGCGGATGGGGAAGCTTGCGCTCTTCAGTGTGGCCACCACTTCCAGCTTACCGGTGTCAATGATGGATAGGGTGTCCTGGGCGCGATTCCCGACCCAAAGTTCCCGGCCCTGAGGGGATATGTCGAGGCCTTCAGCGCCTCCACCGGTAGGAATATTCTTGATCAAGGTCCCTTGCGTCAGATCCAGCACGGAGACAGACCCGCTCCCGATGTTGGCGACGTAGGCTCTCTTTTCCTCGGGGCCGAGCACGACCATATGCGAAGTCTGCTGGTGGGTTCGGATGGCCTTCTGCACCACGCCGCGGTCGATGTCGACCAGGAGCAGGCACTGGTTGTCCTCAGCAGTGACGGCGACCCGGTGCCCATCCCGGAAAAACTGGATTCCGTGGGGGCGTCGATAGCGTCCCAGATCAATCGTCCTGAGAGATTTCTGTCGCCCCAGGTCGATGACCGTGAGAGTGGCGCCGGGCTGGGCTCGAGTTCCGTAGTTGGAGGCCACTGCCAGGCCCCGACCCCCATGAGCCGCGACTTCATGGGGAGCGACTCCCGTTCCCACGGTCGCGCCCACTGACCCTGAGCTGGGGTCGATGAGACTGGCCGTGTTGTCCGTTTTGTTGAGAACAACCAGAACGTTTCCTTTGCCCGCCAGGGCGTGCGCCGTTGAGATCGAGAAGAGGCCCGCCGTCATCACGAAGGCGCCAAACCATGTCTTGAAATGGTTGTTCATTGAAACTGTTCCCCTCTTTGCTCGGCAGCAGGGCCAACCTGCCGTCTGTTCAACCCTGGTAATCATGGGCCATGCCCCCTCAAAAGTAAACACTCCGACCGATCCGACAGTCGGCCTTTTTGCTTCTTGGGCCCGTTGCACTTTCCACCTTGACGGGACACAATTGAACCTGAGTTGAGCGATTCTGGCGGATGGGAAGCGCCAAGATGTTGTGTTCCCGCGAGTTGCGGAGACCGCGGGCATACCAGCCGCGGTATGTCGAGGATCGACAAGACCCGCGGGGCGCAACAGATTTCGTGCTTACCGCCGTCCTCAATCGCTCAATTGAGGTTGAAGTCTTTGCCAGGGTTGTCTGCCGCCCCGTGCGCGGATTCTGACCTTGGAGAGAACCCGAAGCCGTGGCCCAGCGGTGATCTTGAGGGGGTGGGGCCCACCAATGCCGACGCACAGAAAAACGGACGAGAGCAAGAACTACCAGCTTTTCAAGCAACTGACCCGGGAACTCACCGACTTGAGCAGTACTATGGAAGCGCTAGCCTGGGATCAGGAGACGATGATGCCGGCCAAAGGAGTGCCTTTTCGGGCACGACAAGTGGCCACGCTGGCCACGATTCACCACCAGAAGCTGACCGACTCGCGATTGGGCGGGTTGCTGGATGAACTGGAGTCCGAGGCTCTGGACTTCTGGGGTCGGGCCCACCTTCGAGAGGCGAGGCGCGAGTACGACAAGGCGGTGAAGCTGCCGCCGGCTCTGGTTCGAGATCTGGCCAGCACAAGCACTCTGGCCTACCAGGCCTGGGTCAAGGCGCGCCAGGAAGTGGACTTTGAAAGCTTTGCGCCCTGGCTGGAGAAGATGGTTGACCTGAAGCGACGTCAGGCCCGAATCCTGGCTGGCGGTTCCCGCCTCTACGATGCCTTGCTCGACGAGTTCGAACCCGCCTTGACCAGCGATGAGGCGGACTCCATCTTTGCTGTGTTGGGCCCAAGATTGAGCCGGCTGCGCGAGCGGGTTGAGACCGCTTCCCCGCTCAGCCGTGACGAGGTGCTTTGCGGGCACTTCCCACGGGCAGGGCAGGAAGCTTTCGGTCGTACCGTTCTGACGGCGATGGGTTTCGATTGGGAAGCCGGTCGCTTGGACACCTCTCCGCACCCTTTTTGCTGCGGGCTCTCGCCGCTGGACGTGCGCATCACCACACGGTATTCGGAAGAAGACTTTTCTGCATCCTTCTTCGGGATGGTTCACGAGGCCGGTCACGCCCTTTACGAGCAGGGTCTGAATTCGGAACAGTTCGGGTTGCCGGCCGGCACGACCGTCTCCTTTGGAATTCACGAATCTCAGTCTCGGCTGTGGGAAAATTTCGTGGCCCGCAGCTACGCCTTCTGGGAGTGCTGGCTGCCCCGGCTTCGAGAGGTTTTTCCAGCTCAGTTTGA
>JBHHYX010000513.1:0-3451 GCA_046757765.1 Acidobacteriota bacterium | reverse complement strand
AGCTTGAACTAGAAACCAAAGACGCAAGCGTTGGCGAGTTCTCGCTAGATTTACTGGCAAGGGACTTGGGAACGGGCCGAAGGGTTGTTGTTGAAAACCAGTTAACCTATACAAACCACGACCACCTCGGAAAGCTCCTAACATATGCGGCTGGATTTGGTGCCTCCGTCGTCATCTGGGTCGCCGAATCCATCCGTGAAGAACACAGACAAGCGCTTGAATGGCTAAATCAAAGGACGGATACCGAAACAGACTTTTTCGGGGTTGTAGTGGAGGTCACTCTTGTCCAAATTAGCGTTTGAGCGGCGGGGGTAGAACTCTGCTACGGTTTGTGTTGAGAAGACGCAAACCAAAGGGAGGACTACCGCCGCCATGACCCGAGTATCCAGCATTTTCAGTCAGATGTTGCAGTTGTTTTCGCGCGCCGACTTTGAGCGGGCCGTCCGGGAGCACCGCGCGGAGCGCCATGCCCGCGGCTTCACCTGCTGGGGCCAGTTTGTGGCCATGCTGTTCTGCCACCTGGGACGGGCGCAGTCGTTGCGGGAGATTTGCGGCGGTCTGGCCGCCAGCGAAGGCAAGCTGCGGCACCTGGGGCTGCCCGACGCCCCCAAGCGCTCCACCCTGGCCTACGCCAACGAGCACCGTCCCTGGACGTTGTATCAGAGCGTCTTTTACCAACTGCTGGACCGCTGCCGGCAGCGCGCCGGCCCGCATGGCTTCCGCTTCAAAAACAAGCTGCTGAGCCTGGACGCCACTCTGATCGAGCTCTGCGCCAGCGTCTTCGATTGGGCCCACTACCGCCGCACCAAAGGCGCCGTGAAGCTGCATCTGCTGCTCGACCATCAAGGGCTGCTGCCCAGTTATGCCGTGGTGACCGAGGGCCGCGTGCACGAGAGCCGGGTGGCCCGCACTCTCTGCTTCGAGCCCGGCACCATCGTGGTTTTTGATCGCGGCTTCACCGACTACGACTGGTTCGCCTCCCTGGATGCCGACGGCGTCTTCTTCGTCACCCGCCTGAAGGACAATGCCGATTATGGCGTCGTGGAGCGCCGTCCCGTCCCGGAACGCGGTCCCGTGCAGCGCGACGAGATCATCTTCCTCTATAAGCTGGCCCGGCAGGGCGGACGCGATTTGTTCCTGCGCCGCATCGCCGTCTGGGACGAAGCGCAGCAACGCACCCTGGTCTTCCTTACCAACCAGCGCCGCCTAGCCGCCTCCACCATCGCCGCCATCTACCGCCAGCGCTGGCAGATTGAGCTGTTCTTCAAGGCCCTGAAGCAGAACCTCCGTATCAAAACCTTCGTCGGCACCAGCCCCAACGCCCTGCAGATTCAACTCTGGACCGCCTTGATCGCCCTGCTCCTGCTCAAGTACCTGCAACTGCGCGCCCGCTTCAGTTGGAGCCTCTCGAATCTCGCCGCCCTGTTGCGCCAGCAGTTGTTCGTCTACCGCGACCTGTTCGCTTGGATCGACCATCCCTTCCAGCCTCCACCCCCGCTCGCCGCTGAGCAACTCGCTCTTTTCTCCTCCTGCAACTGGGACAGCAGAATGCCAACCTCAACCCACGATCCACACCGGAGAGCTTGAAAATGCCCCTATTTCCCGCATCCCCGCACCTCGATTCCGGCTAATTTGGACAGCAGTGAGCAAAATCCATGGTGTCCCATTGGAACATTGGGTTACCACAACAGGCGGTATCTACCATTGGAATCCGATCAACCCATTTAGGATAACTCCGGAAGGGAAGGTGCGCAATGCGCTGTATCCACTGCCTTTGTAATTTTCTTATTGTGTCCGTGGTCGCTTTGGTGGGCTGCGGCGCGCCATCGCCGCAAGAGCCGCAGGCACAGGAGGAAATCACTTATAATCTGGGCAGGCCCCCGAGCGAGGAAGAAATCCGGGCTTGGGACATCTCTGTCGATCTTGAAGGAAACGGACTCCCGCCGGGGAGCGGAACCGCCGAGAAAGGCGCGCCGATCTTTAGTGCGAAGTGCAGTCCATGCCACGGGCCAACCGGGGAAGGGCCCGCGCACCCGGCTTCCGGATTCGATGGTAGGTTGGGCTCTATGGATCTCGTGGGAGGCAAAGGTGCGCTCCGGGGATACATCTCTGCGTCGTCGCTCTGGGAGAATATCAAGCGCGCCTACCCTCCCCCAGGGGGAACGCTCAGCGCGGACGAGGCATACGCTGTGACCGCCTATCTGCTCTATCGGCTCGGCATCATCCGGGAGAGCGACGTCATGGACGCCAAGAGTCTGCCGAAGGTCGAAATGCCGAAGCCAGAAGAGAGACCCAAGCCGTTACGATATCTGGCTGCCCCGTCGCCGTGACTGGCGGCCTCCCCGCCGGACTCCAGCCACCGAACCCCTTTTACACCGAAAAGGGCTCAACGGCACTAAACCAAGATACGAGCCACAGTGAACGCTTTTCCTCGCCGTGGGTTCTCCTGCACGGCATACGGAAACAAAAATTCTACAGCGAAAAATCCGTTCGCCCTGACTAGCGGATATCCAACCCGTAGGCCTGGGCCAGCACGACGATGGGGTGGATGGCTTTCTTGCCCGTTCCTTGTTGAATTTGAATGGCGGACAGGGGGCAATCCGTCGCGCAACAGGCGTCGTCGGCTTTCATGAAGTTGAAAAGGGGCTTGCCCACTTTCATGGATTCCTCAAAGTATTCCTTCTTCACGCTCCATGCGCCGTCGTGCCCGCTGCAACATTGTAGGCGATCCACCTCGGTTCCCGGAATCAGTTGCAGCAACTCTTGCGATTTGAAACCGATTTCTTGAGCCATCAGATGGCAGGGTTGGTGGTAGCGGACTTTGCCGATGTTCTGCGAAAAGCCCAGGTCGAGCTTTCCTGCCTCGTGGAGCTTCACCAAGTATTCCGACAGATCATAGGTGTTTTCGGAAACCAGCCGGGCATCTTCGGTGGGCAAATAGCTCGGGTAATCGTGCTTGAGCATATAGCTGCAACTGGCGCTGGGCACGACAATTTTGTACCCCTGCCGGACCGCTTGGCTCAAGGTAGCCACGTTCCATTTCGCTTTCTTCTTGAATCGTTCCAGCATGCCGGCGTCAATAAACGGGAGACCGCAGCACTGTTGGGGCGGGACCGAGCATTCAATTCCGTTCTTATCGAAAACGCCGACGGCCGCTTTACCGATCTCCGGCTCGTTGTAATTGACCGTGCAGGAATAGAACAAGACCACCTTTTCTTCCTTTCCCCCGACGCCCTGGCTCTGGAGGACATGCCCGTTCTTGCCGGAAACCCCGCTGCGGGAGCGCCGTCGAAACCATCGGGCGAAGGTCTCGGAATGAAAGGTGGGCAGCAAGCGGTCCCGGTGAATGCCTAAATATTTTTCCAGCAGGCCGCGCAGAAACGGATTGCGATTGGCCCAGTTCACGAGCGGCGCCGCGTAGCTCGCAAGCCTGCCCACCAGATCGGTGTTT
>JBHHYX010000512.1:0-3455 GCA_046757765.1 Acidobacteriota bacterium | reverse complement strand
CGGCGCTTCCGACGCCTCGCGACGAAACCTGGTGCATAATCCGGGCTAAGGGCTCGCGCAAACCCTAAGCGTAGATCCCCAGGCTTTCGCTGATCTTAAAGTTGACTCAAGTTGCGCACGTGATAACACATGACACCGTAACGCAACGAGCCAAGGGCCGGAGAAGGGCTGGCGACCCCGGCTAGTTGCCAAACCGGGAAACCACCGGCACAGGACCGGTGGGGTTGAGAGCCACGGCAATGTCGCTGCACCGCTCGTCGGTCTGAGGCGGCCTTAGTTGTAGCGGGCCGCCAAATCAATTTCCCCTGACAGACCGTGGCTTCGGTGCCGGCAATGACAGTCGCTCACGCTGTGGAGGAGAAAAACGGAGCCGGGAGCGTCAGCGACCGGAGAGGACGGCGAGTTTGAGCCGTGACGCTCCCTCTCTCACAGTCGGGGCCCCGTTACTTCATAGTGTGCATTGTTGCCGAGCGCACAAGTTGACCGCTTTGTCAAACCTCTTCTCGCGCTGGACGGCCCAGGTTCAGTGCCTATTTGACCCGAGTCTTCTCGGAGACTACCATTTTTGGCCATGGCGCGGCACCGCAGGCATACCTTTCGCCGGGGATTTCGCATTCGGCCTGTCAAACGGGAGCCGCGCTCGAGCGAGCGAAGGTTTCTGCGTTTCTTTCTGATCGTTCCCTCCCTGCTCGTCCTTTACTTTGTCTTCCGCATCTTTCAGCCCTTCATCCTTCCCACTTGTCTGGCCGCAATCCTGGCCAGTCTCTGTTATCCAGTCTACGGGTGGTTGTTCACCCACCTGAAGGGGAGAAGCAATTGGGCGGCGCTGGCGACCTGCCTGGGGGTCACTGCCATCATCATCATCCCGTTTATTTATCTAGTTGTTGCCTTGGCCAGTGAAGCCACTCTGGCCTACCGGAGCTTTCAGAGGCTGGTCGAGGAGGGCGAGATCGAAAGGCTGCTCAGTTTCCGAGACGATCCCTATGTGGGGTCCTGGCTGAAGATGCTGGAACAGTACGTGGATTTCAGCCAGGTCGATCTGGTGGGCGGGCTGGCCGCGGCGCTTCAGCAGATCAGCCTCTTTTTCATTCGCCACAGCAGCGCCATCTTTTCCAGCCTCTTCCATTTGTTTTCCAGCTTTTTCATCATGGTCATCACCATGTTTTTTCTCTTTCGAGACGGCGCCCGGCTGGTGGAGCAGTTGAGAGCCTGGACGCCCCTTTCCGGCAACTATGAAACCCTGATCATCACCAAGTTCCAGGAGGTTTCCACCGCTACGGTCGTCGGCAGTCTCCTGACGGCGGTGGTTCAGGGAGCGGCGGGCGGGATCGTCTTCTGGGCTCTGAGTATCCCCAACGCTCTCCTTTGGGGGACGCTGATGGCCCTTTTTTCGCTCGTACCCGTGATTGGAACGGCGATTGTCTGGGTGCCCTGGGTGCTTTACCTGCTGGCCACCGGAGCAGTTGTCAGAGCGATTATCCTGGCGGCGGCGGCGATTCTCTTCGTGGGGATGATCGATAATGTCCTGAGGCCGCTTCTCATCGAAGGGAAGGCTAAAATGCACACGCTGCTTGTCTTCTTTTCCATTGTGGGAGGAATCGCTTATTTTGGGATCATCGGCATGATCCTCGGCCCCATTATCGTGGCATTGGGACTGACCTTTCTGGAGCTTTATCGACTGGAATACGAGGAGGAGCTGGCCAAGCCGGCCGCGGAATGAGTTATTACCGCCGTTGGATCCACAAGAAGGAACGGCTGCTGACCCTGCGCGACACCAACCGTCGTGTTCTGCCCTTCGAATGGGGGTTGGAATGGCTGGGCCTGGCGGCCAACGGAGGCGCGGATCCTCTCGGCCGCCTCCAGCAGTATGCCGACAAGGCTCTCCAAGAGAGCGACACCTACTTTACCCCACCTCCGTTGAGCGACTATTGCTTGAATGGCGACCGGCTTTCCTTTCCCAGCCCCACTCCCGGTCAGGACCTGTTCAACAATACGGCTTACTGCCGCCTCTTTCCCGCTCCCGATTCCAGCAAGGCTGTGGTGGTGGTTCCTCAGTGGAACTGCGACCCGGGAAGCCATGTCGGTCTCTGCAGGATCCTGCAAAGGCTGGGCTTCACCGTGGCCCGGCTCTGTCTGCCCTACCACGAAGAGCGCAGGCCTCCGGGGATGGAGCGGGCCGACTACATGGTGAGCCCGAACATTGGACGAACCTTGTACGCCACCCGGCAGGGTGTCCTCGAAGTTCGCCGCCTGGTGGAATGGCTCCGCAGCCGGGGTCACAGCCAGATTGCGGTGATGGGAACCAGCCTGGGGTCCTGCGTCGCCTATCTGGCCTTTACCCACGACCCTTCCATTGCCACGGGCGTCTTCAATCATGTTTCGGCTTTCTTTGCCGATGTGGTCTGGTTTGGGCTTTCCACCCGTTTCGTGCGCTGGGGCCTGGAAGGGCGCATCGAACCCCGAGCCCTGCGCCGCTGTTGGGCGCCCATCAGCCCGTACCACTTTGTACGCCGGCTGAAGAAGCGGCCCCGACCGCATCTGCTGATCAGCGCCAAGTACGATCTCACTTTTCTGCCCGAGTTAACGGAAAAGGTCTTCGACCAGTACCGCGCCCACCAGATTCCCTGTGACCGGGCGCTCCTCCCCTGCGGCCACTACACCACCGCCCGCTTTCCCTTCAAACACCTCGACGGCTGGCACATTTGCCGCTACCTCCGGAGCCAATTGCGAGGCTAACTACTAGGAGTCTGTCCGAGTATTACGATCTCAGGAATTCAGAGAGGCGGCGCCTCCGACCGGCAAGTGGTGGAGTAGCCGGGTCTTCATCGGTATCGGAATCGGGTTCGCAATCGCTATCGCCGTCGATTGCGATGGCGGGGAGCAATGCGCAGGATGTCGATCACCGATAGCGATTGCGATACCGATACCGAGCCGGAGCCTAAAAGCCTGGATCGAGATGACAGATTCTCCCACTGCCAGGCGATCTCCATCGAGTTCGCCATCAGACCGACCAGCAGTGGGGTAGCCGTGTCTTCATCGGTATCGCCGTTGATTGCAACGGCGGGGAGCAATGCGCAGGATGTCGACTCCCGATCCCGATAGCGATACCGACTCCCCAAAAACTTGGTTCAGAGTTGCAGATCATCCCCGCCGAGGCTGTCCGGGGGACTCGGGCGTAACGCCTTGCCAGCGCGTCGTGTCCGGCTCTTCGCTACGACCGAGTGTGAGAAATCCGGGCTAAGAGTCTACTTTGGGTCTTGAATTCCGGAACGAACGATCGTCTCGCCGTTCTTGAGTGTCTTGGCGTCATCCTCTGAGATGGAACCGGTCCACAAGGTCTGCCAGGTGAGACGCAAGGCGTGGCAGGCTCCAGTGGCGAGACCACCCCCACGGAACGCCGCTTTCAGTGAGCTCAAGTCTCCCGCAGCCGTCTCATCGGAGTTGAAGACTCCCTT
>JBHHYX010000511.1:0-3468 GCA_046757765.1 Acidobacteriota bacterium | reverse complement strand
GCATAGTAATGTCCCTCAAGCGGAGAAGTGAGCTTCACCGGAGCATAGGCAAAAGGCAGAACAAAGCGGCTGTAAGAAGCCGGTTTCTGGGCCGGGTCCCCGCAGACGAGGCTCAGCATGGCACCCCTTTCGCGCAAGTCTTCCCCTCCATCATCAGTTGTTGACCTCCATGATCCGATACTTGCCCAGGCCGAAGCTGGTGAGCTTGCCCACATGGGTCCACTGACCCAGGATCAGCAGGGGCATAAAGGGCGTCAAGACCCCTTCGTAGACCACTTCTCCCACCAGGCCACCGAACTTCATGCGGGTTTGCTGGCGGGAGGAGTAACGCTCGGGGTCGTACCACGCACAGTCACAACGGACAAGCTGGACGCGCCCGGCTTCGGCCGCCAACCTCTTCTTCTCCAGCTTGAGCGGTATTCCATGATGAAAGCGCGACAGTTCTTCAAAACGCTGCAGGAGACGGCGGATCAGGATGTGAAAATCGGGTCGGTCGGTGAAATGGCCCCGGTATTTCAGACGAATCGGAGTATCGAACAGAAGACGGACTCGCCCTGCCTCGAGAGACTCGCACCCTTGCAGGATCTCCGTCGCTCTGAGCGGCCCCGGCACTGGGGCGGCATCACTTTCGCGCCAATCGATGGAAGCCCTTTCCCCATCCACTCCCACTATTTCGGCGCCTAGGAGCCGAAATTGGCCCTTTCCTTGCCCCACTCCTCGGCGGCCCACCCCGCATATTGCCTCAACAAGGTCCTGAATGTAATCACAGGCGCGGCCCAGGAGTACCGTCTCAAAAAGAAATCTGTGTCCAGGCGACAGATCTCTCCTCCTCATCAGTGGAGGCACCAAGACCATGGGATGGCAGGCTTCCCGGAATCGTCCGGTCTCGTCCCTCTTCCGTGTATCAAAAAGATAAGCATATAAACAATTCCCTGGATCGGAGCAATCCGCACAGGTTGTCGGCCGCAGGCAATGGCGGTGCTTCAAGACGTGCCCCAAGGCTCCTCTGAATGCCGATCCTTTGAAGGGAGGCAGGCGGATGGTGGAGCGCGCCTCGGCAGTGAACAGCACCCTGTAGAGGCGAAAATGAGCAAGCTCTTGTGAGAGCCCAGAGACGATTATCGAACCGAAAGCCGTCATCCTTCCCCCTTAAGAGCGATCGGTGACGTGATTCTAGGAGTACAGCCGGTCACTGTCAAGGCCTGGAGAGGGGAGATCCAAAACATCACCGTCCTGATCGCCGGCACACCAGAGGTAGACTTGCTGTCCGTTGATCTTCAGGAACAGCTCATCCACGTGCCAGATGTCGCCCAGTCGGCCTTGCTTCTTTTGGGTCGAGCGGGCGTATGCCGGCTTTCCAGCGCCGTTCTGGCGCCTGAAGCCCCGGTGGACAACACCCTGAAGACGTGGACTGGAGAGTCTCGACGGCTCGTCCCGAGCACACGTTCCCCGGGATGTTTTCAGGAACTCCCTCCGCGGGCCGCCAGGGGCCGTGTCGTCACGCTCAAGTCAAGCCGTGACTTCGGCCTCACCGCCCGCCGGCAGACGCTCTCGTCCATCACCAGATGATGATCAGCCTCCCTGGATCGGGGTGCTCAAGTCGTTGTAATCGCTGACATACATGAGACCGTCGTAGTCGACGATTCCCAAACGGGTCTGACGCAGCCAACCCTCGCGACCCAGAACGTTTCTCGGAAAGTCTCGATTGGTCGGAAAGTACGCCATGGTCTCCAGGTCTAACCCGAGCGCCGAGAGCGTCACCATATGGCCGTAGGTATTGAACGATCCAGTGGCTGTGCTGAACGGTTTGTACAAGCCCTGCTCGATTTCAAGACCGATAGCCTGGCCATACTCCCGATTGAATATGCAGTTCTGCGCTCCGGTGTCGACCTTGGCCGGAAGACGTACTCGTTGACCCTTCGCACCAATGACGACATTGACGGTAATGATTTGCCTTGTTGGTTGGGGTCGTATTCGTGACGTGCCTTAAAACTTAAAGGAGAGGGTGTATTCCATCTACCAACCGCCAAAGTCCGGGGGTCTCTGGATCTAGCACGCTGACGACGAGCGGAAGTTCTGCTCCGAGCCGAAGTGCCTGGTCCAGCACGTCTCGAGCATTGTCACCCGAGGCCAGTAACCGGCCACCCTAAGGAAATCAAGATAATGCATAGCTCAATCCATCATAGGACTGACGCCAAGATCCTGCAATCGCTCTCGCGCTATTTCTGAAGAGAGCGAAAGGGGGTGTTGTTTGCCTCTTGATCGTTGCAGTCGTACCTGTGCCAGGCCGTCGTCATCTGCCGAAATGGAAACTGCAACCGGATGAGACGCCAATAATCCTCACCCGCGGCCACACCGGTTGCCGAGCCCCACCTCTTAGGTGATGCCGCCAACAGCGAGGATCCACCCGCCACTCCCCCCAGGAAGGCACGCCGCGTACTCCGGTAACTCATCCCGACCTCCTGCCTGCGCATGATACGGTCGTAATACCAGGAAAAATGACGACATGGTAGTCAGTAGTTGCTGGTGCTACAACCTGAATAGCACTCTAGTCCGAGGCGGATGCGTGTCCACCCCGAATGGATCGATATGATCCACCCGGCTTGGGCCTTCAGGCTAGTCCCGACCGGTCCTCCGGTGGCCGCCCGGTTGGTCGGTCTCCTTCCAGATTCGATAGCCCGCCTTCTGGGCCGCTCTGTCCGCCGGAACCGTGCGCAAAGGCCGGCATGGCTTGAGCGAACGAACGAGCTGGGCCGGCAGCGCCTGGTAAAGGCTGGTCCCCTCACTCTTCCAGGCCAGCATCTCATCGGAAACATCCTTCAGGATTCGGGCCGGATTCCCCACGGCCACCTTCCTCTCGGGTATCTCCCTGCCGGACGGGACCAGGCAGAGAGCTCCGATGATGCAGCCGGCGCCGACGCGGGCGTTGTCCATAATAACGGCGTTCATACCGATCAAGCTGTTGCGGCCGATGCGAGCCCCGTGAATGATTGCGCCGTGGCCGATATGGGCCGACTCTTCCAGGAGAACCTTGACCCCGGGAAACATATGGATGATGCAGTTCTCCTGGACGTTGCAGCCGTCTTCGACCACGATCCCGCCCCAGTCCCCCCGGATGGCGGCGCCGGGACCGACGTAGACATTTTTTCCGATCATCACGTTGCCGGTGACCGTGGCATTGGGATGGATGAAGGCGCTGGCGTCAATGACCGGGCGAAAGCCCTCAAATTCGAAGATATTACTCACGGGAGGCTCCTTTCCGATGGCCGGCTCCTCTTTGACGGCGGCGCTGCCCCGTTGTGGCGCTGACCCCGTCCGGCTGGCGTGCTCTATTATAAGGGGAGGAGCCGGCCATCGGCGTCGCTGCAGCCCGGATTCGGCCCCCGGCCAGCCTCCTGTCAGTAGTCGCTTCTGCTGTGAAGACCCAGCGCGTTGCGCTGGGCTGAATATGAGTGGCGCCTTCGGCGC
>JBHHYX010000510.1:0-3498 GCA_046757765.1 Acidobacteriota bacterium | reverse complement strand
GAGGGGCTCCAGGCGCCGGCGAAGTCCTTGCCACTGAAGCAGCCGGCGGCGGGTGGTCTCTTGATTCCTCCGGTGGTCCGGATCGGCCAGAAACTCCTTGACCAGGGAGGCAAACCGGCGTGCTTGATCGCTTTCGGGGCGGGCCGCATCGACAAGCCGGTTCAACGGTGTGCGGCTGGTATAGGGTCGGCTCTGCACCCGCCCGTATCCCTTGACGGGTTCGACGATGTCGCAGAGGGTCTTGAGAGCTGTGGTGGGTTGGTAACCCGCCAAACGCTGGAGCATGAGCGCATACCCAGTGCGATGCTTGATCCCAAGCCACTCCAGCCGTTGGCTTGTGATGTCGAGGCGACGGTACATGTCGGGGACGTCCCGGACGGCGGCCGGAGACCAGAGCCGTTCAGCAATAGCCGCCAGACGGGGCCAGAGGCGCGAATCAATCGTCTCTGCCGAGACAAACTCCCCCCACATGCAGGCTTCTCCGCCCAAGATTTTCGCTCGGTCCTCCGCCGATAGCGCTGCGGTTTCCTCACCGATTGGATCGACCAGGTAATGGGTGGAGGCGGGGTAGTTCAGGTCCAGGTAATAGCCCGACGAGAGAAGACCCCGGTATCCCCGCTGGACGGCTTCGGCCAGGGACTTCTGACCGCGCCACGACTGTACGACTGTGTCCTTGGGAAGTTGGGGGTGAAGGATCTCCTCCCAGCCCAGCATCTTCTTTCCGTGCTTGCCGAGGAGGGAAGAGACGCGCTTGTTGAAGTAGGCCTGGAGATCGCGATTGTCTTTCAGTTTCTGCCTCTGTTTGTAGTCGGCGATGGCCGAGCTGCTGTCCCATTGCCTTCCGTTAACTTCGTCGCCGCCAACATGGAAGTAAGAGTCGGGAAACAGGGCGGCCATCTCTCCTATGAGCCCATCCAAAAACTCATAGACACTCTCTCGTGTCGGGTCCAACTCCGGTTCGTGGATGCCCCATTTCCGTTCAATCTGGTAGGGCCCCGGACCGGAAGCCAGTGAGGGATATCCGACCACCCAGGATGTCGTGTGCCCGGGCATGTCGAATTCCGGGACCACTCGGATGCCGCGATCGGAGGCGTAACGGATGATCTCGCGCACCTGGTCCTGACTGTAGTAATTGCCATCTGAGCCCATTTCGTGGAGGAGAGGATGAACCTGACTCTCCACTCGGAATCCTTGATCATCCGATAAGTGCCAGTGAAGCACGTTCAGCTTGACGGCGGCCATGGCATCAAGATTCCGCTTGATCACCTCGAGGGGAATCCAGTGGCGGCAGACATCAATCAGTAGGCCTCGCCAGGGGAATCGAGGTTTGTCCTGGATTGATACCGATGGGATCTGATAACCTTTCGGGCCTGGCTCGACAAGTTGGAGGAGGGTCTCCATCCCACGTAAGACACCGTAAGGGGTTGTGGCATTCAGGTGGGCCCCGGCGGGTGTAACGGTCAACGAATAGCTCTCGTCTTCAATCGTTGAGGGGTTGGGACCGGCTCCACGCGTACAATGAATGAGGAGTTTCACACCGTGGTTTGGGCCGGACGGGGGTATACCGGTTTGGTCTGCAAGGCGCTCCACCAGCCTGGCTGCCGCCTTTTTCAGCCGGCTTTCGTGATGCCCGGTCAAGACGACTTCAAAGCCGGGTCAATCATCAGGGCGCCCTCCGAAAACTTGACTCTCGCCGGGACCGGCATGAGATGATGTTCCATGCGGGCTGCGGCCGCGGCTTGACCGGAATGGAGCAAAGAGGCGCTCGCCCAGAGAAGCAGGAAACTCAGACCGGGGAGTAGCATGGGTATGGATTTCATGGAGCGATTCTCCTGACTTGGATGACGATGAGCTGATCCCTCAGGGGCGCGGAGATACACGCTATCACACTGGTGAGAACAGATAACAGGAAACTGGAAACTGAGAACAGAGAACTGAGAAGTGGCAACTGACGAGATAAAGAATCATCTCCACGTGAGCAGTGCAAATTGACAGGAATGATCATTTCCGCACACTAATTTGTTGCCGCCATAGACTGGGAGGAAACATGCATCACGCCTACGGGAAAACATTCCCCATACTAGCACGTACCTGTTTCATGATCTTTCTTGGTACATTCGGGTCCCTTGCGGTCTCCCATGCCGCCGCACAGAACAGTGATCAGCCCACTCACCAACAACTGGCGCGGGATATCTTCAAGGAACTGATCGAGATTCGCACCACCGCCGCCGCAGGGAATACGCCTCGAGCCGCTCGGGCGATGGCCGACAGGCTCCTTGCCGTAGGATTTCCTGCGGAGGATGTCCAGGTGGTTGGGCCGACCAACGATCTGGGTTGCCTGGTGGCCCGATTGCGGGGCAACGGTTCCGGCAAACGTCCCATACTTCTCATGGCCCACCTGGACGTTGTGGATGCGTTGCGTGACGATTGGTCCATGGATCCCTTCAAGTTCCTGGAGCGAGACGGCTATTTCTATGGCCGGGGCACTACCGACAACAAGGCCGGCGCGGCCATGCTGGTGGCCAATTTTGTTCGATTCAAACAGGAGGGATTTGTTCCCAGCAGGGACCTGGTTCTGGCGTTGACTGCCGACGAAGAGACGGCGGGCAGCACGATTCACTGGTTGGTGACCGAGAGGCGCGATCTTGTGGATGCCGAGTTCGCTCTCAACACCGATGCCGGCGGCGGCGACCTCAAGGAGGGCAAACCGAGCGTCTTTTCCGTACAGGCCAGTGAAAAAGTCTACCTGAGTTTTCAGCTCGAAGTACGGAATCCCGGCGGCCACAGCTCCTTGCCCAGAAAAGATAATGCGATTTATCAACTGGTCGGGGGCCTGGCGAGGCTGGCCCGGTTCCAGTTTCCCCTCCAACTGACTCAAGTCAGTCGAATTTATTTCGAACGGTCGGCCGCCATGGAGAGCGAGGAGATGGCCCTCAACATGAAGGCGATCGTTGCCGACCCCATCAACGAGGAGGCGGCCGAGAAGCTATCGGAATCTCCGCACTTCAATGCGATGCTGCACACCACGTGCGTGGCGACGCGGTTAGCCGCCGGCCATGCCGACAATGCACTGCCCCAAACGGCCCGGGCCGTGGTCAACTGCCGGATTCTTCCCGGGCAGCCTCCGGATGAGGTGGAAAAGACATTGAAGCGTGTCCTTAACGATGATGGAATTACCCTGACGCGAATCAACGAACCGACACCCAGTCCGCCTTCTCCGCTGGGACCGGAAATCCTGGGTCCTATCGAACGCCTGACCCGGGAAATCTTTCCGGGGGCGCTGGTGGTTCCCACGATGTCGACGGGGGCTACCGACGGGCTCTATGTGAGGAATGCGGGGATCCCGACCTACGGCGTCTCCGCCCTCTTCGGCGATCCGGATGATGTACGGGCCCACGGTCGAGATGAACGTGTGAGAGTGAAGTCCTTCTATGATTCCCTGGAGTTCTGGTACCGGATGCTGAAGGCATTCACCTCATCGTAAGCCACTACCCTTAG
>JBHHYX010000509.1:0-3507 GCA_046757765.1 Acidobacteriota bacterium | reverse complement strand
CTGCGCCACTAGCCCGACAGGAAAGGAAAGCAAGAGCAGAACACAAGCCCCCAGAAAGCGGTTCATGGCAGTGCTCCTCCAGAAAAAGATGGGGGACGACTTGACTCGTCCCCCCGAATCAATTGGACTGAACCGGGTGCCCTAGCTTTGCCAGAGACACTAGAAGTTGATCTTCACGGCGAACTGCATCAGGCGCGGGTTCCCGACGGTACGGGTAATCTGGCCGAAGCTGGTGCTGAAGATGTTGGTCACGGGAATGTTGAAGTTGGTGTTGTTCGTGATGTTGAAAACCTCCCAGCGGAACTCGACATCCGTGGTCTCGGTGATTTGGGTCTTCTTCATCAGGCTGAAGTCCATGTCGAAGCGCTGGGGCCCGTAGATGGGCGTCTGGGACAACTGCCCCAGCTCGCCGGGGTTCGGGAGCCCGAAGAGCCCCTGAATAGCGTTGGGGTCCGTGCATGACCCGCCGGTAATAGCTGACATGCAAGGATCCAACCAGAATACGCCCCCTCCGATGTTGGTGATCCCCGTCAGGTCACGCAGGTCGCTGTTGCTCATGGGCTGGGAGAGATTGACCGTGTTGGCGTCGGAAACGGCCTGGCGGTGGAACGTACCCCGGCCGGAGGTGATGGTAAGAGGGCGCCCAGTCCGGAAGTTGACGATACCGCCGGTCTGCCAACCCCCCAGCACTTTGCCCCAGAAGGGGCTGGCCGGAGCGAAGGCCTTGCCGGGCCCGAAGGGCAACTCGTAGATCCAGTTGATCTTGACCTGCTGCCGGGGCATGAACTGCTGAATGGTGGAGCGGGCGTTAATGACCGAGCTGGGCCGGGTATCGTTAATCAACGTGTTCTGGTCGCCGTCGAAATCTGCCAGCCCTTTCTGGAAAGTGTAGTTTGCCTGCAACATCAAGCCGCGCGACAACCGCCGGCGCACTTCGATCTCCAGGGCATGATAAGTGGAGAAGCCGTCGTTCGTCATGCGGCGGGCGCTGGCTACGAAGGGGTTGGCCTGGAAGAAGTTGGCCGGGAAACGCCCTTCCAGAACCGCGCCCCAGAAGCTGCCCCCCCGGACCCGAGACTCGCCGGACATGGGCCGGGAGCTAGTATCAAAGACGAGCTCGTCAATGAAGTCGCCGGGTTCGTTGAACTCAAGGGCATCCACCATCCCACCGTCGGAATCTAGTCTTCTTGGATCGCCGGCAATCAAAGCGTCCATCAGGGGATTGGCCCCGGCTCCTAACGCCACGCAAGCAGGATCGGCGAAATTCCCCCGGTCGGAAAAGTCGTCCGCACCATCCACCAACTGGTTGCAGGCCAGGTTGGCCTGGGCAAGTCGGAACGACTCCAGGAACGTCGTTCCGCTCACAGGATCAAAGGCGAAAATGTTGATTTCGTTGAAATCCGCCACACGGCGGAGCTTCACCCCGCGGTTGCCGACATAGCGAACCTCCAGGGCGGTGTTGGGCAAGATTTCGCGCGAGAGGCTCAGGTTCCACTCTTGATAGTAGGGGGTGGCGAGGCCATCGGCATAGGTCCGAAAATCCTGAAAGGTGCTGTCCAGGAAGGTGCGCGTGGCGGGCAGGACAAACGGCGGGGGGGCCGCAATGGGCGATCCGATGGTAGCCATGTCGCGCAGCAGGAGCGGATTGTTCCCGCAAGTCCCGTCCGGCGGGACGCAATCCTGGTCCACGCGCAACCCCTCGTTGTCATCCACGTTGCCGTCAATAATATTGAAGTGGTCCTGCATGTAGCTGATGCGATAGCCGGCGCGGACAGAGGTCTTGCCGTCGCCCCAGGGGTCCCAAGCCAGGCCGATCACCGGGGCGAAGTTGTTGTAGTCGTTGTCGAAGAATTTCTCCCCGTTGTTGGAGCCGCCGGGCACCATCTTGGTCGAGCAGGCGGTGATGAAGTTTCTGACGTTGGCTTCGGTGCGGGCCATGGGCAGCGCGTTCAACTCGGCGCAGGACTGGCCGGTGAAGACACCGGGATTGAAAAAGCCGTCCGGGCCGGAGATGCCAAAGACCGCGTCTTCGCCGCCCTCCGGAAGAAGCGACAGGCGCTGGGTCTCGATGGGCACGGTGGCAAACTCCCACCGCACTCCCAGGTTGAGGGTGAGACGCGGGGTGACTTGCCAGGTGTCATTGACGAACCAATCGAACTCCCGGTTCCGATAGATGCGGCGCTCCGTCACCAGCGAGAATTGGGCATCGTCCAGCGAGGTGACGTTGTAGCGCACTTCCACCTCGGCGAGGGCCCCAATAAGGCCGTTGAGCATCTCTTCGCCATTGTTGCGATCCACCGACTCAATGTCCGTGCCGGGCGTCGGAACACCATTGGCATCCACCGAGACATCCCGCAGATCGCCCTCGCTGAAATCCGGCGGCGCATCACTATCATCAAAATCAATCTCGCCGAAGGGGTTCACCTCGTCCAAGCCCCGTGTGTGGACCCAGCGATGGCGAAACTCGCCGCCAAACTTGAGGGTGTGGCTCCCCTTTACCCAGGAAGCGGTATCGCGGAAGTGCCAGGTATCGTTGTCCCGCGCTTCCAGGTTGTTGCTGGGGTCATAGGGGTCGGTAATATCGCTGAAGTCCAGGGTGAAGGGGGTGTCGAAGGGCTGGTTGACCTGGAACTGGTTCTCCCCGTGGATCAGAAAACCAGCGCGGAACTCGTTGACCACCGTTGGGGTTAGAGTAGAGGTGAGCGCCGCACTGAAACTCTTGGAGTGGGTGACGCGGTTGCCCAGCGGCCCGAGGCTAGGATAACGCGGTTCGCGCCCGTTGACGAAGTCGCCCTGGATTTCCCGGTCGATGTAGTGAGCCGTCCCGGTAAAGCTGTGCTTTTGGTTGAAGATGTAGTCAAAGCGGAATTTGGGCAGGTGCTCGAAGGTGAGCGAGCTTGAGTTGAAGCGAAAGCCACCGGTATTGAGCCCGTCCCCGAGGTCAAAGTTATTGGGCAGGGGAATGGCGGCAAACACGGTGCCGCTAACGAATGGATCCAGGGTGACGCGCCCGGTCGCGGGATCGACTATAGGACTCCCCAGATTGAAGCGCTCGTCCACGCAGTCCCGGCCCAGGATGGCCTGGGTGTTAACACCAAACAAATTGCCCGAGCAGCCCAGCAAATCGACAAAGCGGATCAACCCGGGATTCGCCGCCACGGCCTCCGGGGTGGTGCGCAGGTCGTCCAGGTAGCCAAAGATCCCCTGGCGGGCTGTCTGCGTCCAAACCACGCGGTTGACAGGGATGCCTTTTGATTCGCGCGTCTGCTGGTAGCTGAAGAAAAAGAAAGCCTTGTCCTCCACAATGGGCCCGCCGATGCGGCCGCCGAACTGGTTTCGAATAAGCTTGGGGACACCCACCCCGGCACTATTATTGAAAAACGTATTGGCGTTGAAAACGTCGTTGCGGTGAAACCAGAAGACCGAGCCATGGACGTCGTTGGTGCCGGCGCGAGTGACGGCGCTGACCTGCGCGCCTCCCCGACTGTATTCGGAGGAGGTATTCCC
>JBHHYX010000508.1:0-3511 GCA_046757765.1 Acidobacteriota bacterium | reverse complement strand
AGTTATTTCAGCCTGCTGGACGGCGCCAATCACATCCGCAAGGTCGTCCAACAGGCCTCTGAACTGGGGATGCCGGCTCTGGCCCTGACCGATCATGGCAACCTGTTCGGAGCCGTCCAGTTTCACGACACCGCCCTCCAGTTCGGCATCCAACCCATCATCGGCTGCGAAGTCTATGTCGCCCGGGAAGGGCGCAAGGCGCGGGGCGGGCGCTCCGATCGGAGCAACCACCTCGTCCTTCTGGCCAAGAACAAACACGGTTACCTCAACCTGGTCCGGCTGGTCTCACTGGGCTATTTGGAAGGTTTTTATTATCGACCCCGGATCGACAAGGAACTGCTCTCTCGGTATTCCGAAGGACTCATCGGCCTGTCGGCTTGCCTGAAAGGGATTGTGGCCTGGAACCTGGCCCAGGACAAGCCCCAGAAAGCCCGCCGAGAGGCCGGCGAACTGTCTGAGATTCTGGGAAAGGGAAATTTTTACCTGGAACTTCAAGACCACGGGATCGAAGAACAGAAACGGGTCAACTCGGGCCTTCTGCAGTTGGCGAAGGAGTTGGACTTGCCCCTGGTGGCGACCAACGACTGCCACTATTTGACCCAGCAGGATTCTTTCGCCCATGACGTTCTACTCTGCGTCCAAACGGGCAAGACCGTGCAGGACACCAACCGTCTCAGCTACAAGACGGATCAGTTTTTCTTCAAGAACGCTCAGCAGATGGCGGAATTGTTCGGCCACGTCCCCGGGGCTCTGAGCAATACTCTGGAGATTGCGGAAAAGTGCGACTTTCGGCTGGGGGAGACGGAAAATATCTTTCCCAAGTTCGAAGTCCCTTCCGGTTGCACCATTGACGGCTACTTCGAAAAGGTGGCGCGGGAGGGTTTTGAGGGCCGTCGCGTACACCTGGAACGGCTGGAAAAAGAGGGAAAGTTACGCAACCCCATCGAGAAATACGAGCAACGCCTGCAGGCCGAGATCGAGATGATCAACCGAATGAGGTTTCCGGGCTATTTTCTGATCGTCTGGGACTTCATACGCTACGCTCGCGATCAAGCCATTCCGGTCGGTCCAGGCCGCGGCTCGGCGGCTGGAAGCCTGGTGTCCTACGCTTTGAATATCACCGACGTCGACCCCCTCCAGTACGATCTTCTCTTCGAACGATTCCTCAACCCCGAGCGGGTCACTCCCCCTGACATCGATATTGATTTCTGTATGCTTCGCCGGGGGGAAGTGATCGACTACGTCACCCGCAAGTATGGCCGTGACAATGTCAGCCAGATTATCACCTTCGGGACCATGGCCGCTCGAGGAGCGATTCGGGATGTGGGGCGCAGCCTGAATATCCCTTACAGCGATGTGGATCGGATCGCCAAACTGGTGCCCCAGGAACCCAACGCCACGCTGGGCAAGGCTCTCAAGGAGGTCAGAGAGCTTCAAGAGGCGGCCAGCAGCGACCCTCGTTTCAAGCAACTCATCTCGGTGGCGCAGCGCTTGGAAGGTTTAGCCCGTCACGCCTCCACCCATGCGGCCGGGGTTGTGATCGCGCCCCGGCCTTTGATCGAAATGATTCCCCTCTACAAGTCCAACAAAGATGAGATTATGACCCAGTTTCCGATGACCGACCTGGAGCGGCTGGGGCTCTTGAAAATGGACTTTCTGGCCCTGACCACGCTGACCGTGATTGAGCAGACTCTCGACCAGGTCCAGTCTCAGCTGGGGGTCAAGCTGGAACTGGCGGAACTGGAATTGAACGACGAAGAGACCTTCAAGCTCTTTTGCGAGGGGCGAACTTCAGGCATCTTCCAATTCGAATCGGGTGGCATGCGCGAAATCCTGCGACGGCTTCAGCCCAGCCGGTTTGAGGACCTGATTGCATTGAACGCCCTTTACCGCCCCGGCCCTATTCAGGGCGGCATGATTGACGACTTCATTCAACGTCGGCACGGAAAGGTCAAGATTGAGTATGAGTTGCCGGAACTGGAAGAGATTCTCAGGGAAACCTACGGTGTCATCGTCTACCAGGAACAGGTGATGCGGATCGCCAGCACGCTGGCTGGATTCTCCCTGGGAGAAGCCGACCTTCTGCGCCGCGCCATGGGGAAAAAGAAAAAGAAGGTGATGGCAGAGCAGAGAAAGAAATTTCTGGACGGCGCCCGGCAGAGAAAATTCGATCCAGCCAAAGCCAGGCGAATTTTCGACCTCATGGAGCAGTTTGCGGGCTATGGATTCAATAAGAGCCACTCCACGGCCTACGCTCTGCTCGCTTATCGAACGGCTTACTTGAAGGCCCATTACCCGGTCCAGTTCATGGCTTCCATGCTCACCAGCGAAATGTCCAACACGGATAAGGTGGTCAAGTATCTGGATGAGTGCAAGGACATGGGTATCTGCGTGCGTCCCCCTGACATCAACGAGAGCAGTCTCAACTTCCAGGCCACCGATCACACCATACGCTTTGGTCTGGCCGCCATCCGCAACGTCGGCGAATCGGCCATTCGAAGTGTGCTCGAGTGCAGGAAAAAGATCGGGCGCTTCCGCGGTTTTTATGAGTTTTGTGAAAACGTCGATTTGCGCCTGGCCAACAAACGGGTTCTGGAGTCTCTGGTCAAGGCCGGAGCCTTTGACTCCCTGGGACACAGCCGCAAATCGTTGGCGGCCATCCTCGACAAAGCCATTGAACGAGGGCAGAGGGCTCAGAGAGATCGCCTGAGCGGGCAGATCGGTCTTTTCAGTGCTGCCCAGGAGGCGTCTCCGGGCCCGGAGGGGGAAAAGATCCCGGATGTCGGAGAATGGGGGGACCGGGAACGATGGGTGTTCGAAAAGGAAACTCTCGGTTTTTACGTGACCGGACATCCACTGGAGGAATACCGGGAGGAGCTGAAGCAGTTCTCCCAGACCACTGCCGCCGCCATCAACGAGGAGATGTCGGGTCGCGAACTGGCCATCGGCGGTGTCGTCACCGGCCTCCGGAAACTCCGTACTCGAAAAGGGGCCTCCATGGCGGCGTTTCACCTGGAAGACCTCACCGGTACCGTCGAAGTCATTGTCTGGCCCAACACCTACGAGCGCTGTGCCGAGCAACTGACCAACGCCGATACGCCGGTGCTGGTTAAGGGCCGCTGCGAAGTGGACGGCAAAGGGGACGCGCGACTCCTTTGCTCTGAGATCCTGCCCTTGGACTCACTTTGGACCCAGGCGGTCCAGAGGGCTTCCATCTCCATCGCTGTGCAGTCGCTGGAACCCCGTAAGATCACGCGTCTGAAATTGCTTCTCCAACGTCACCCCGGGCGGTGCCCACTTGAGTTTGAACTCCTTCAGAACAACCAATATCGCCTTCACCTGGTCCCCAACGAACTCCTGCAGGTCAAACCAGTTCCCTCCTTTATCCACGAAGTGGAGAGCCTCTTTGGCGAAAACTCGGTCAGGCTGTATACTTAGGGTTGGCGCGAGAATAACTTCGCAGAGTTGGCGCTCAGATTTGCACCAGATTTGGCCGCGAACGATTGAGCGA
>JBHHYX010000507.1:0-3537 GCA_046757765.1 Acidobacteriota bacterium | reverse complement strand
TCATCCGGGCTGGCTGCGTTACACTCGGTCGGCCTCCTCGACGTACTGCACGAGTTCGACTGCGGGGGCCTCCCTCGCAAGCCTTGCCGCTCCGGCGCCTTCGCCGCTTCGTGACAAAAGCCGGTGAATAATCCGGCTCAGGGTTTGCAGCAAGAATAGATTGGCAGAGTTGGCGCTCAGATTTGCGCCAGATTTGGCCCTGAACGATTGAGCGAAACCACAGGCGTAGCCGCCGGGCCTGCGTTGAGGATTTCGCGATTGAGGAGCGGCCGAAGATGGTGTGAGGATGAGATGCCAAAATGTGAAGTTGTTCTTGTGCGCGCCCTTAGTTCGACAAGAGCCGAATCCGTTGTTCCAGCTCATGACGGGTGAGGAAGCGGGTATCGTGGATCAAGCCTTCCTCGTCGTGGAGCATGTTGCGGAGTTCGAAGAGTGAGCTGTTCCCCAGGATGTCTTGGATTTCCTCAGATGTGAGGCTGCTCGGATGGGGACCCAGCGCCGAGATCCAAACCTCCTCCTCACCCGTCCTGCAGCCAATCATCAGCTGGTTCTTCTGGCAGAAGAACTCCAGGTAATCCAAACTGATCCAATTCACCGAATTCTCGATCATCCATCCTAGTATAACCCAAACTGAAGGATTATCCAGATGCATTGATGGGATTTCGGCCGCCCGGATGGTTCGAAGAATGTCGTGACAAAGCCCCGAAGGCGCCGGGCTGACAAGGCGTCGGCACCCAGCCGCCCGCTGGACGTCGGGGGAGGCCGAGCGAGCACAAACAGTCCGCCCGCTGATCTGGTCGATGGAGTAGACCGTTTTGGACCGTTTATGAATGCTCCGGAAGCCGGCGGAAGCAGACGCCTTCAACATTTCCCGGCTCCAGCCCGAAGATTTCTCACGCCCGGTCGTAGCGAGGAGACAAAAGCGGCGCACCGACAAGGCGTTACGACCGAGGCGGGCTCAATGTCGCTCTCCACCTGCACGAGCTGAATCAAGGGTTTGACACCTGACCCAACTTTTTCTGGTCAGTGGGGGAAAAAACTGCCTGCTTTTCTGACAGGCCAATGGCGGGTAAAGCTCTCGTTGCCCTCCCAACAGAAGCACAAGTTATTGAACTCTAACGTCTTATGGTCCTAGCGATGGGGTCTTGTGTAATTTGGCACGACGATTGCTTGTCTCAATACTGAGGACGACATGAGACTCTGGACCGATAGCCGAGGAAAAGCTGCTTCGAGCCAGCGGGTTTTTCCGTTGACGAATGCTGCCGGAGTTCTCGAGTCCCGCTTACCTTTGGCTTCCCAGCCTATCGTCCTTCCAACAGTGACCCGCCTGTCAACCTTTCCAAGCCAAGCCGGACGCTCCACGGGGTAATCAGCAGAGCGTCCGGCCCTACCTTGTCACGGGAAACCCGGCTAGCTTCTTCTATTGAACCCTCAGCCTCTCTTCCGCTGCCTTTCAGGGCTCCACTGGCTCGTTGCGTGAATCCGTTCCCCCCCTCTCGACGGCCCTTGTCGTCGCTGGCGGTGTTGCTCCTGCTCGAAATATGGGGAATATGACTTCGTCGGAGCGCCTTGCCAGGGGCGAAAAATGCTCGCCGATGGAGGGAAAAGAACGACCCGACAAACCACTAGAAGTCATTGTTCCCTGTCAGGGAAAGATCCCCTTTCACAGACAACTCATCGACTCTTTCGGCTGTTTCCTGTAGTCCCGACGCAGTGGCGACAGCATCGGGAAAGTGGGTTGGGTCGGGCCACGCCCGGGCAGAGCCGGCCTCCACGGACGGCCGGCAGCTTCGCGTCTAGGATTTGGGCAAGAGTAGATTCGGAGAGTTGGCTGAAATCCCGTGCCCGTCGTTTCCTGGGGCGGTGCCCAGGCTAAACTGAGCCAGGCCTTTGGCCTTGTATTCCCTGGGGGAGCGGCTGGCTGACAGCCGAAGGCGGGTAATCACAGGTACGACCTTGGCTTAGTCTTGTCCAGCGCAGGTCAATCCGCATGGCGCTTCAGCTGCGATTGGATGGAGGTCACCTCTTTGTGATCCAGTCGATAACCCAGGATCAAGGCTGCTGAAACTCCCAGCAACAGGGCGGGCAGAAACCCGAAAAGGAGGCCGATGCGGCTCGTGGTGACAGCACTTTGTGCCTCTCCCGGAACCAGCAGGACGAAATAGTCCAGCAGTAGTCCCCCGAGTAGAACAGCCAGGCCAGCGGCGATCTTTTCTCCGAAATTGAGAAGTCCGAAGTAGACTCCCTCCCGCCTCTGCCCCGTCTTCAACTCGTCGGCGTCCGCGATGTCGGCAAGCATCGATCCGGGAACCACCCAGAGACCACTGGCGAAGAAACCGGCCAAAGCATTCCCAAAGTAAAGTGGAACCGGATTCCCGGTTCCGAAGAGGTGACCTTCACCAAAGAGGAGCGTCGCTCCCATCATCAGGGCACCGGTCATCAGGATAGTGAGGAGATAGATTTTTCGCTTTTCCGTTCGCTTGGACAGCCAGATCCACGACACCACTCCCACCAGAGCACCGATGAAAAAACAGGATTGGATCTTGCTGAGGGAAGTGCTGGCATCGATGTGCACGTACCAGGTGAAATAGTGGATGGCAAGGACACTGTTGAAAGCAACGGCCAGGAAGAAGAGAGAGAAAGAAAGCCAGACGGCCCGAAACGCGGGGTTGCGTAAAGCCTCCAGAAAGCCGGCAACAAAGCCTCTCAGGCTCCCCGTTCCCTCTTCTCGCGAAGCGGGGTGTCTGAAGCGAAAGGCAGTGGTGCCCGCCACCGCCAGCAGACCGGCCAGCATCATGACCGCTCCATAGGCCAGACCCATCTTCGGATAGCTCGAATAGTTCAACTTTGGATCGATCTCCGTAGTGTTGGGGAAAAAGAGGACGAAGGACAAGCTGGCCGCCGCCAGTGTGCCGCAGAGGCCGAAAAAGGATCGGATTCCGACTATGGAGGTCCTCTCGTGATAGTCCTGGCTCAATTCCGCTCCCAGGCTGAGGTAAGGGATTCGATAGATCGCGCTCGTCAATCTGAGCAGCAGGGTGGCCACCAGCAGCCAGAGGAAGAGACCAAACGGGCCCAGGCCCTGGGGCGGAGCCAGCAGCAACCAGAAGAAGAACCCCATGGTCAGTGAGCCAGCCAGCATATAGGCATGCCTTCTGCCCAGCCGGCTTTTCGAATGGTCTGATCGGTAACCGATATAGGGATCGATGACCGCGTCCCAAAGAAGCCCCACCGCTGAAGCGATCCCCACCACCGTGGCGCTGACGCCCATAACCGAGTTGTAGAAGAAGAGGATGAACAGGCCGAACACAATCATGCTCACCGTGATGGGAATCTCGCCGATGCCGTAAAGCAGTTTCACCCAAAACGAGAGTGGATCAGGTTGGGACAAAGAGGCGCCTGTTGTTCTTTCAGGTCGTTGTTCAAGAGTCATTGCGGCAGATTCTTCCAAGGAGTGTGGGCCATGCCGATACCGATGAGGACTAGCCCGCATTTCTCACACCCAATCTACTACGGCGGCGGATATGCCCGCGTCTA
>JBHHYX010000506.1:0-3539 GCA_046757765.1 Acidobacteriota bacterium | reverse complement strand
CAGATATCTGGAGACCGACATGGCGGCAAAAGAGAAAAGGAGAGTCCAGCCGCTGACTTTGTTTTGGAGATGCCGCTTCTTCAATTTGCGCGAGATGTGGGAGCTGAAGATCGCGCCCGTCACGAAGAGAAGGAAAGGAGCGGCCAGCAGATGCAGTTTCAACATCTGGGGCTGGAGGGGGTGATTGATGACGCTTAGAGGATCCTCTCCCCGCATCAGGTATTTCATGTAGAAGTACACCAGTCCCGTCACCGAGACGATCACTGCTGAAAGGTGAAAGGACCACTTCTCCCAGGTTTTCATTTTCTCTTCTTCAGGGCGGCGCCCCGGAGCGCCTGGTCAATGGCCAGCACTCGCCTGACAGCGCCGCTGGCGGCCTTGGCGGTCAGTGTGGCCCCGGCCATGGGGCGGATGGCCCGGTTCAGGTTCAGCTCTTTGGTCAAGGTCCGCCCCTTGTACTGAGCGTACCAGGCGGCCGAAGCCAGATACTCGGGAGGCTCCAGAAAAGCGGTCACCTCCACGCGTTTTACCCGGCCTTGCTCGTCCAGGCAGATGAGCAGGCTCTCCTTCTTGGTTCGCACGGTGTGGGTATCCACATAAGCGCGGCCCACGACCCTCTCTCCTCGATAGGCCGTATAAAGGGCGATCAAGGGGCTTGCAATCGGCTCTCCCGCCCGGGCCGCGGCCTCTTGAATCTGGGCCTCGGTCAGAAAGATCCGCTCGGCTCTGATCTGAGCTCCCGGGTAGATTGCCTCGAGCGCCTCCCGGCGGCTGGGCAGAGAACCGGCGGCCAGGGTGGCCATGAGCGCGAACGAGATCAAGCCACTACTGCCTGCTCGGTCCAGCCTGTTCACCATTTTCCGCTCCAGATCATCCTGCTGGTGTCCCCAATGGACAGGAGCCGCCTCGGCTCAAAAGGAGTATCCCAGAGCAATGTTGAACTGGTTGACTCCCGTTTTCGCTTCGTTGCGCAACCACTGGTAGTCGGTCTTGACGACAATGTTGTAGAGGGGCCGAAACTCGAATCCCAGAGTGTGAAAGGTCTGATCGCGGTCCGGGTCGGAGAGAAATCCGGCCGGCACTTTGGACTGCGTGTCGAGCCTTTCGAAGCGGTAATAAGGGGTCACGCGCAGATGAGCGGAGTAGGGGGCCAGGATGTTGTACCCCACCTGGAGATACCAGCCTTGCAGGGTGTCCGCGATGGGAGAAGAGAGACCCAGCAGAGTGGTCAACTCCGCCGCATCGTCGACGGTAGCCCGGGCGTAGAGTCCCCGCAAATCCCAGCCACGAAATTGGGCCTGCCCGTGCAATTCTCCAATGGTGGTGCGGACGTCCAGTTGGCGCCCCTGAAATTCAAAGCGACCTTGTCCGGAGTCGCCCACGTAGAGGGACCCACCGAAGAAAACTCCGGGGGTGGGATTGACGTCCAGCCGGCCCACGAAAGCGAAATCAGAGGAGTGAGCCTGGGATCCTTTCTGGCGCCCCTTGCGAAGCCCCGCCGCACTGAATCCGCCGGCATCCAAACCGTTCACCAGGTAAGCTCGATAATTGACACGCCCGGTCGATCCCACCACACCGAACCCGTTCTCGCGCCAGGTCGTTGGAATGATCCGTCTTTCCGTTTCCGGCCTCGTCGCCCCCAGGAAAACATTGGGCTCGTGAAACTCGTTGATCAGACCCATCGGCATCAGAAGCAGACCTCCCCGCAAGCTGAAGTGGTCACGGGCCTGGTAGTCGACATAGGCAAATTCCAAGGAAGTCTCATCAGTGTGCTCCAGCTCCACTTCGGAATTGAAGACGAACTTGTCGCTGAAGCGATAACCGTAGTAAATGATGGCTCGCACAAAATCCAGCTCCGAGGTGGCCCCGGTCTTCAGCCCATTTTGACTCTCGGAGCCGAAGTTCTGATAGAGCATTTCCCCATAGCCGGCGATTGCGGTCCCCTCGGCCTTCCTGTAGACCGCGGCCGCCGAAGGCCCCAGGCCCAGGGATCGGGCCTTCTCCGGGTCGATGTCTATGACCGCCTCCCCGCTGCGAAGCTTCTCGACTTCCTCGGCTAGAAGGTCGAGTTGCCGGCGCATCTCCCGCACCTCCGAGACCAGTTCCCCTTTCGCCGACCCTTCCTTCTTCGCCTGCCTGGCTTCCAGCTCTCGCAACCTTTTCTCAAAGGCCGCCAGTTTCCTCTGGAAAGCCACTTCCTGGTCATTGCCGGCAACAACGACGGAAGAGGAGAGTGGAACAAGAGCCACCCAGACCAGAAACGATACTGTAAGAACCCTCATTGTTCCTCCTTGAACCGTTGGGACGCGATCGAGAAGGGCGCATTGACTCCCCTGTCGGGGAAGTCCTATACTGAGGGTTGGCGGTTTGAGGTTGGACCACAAACTGAAACGCCGTGGGACGCGTTGTGTCGCAGCGCGTCCCGTCCCTCCAGTCAAACCCTTCCGGCGAGCCGATCGATTCGCTTGCTGAGACTCAAGCCGACTTCGATGGCGCTCGCCGATCCATCCGGTTTCCACTTGAATTGAGCGATTCTCTAGGGCGGTAAGCATCCGCAAGAATCGCTCAACTCAGGATTCATTAAACCGTACCAAAACGGTTCTAATTATCAATTCCGATCCTGGCCTTTGTCAAGATGAAATTGATTATCAATTTCAAAAAAAGTCGGACTCGCAACAGGGCCGAAGATCACCGGCAGAGCCTCGGGTCGGGAGGGACAGATCCTCCCATCATTTCGGTGTGCGCTAGGCGCTTCGACTCAATGGATGGTGCTCTGATCGGGTGGAGGCAGGTCGGTGGGAACGACAGTCTTGTTGACGTGCTCATCCAGGTTGATCACGTACGTCCCTTTGGCTTCCAGGAGAGTCGGAGAATGGGTGGCGGCGATGATCTTGAAGTTCTTCTCGTCCACCAGCTCCATGAGCATTTTGAGAACCCTTCGCTGGTTGGAAGGAGAAAGCGCCATCTCCGGCTCGTCGACCAACAGGGTCGTGCCATTGGGAAGAGAAGGGAAGGAATCCCGGAACATGCTGAGCATGACTTGTCCATGGCTCGCCATCTCGAGGAACTCTTTCATGTCAGGCTGGTCGGTAAAGAACTCCAACTGCTTGCGCGGGTTGTGCAGTTCGGCGTCAAAAAGGAACACCTTGCCCGTGTTTGGCTCCAGCCCTTCCAGCCTGTAAACGTAATGCTCAATCTGCTCCCCTTTCAGGGCGTAATAGATCGAGTGTAGCAGAGTGGATTTACCCGAGCCGTTTTCTCCCCGAAGCATGATCAGCGGATGGGACAGGTCGACGATCATCGGCATGTGGAAGTTCAAGTTCATGAAAACCGGATGGGTGAGAATCTTCAGAATCATAACCGCGCCCTGCCGAGTCGTCCATCTGGAGCGAGAGGGAGTTATTTTGGCGGCTTTCCGGGGTCACGTCAAGCCAGGTTGGTCAGGAGTTTCCCCATTTTTTGCAGAATCTACGCCATAATGAGGAGTTTGGTGAGGGACCGTGGAATGCTTCCAGTATTCTCCTATGCCGCCCATTCAG
>JBHHYX010000505.1:0-3546 GCA_046757765.1 Acidobacteriota bacterium | reverse complement strand
AAACTTTTCACTTGACAAACGCGGCTTCATAGGAGGGTCGGTTCATTGCTGGTCCCACGTCCCAGGGTTCGGAAACCCTGGGCTGGAAGACACAATCCCTTCGGGATTGACGCCCATAGCGCACCACTAAGCCTCCGAGGGCCTCGGTCGTAACGCCTTGTCAGCCGGGCGCTTCCGGCTCTTCGCTACGACCAGGTGTGAGAAATCCGAGCTGCCCCTTCATGAACCCACCTCGCGACCGAAAGGGGCAACCGGCTGGGAGCACCCCGCCCACTCTACCCTCGCACCGCCCCCTCCTTGCGAGAAGTCATTTCGACCAGTAGACCTTGGTGGTCGCCTTCGCCACCACATTTTTTCGCGAGGTGGTGACGCGCACCGAGTGAAAGCGGCCGTCGTGGCGGGGCTTCGCCGGAATGAAGGTGAGAGTGTAAAGGCCGGAAATCTCGTCCAGAATTCTCTCGTAGATCGGGACGAGATCGGTGGCATGGAACATCGCCAGGTAGGGGCCCCGGCCGGCTGTGGCCACGTTTCTCATGTACTGGGTGGCTCTCTGGAAGGTTTTCTGGACTTTATATTCGGCCCAGTCCCGCTCCGACATCCGTCCGGTTCCGACGAAGATTCCGCCCACGCTGGTTCCTGTCGACCCGGGGGGCGCCGGTATTCTTCGTGGGTCGTCGTTGTGCCCACCGTAAAGGCGCCGGTAGTGATCCCGGGAATCATACTGGAGGGAAAAAATGAGGATACCCGCCTGGCGGGCCACTTTGAGGGATTCCTTCTCCGAGACTCCGTGGCTGCCAATCTCGACCCCGTCGCTGAATAGAATCAGGGCCTGGCGGGGGCCGCGTTCAATGTATTTCTGCTCCAACGTGACCGCCAGAGCCTCGTAGATGACGCTGGTGTCGCCAGGCTTGTGGAGTCCGAACTCGAAGATGGCCTCATCCACTTTCTTGCGGTCTGTGGTCCAGTCGCAATCGACATAGACCTGGCTGTCGAACGTCAGGATCAGGGCCTGAGCCGTCTCAGGAATGGAGTGGAAGAAACGCGATGTCTCATTTCGAATGGCGTCAACGTGGTTCTCGACGCTGGGGCTGACGTCCAGCAGCATTCCCACGTCGAACGGTTCATTCGGTCCCATCACTCGCAGGATCGATTGTTCCACCCCGGCTTCATCAATGTGGATCTCTTCAGGCCTGATATCCGTGACGGGACGGCCCGCAGGGTCAAGGAAGTGGACATGAAGAGAAACAATTTGAGAACGTGAAGATCCGGTCCCGGGAGAGGGAGGAGGAGCCTGAAATCGAGCGGTCGCATCTGACGAACAGATGCCGATCCCAAAGCAGAGAGCCAGGATTTGATACGACCCGTGCACTCTACTTACGATGTCCTCCAAGTAGACAAAGTTCAACCTGAGTTGAGCGATTCCGCCTCCAAGTCAGTGAGTGGCCATCCGCATTGGGCCGGGCGCTGACGCTTCGGTTCAGTTTAGTTTAGAGTGTGCCATGAAGTATTTGTCCCTCGGCTGCTCCCGGTTGCCCGCTCTGAGAACGAGGCCAAGCCGACGCTCACGACATCCGCGGTCTGGCCCCGGCCATCGAACGCCGGAGGGCGTACGTGTGTTTTCTGCGCGATCCGGTCGAGATCTGCCTCTCCCACTGGAGGTATCTGGTCCAGAAGGAGGAGGATAAGAGGAGCTTCGAGGCGTTTCTGAATGGCTATGAGGGCGCCCTGGTCCGCCATTTCGGGAAGAGCCGTGAAGACGCGGGCCCCCCCGAATTGTGTGCTCCCTTGCTTCACCAGGGCATCTTTCTCTTGGTGTACCTTCTTCCCTTTTCCGCGGCATCCCTTCTCCTGCCGGCCCCGATCATGACTCCCCGGTCGATCTGGGCTTCCACGTTTTCCGGCAAGACGTTGTCCAGGAAAAAGACGTGATTGGCCTTGCAGGCCGCCAGAACCCGTTCTCCCGCCGCCACCACTTCTCCGGGAAGGGGCGGGTCGGCTCGACCTTCCAGGTAACCGTAGGAAAGGCCCATGTCCCGCGGCCCGTGTTCGGCAAAGGCGATGCCGGGAACGGCGAGACTCTTTTCAGCATTCTCCAGGGCGTGCCGGTCTTCAATCTTGAGACCCAGCATGATTTCTCCCCGGGGATTCAGCGGCCAGACGTCCGCTTTTTGCAGGTACTCTCTTTCTCCCAGACCCCACACCCAGGCGGCAAATTTGTGACTGCCCCACCCCCGCAGCCCCTCTCCCAGAATCCCCACGGCCCGTTTATGGAAGGGATACCGGGCCGACTGCACAAAGGCTTTGACCGCTTCAGGATTTCTGGCGCGAGCCAGCTCCACACCGTGGATCCCCTGCGCCAGCGCCTGTTCCACCATCCATCCTCCCCCTCTCGCCCGTAAGAGGTGTCGTTGGCCACCTCCAGGGCCTCTTCTTCCTTCTCAAATGTCAGGATCGAGATAACCGGGGCAAACACCTCTTCTGTGGCGACAGGCAGGGAAGGGGTGACCTGATCCAGAAGCATGGGCGCGAAAAAACAGCGGCTGGGGTTGGTTTCAGGCAGCTCGCCGGCAAAGAGCAACTCGGCCCCCCCGGCGATCGCCTCCTCCACCATCCTGAAAACATTCTCTACGGCTTGGGGACGGATCAAGGGACCCATGGTAGTTTCCGGGTCCAATCCATGCCCCAGACGCTGGCGCTCCAGAGCCGCCTGCACCCGGGAAAGGAATTCGCCATGAATCTCCTCCTGCAGCAGAACCCGGTTGGGGGCGATGCAGACCTGCCCGCTGTTGGCGCATTTCATCTCCACCAGGTGGCGGCTGGCCAGCTCCAAATCGGCGTCGGCAAAAACGATGAAAGGCGCATTCCCCCCCAGTTCCAGGGAAACTCGTTTCAGGTGCCGCCCCGCTTCGGCAGCCAGATAGCCTCCCCTGGCCACGGAACCGGTAAAGGTAATCATGCGCACCGCCCGGCTTTCCAGGAAAACCTTTCCAATGGCGTGGGCATCACCAAAAATGACATTAAAGACTCCGGGGGGGATTCCCGCCTTTTCCGTCATCCAGGCCAGCGCCAGGGAGGTCAGGGGTGTCAGCTCTGGCCGGGACGTTGTGAGCTGGAGGCGGCGGTCAGCACCACCGGCAAGCCGCGACTCATGCAGGGCCCCATGATCGGTTCTGTCACCCCCCATGAAATTGCGGTGTGGGCGCGACTGAGCGGACCCTTTTCTTTTCAGCTTATCTACGCTTCCAACCCTGATCTCAAGCAGGCGCAGAAAACGGAACCGGTTCGGGCCCAAAAGGAGCAGGATTATGTGGTTCTGGCGCGAATGACCGGGCTAAAACCGGGGAGCCGAATCTACTACAGGGTTTTCGTCCAGGGTTGCCCCGACAAGTACCTGGCTGCTCTGCCTCCCTTTTCCTGCCGGACGGCGCCCGGCGGTCCCGCCAGGTTCAGGATCGCCTACGGCTCCTGTCCCCGCTTTCGGGAAGATCCGGTTCAACCCATGTGGGACGCTGTTGCCCTCTGGAATCCCGACCTGTTTTTCTGGCT
>JBHHYX010000504.1:0-3555 GCA_046757765.1 Acidobacteriota bacterium | reverse complement strand
GCCCGCGTCTACTGCGTTGCGCTCCGTCGGGCTCCTCGACGTACTCTCCAGTGCGACTGCGGGGCCCTCGGTCGCGACGCCTTGTATCCACGCGCATCTCCACCGCCTCGCTACGATCGCGTGTGAGAAATCCGGGTTAGGGGTCAGCGAATTCTCAACACCACGCCTTCACTGGCCGCGGAGGGAGCTGACACTGTGAAGGTCACGGGAATCTGGATTTGCGGATTCAAGGGGTCGTTGCTGTGAATCACGAGGTAGCCGGTGTAAGTGGCTGGAGACAGGCCGGCTGCGTCAAAACGGATGTCCACGGTCCGGGCCACCCCGGCAGGCGTGGTGGCCTGCTTCGGCGTAATGTCAAGCCAGGTGAGCCGAGCCGGACTCGTTTCCTGTACCTGATAGATGAACCCGTCGGCGATGTTGGCCGCATAGAGCTCGCCCTCGCTCCCTTCCCCGTAGGCTACAAACCCAAAGCCCCCCAGGCCGGGATGGAAGGTCGCTTGCCAGACGCCCAGATCATCCTGCAACAGAGTCCAGAAGTTCCCCGTGCAGTAGTCGTTGAGTATGTAGTTCCCGACCAGGGCCGGAAACTGAGTGCCTCGATAGACATAGCCACCCGAGACGGAGCAGCCAAAACCGTGGTCGTATTCAAAAATGGGAAAGTCATAAGAGGCCAGGGGACCGCAGTTCGTGGTTTCAAACTCATGGTTGCCTTCATAACATCGCCAGCCCCAGTTGTCTCCTCCCGGGCTCGCCGCCGGTTGGAAGTCAATCTCTTCCCAACGGTTCTGGCCCACATCGCCAATGAGCAGATCACCGGTGATTCGGTCAAAGCTGTAGCGCCACGGATTGCGCACGCCGAGTGCCCAGATCTCGTCGAGAGTGGTCGGATCGTCTACGAAGGGATTGTCGGCTGGGATGCCGTACGGAGTCCCACCGTCCACGTCGATTCTCAAAAGTTTTCCCAGTAGTTCCTGAGGGTTTTGGGCGCGGTCTCCCGGGTCTCCCCCGCTGCCACCGTCCCCGAAACCGATGTACAGGAATCCGTCCGGTCCGAACACCAGATTGCCCCCGTTGTGGTTACTGAAGGGCTGGTCGACCGTCATCAGAACCACTTCGCTGTCGGCGTCGGCCAGGTTGGGCTGGTTGGCGAGGCTGAAGCGGGAAACGACGGTGTCCCCGCTGTTGTTGGTGTAGTTCACGAAGAAAAATCCGTTTTGGAGATAGTTGGGGTGAAAGGCCAGCCCCAGCAGGCCCTGCTCGCTGTCGGCGGAACCGACCCTGGACCGGATGTTGAGAAAGGGCACCAGCCGGACGCTGCCGTCTGCCAGGATGACGCGAATGGTCCCGTCCTTCTCGGTAATGAAAAGACGTCCATCGCCCACGGAATCGATGTCCAGCGGCTCATCGAAACCACCGGCAATCGGGACGAGATCCAGACTCGGACTGACGGGACCCCCGCCATTCGTTGCTTCGGCCAGGATCCATCGCAACTCGGCGCCGCCCGTATTGCTGAGAGTGAGCTGGGTCGCCACGCTCGAACCGGCAGCGGCTGTCGCTTCCAGAGATCCCGGCAGGGCGCTGACCCGGGGTGCGTCGGAAAGACCGAAGGGAACGAACATCGGCCCCGCAAAGCAGGGGTAGGTTTCTGGATCGGGCTCACCCGAGACCGTCCAGCAGTAGTAGCCTGGCGCTTTGTTTCCATCGGCGTCGGTGACAGACTGCGGGACGTACCAGACCACAATGTTCTCGTTCTCGATCGATTCTCCATTGATGTACTTCTGGGGTCCCTGGCGAAAATCGTCCCGGCAGCAGTCGCCAATCACGCCCAGATCGATGTCGCCTTCCTCGGGTTTGTGTTGAGTGACATAAATGAAAGCGTCGTCGCCTCGTCCGCGATCCCCGAAAGTGCCTTCCAAACCCGGTTGCACGAAGTACCCGATTCCGGACCCATCCCGAATCCTCCATTTGTATCCTCTGGGTGTGTAAGGATCGGCCTGTGACCACCAGCCCTCCACTGTCTGCTGCTGCCAACTGCCATCCTCCCAGAGGGCAAAAGTGTCGTTCTCGTCGCCCCCGGCAGCGATATCGATCCGAACCACCGGTCTATAGACGGCGTTGGTTCCGCAACCCTTGCCGAAAGCAGCGGCGGCCACTCGAAAACGGCCATCCTGGAAGAACTGAATGTGTTGTTCGTATCGGTAGTTGCAGAAGTCCCCCCAAGCCGACATCCGGAAGTCCTGAACGACCTCAAAGCCGATCACGTTCCCTTGACCGTCTTCCAGATCCAGCACCTGGGTCCCGCCGAAGGGGCCGATCTGGAAACCACCGCCCGCGCCGCCACAGCCAGTGACATCTTCGAACCCGGAGAGTCCGTAGTCGACGTGCCACTCCAACAATTTCACACTCGTCAGAACCGGGAGTCCCTGGTAGGTCACGTCGTAGACCCGTAATCCATCGGTTCCCGTCACCTCGTACCGGAGTGACCACCCGTCACGGTCCACGCCGCCCGGGGGCAGACAACCTTCGGGCACAAAAGCGGGTACGGGACGGTCGGACTCGCGCATCTCAGTCCAGTTCAGCCCGGCCATTCTCTCTTCCGTAAGATCCACTATGGCCCACAGGATCCGATCCCCCAGCGCGAAGGTGAAACCGACGCAAAGATGACCCTGCTGGCAAGCTGAATCCGTCAGTCCCGCGTCGGTTGGACCCATGGTGGACTGGGTTGGGACATATCCAAGCGCCTCCACCACAGCGCTGTCGCTGAACGCGATCTCTTCGGCCACGGCTGCCAGGCGGCTGTTTATTCCGGGGTGCATGCCGGGCAGCGAAAATACGTCGAGCACTTGCAGGCTGTCCAGGTTGACCATCGCCGTGACCGCCACATCTTCATCGAAGTTGTAGATCTCGACCTGTCTGCAGTCGGACGCCTCACAGGAAGAAGCACCGGCCGAGTAGTGGTCTCCCACCCACCGAACTCCGAAAACCTCCGATCTATGGCCGAAAGTCAGACGCCAAACTCGAGGATCCGAGAGAGCCATCTCCTGAGCAACGCGCTGTTTGGGTGCCAAGCCCTCGGCAGGACGAACCGATGAGAAACTCTCGTGGCCCGCCGGCGCGGCTCCGACGAAGTGGACCCATGGCAACAAGATCAGAAAAAAACCAGATGCCAACAGGGTTGGCAAGTTAGATGAATCAGGCAGTAGCCATAGTCTCACATTACACCTCAACCCCTCATGAGAGAATGCGGGCTGGCAAACCGGTTCGGGTGTTGCCAGACCCGCCCGCCATGACACGCATCAGGACCGATGAGTTCGTTCGACTCTGATGAAAACGCTTTGAGAAAACCCTTATCGATTCTAACACCGCGGGCACCGAGGCACAAATCAAGGAGAGCAGCCTCGTCCGGCGGAAACGCAACCTTTCGGGGATCCCGTCGTGACGATCCCTCCTGCGAGTCCGGTCGCCGGCCCGATGCCAACAACCCATTCTTCACCCCAGATTTAGCCCGGACTATTCACCAGCTTTCTGCTGCGGCGCCGTTATCATCCGCGCTGA
>JBHHYX010000503.1:0-3555 GCA_046757765.1 Acidobacteriota bacterium | reverse complement strand
AAGGCGCCGGGCTGGCAAGGCTTGCGGGGGAGGCCCCCGCAGTCGTACTCGTGCACTACGTCGAGGAGGCCGAGGGTGGGCAACGCAGTCAGCGCGGATGATAACGGCGCCGCAGCAGAAAGCTGGTGAATCGTCCGGGTTAGCGCTGTTGAGCGGTGAGAGGATGTGCGCGGGAGATCAAGCAGGGAAGTACGTTTTTCGCTGGCCACGGAGACATCTGAGGGGGCGAGGGTGAGGCGCTAAACTAAACAAATACCGGCACTAGCGCCCATGAAGCGCGATGCGGCCGGCTTCGTCCTCCCGGGTGGGACGGATGCGGATTGCCTGGCCGCCACCCGGCGCCAGTTTCAAGGAGAGCGTGGTGTTGTGATCGACCAGTCGCTTGGAGATCTGAATGGATAGGGGGTTGCTTTCCCAGTCGGCCTGATCCCCATCAGCGTAAATCTCGGCCACATACTTCCGATCGGATTCCAGGAAGCTCAAGGGGGCCTGTAGGGTCCGTCCATTTTCGTCGCTGATACTGCCCAGGTACCAGTCGCCACTGTGGCGATCTTTCCGAACGATGGTGACATAGTCTCCAATCACGGCATCCACGACCCGCGTTTCCTCCCAGTCCACCGGCACATCTTGAATGAATTGGAAAGGACGTCGGTTCTTTTCGTAATTCTCGGGCAGGTCAGCCGCCATTTGCAGCGGGCTGTATATGACCACGTAGAGGGCCAGTTGCTTGGCCAAGGTGGTGTTGACCCGGTTGTGGGGTCGCTCTTTCTCAAAGAGCAGGTCGAAGATGCCGGGAGTGAAGTCGAAAGGTCCGCCTAACAGACGAGTGAAAGGCAGGAGGGTCGTGTACTGGGGCGGGTTGCCTCCGTCCTCGCTCCAGGCATTGAATTCCTGGCCCCGCGCCCCTTCCCTGGACAGCATGTTGGGGTAGGTGCGGCGGATACCGGTGGCCTTGATCGGTTCGTGGACATCCAGCATGATATGGTATTTTGCGGCCGTTTCCACCACTTTTCGATAGTGTCGCACCATGTACTGGCCATGATGCCACTCCGTCTTGTTAGCGCGCGAGCCCACGTAGCCCGTCTTGACCGTATCGATGCCCAATTTTCTGTAGAGTTGAAAAGCGTCCTCCAACTGCCGCTCATAATTGTCGATTCCGGCTGAGGTCTCATTATGCCCGATGATCTTGACCCCTTTGGAAGCCGCATAGCGAGTGAGTGCCTCGAGGTCATAGTCGGGGTAAGGCGTGGTGAAGTTGAATAGATCGCTGTTGGCCTGCCAGTCGCCGTCCCAGCCCTGGTTCCACCCCTCCACCAGGACACCTGAAAAACCGTTCCGGGCCGCGAAGTCGATGTACCTCCGAGTTCGAGCCGTCGTGGCCCCATGTTTCGGTCCCGATTCCCAAGTGTAGACACCCAGGTGCATGCCCCACCAGATGCCGACGTACTTGCCGGGTCGGACCCAGCTCACATCCCCCAGTCTGTTGGGTTCGTTGAGATTGAGAATGAGGTAGGAGGTGACCAGGTCGCCCGGTTTTTCGGCGATTTGGATGGTGCGCCAAGGAGAAGGGTGGGGAGTGGAGGCCTTCACCTTGACCCCGTCCGACCAGGGAACCAGATCGCAGGCGAGGGTATTCGGACCCGATCTCCTCAGCGTCATGCTGGCATAGTCGGTCAGGTTGGCTTCGTGGATGCTCAGCAACAAGCCTTCTCTTGTTTCAATGGTCAAGGGCGTGTGGACGGTGTCGATCTGATCGATAGGCGATTTCTTGTACAGGTACTCGTAGCGGTTGTCCCGCAGGGCCGGAATCCACCAGCAGGGATGGGGACCGGTCAGGACAAACTCGGTCTCCTCATCCATGATCTGGAAATCCTTCAGGTTCTCCTGCTCCGGCAGTTCATAGCGAAAACCGAGCCCGTCGTCGTACACTCTGAACACGACATTCATTTTTCGGTGGGCCTGAGTCGCTTCTCGAAGCTCCACCCGGAGTTCATTGTAGTGATTTCTGATCTGCCTCACTTCCCCCCAGGGCTGTTCCCAAGAGTCGTCGACGGCGTTCAACCGGCTGTCGGCGATCTCCAGATTGCGGTCCAGGGGATCGGCATCCTTGAACACAAAACCCAAGCGCGAGGGCTTGATAATCTCCTGGTCCAAACGACTAACCCGGTACTGAGGCGAGCCTTTCTCGAGAAGAAAAGTAACCGTGATCTTGCCATCTGGCGAGGAGACGGTTCGGGTTTGCTCCTCGGGTGCTCGGCCGCAGCCGCTCGAGATCAAGAAGAGCACCAGCGAAAACAGCTGGAACGAAGTTCTCTTGTTTTCCATCAATTCGACTCCCGCAAAAAGTTCAACCTCGCTACCGGCAGCATCCCTCCACACAGGCACTGAGAAAGGCGCCGATCCGCCCGAGTCCTTCCTCCAGCTGTTGGGGCACGCAGCCATACCCGATTCGCAGGTAGTGCTCCATGAGAAAGTGAGCGCCGGGGACCACCAGCACGCTCTTTTCTTTCCGCAGTGTTTCCACCAGCTTTTCAGAGGGGATGTCGAGTCGATAACGCAGGTAGGCGATAGCTCCCGCCTTGGGATCGGTCAACGAGAGCAGATCAGAATGACCGTCGACCCAACTTCTGAGCAGGGGGTAATTGGATTTCAAGAGGTGCCGGGTGCGGTTCAGCAACCTTTCTCTGTTATCGGCCCGCAAGGCGAGGCGTGCCAGAAAGTCGCTGGCAGCGGAAGCGGCGATGGTGGTGTAATCGCGATAACCCCATGCCTGCTCGATCATGTCCGGGGAGGAGACCATCCATCCGATACGCAGTCCGGGCAGCCCGTAAGCCTTGGAGAGCCCGCTGGTGATGACCGTGCGGTCGTAAAGACCCCAAAAACTGGGCGTCCGCTTTCCGTCCAATTCAGCACCCCGGTACACCTCGTCGGCCAGCAGCCAGGCACCGGTTCGGTCTGCAGCTGCGACGATGCGGGTCATTTCAGATTCAGTCAGAATGGCCCCGGTGGGGTTGTTGGGATTGCAGACCGCGATCACCCTGGTCTGGGATGAAATCACATTCTCCAAGCCTCTCAAATCGGGAGACCAGGCCCGTTCCTCCAGCAGGTGGAAGGGCGTCACCTCGGCGCCAAGGGAGCGCCCCAGACCCCACAACTGCATGTAGTTGGGGAGCATCAGGACCATCTGATCACCGGGTTCCAGAAGCAGCCCGCCAGCCAGGAAGTTGGCCTCGGCGGTGCCCGTGACGACCAGAACGTTCTCCGGCGTGGCGCCACAGTACATGGAGGCGATTGCGCTCCGAAGTTCCGGTGTGCCATTGGTCTGCGGGTAACCCAGCTCGAGGCCAAGCAATTGTTCCCGCATTTCGGCCTCCGGCACCAACTCCCCTAATCGGACGGGGTGGACCCCACTCTCCGATAAATTGCAGTCGACAGCATGCTCCCAAGTGGACTGGAGGCGCTCCATCTGAAAGGGCTCCAATTTCATCTGACTGACTCCTCTAGGCTGTCCAGTCCGAGGAGAAGTTCACAAAACGATCCACTTGTACGCCCGGC
>JBHHYX010000502.1:0-3568 GCA_046757765.1 Acidobacteriota bacterium | reverse complement strand
GCTACTCTGCGCCGAAGAGTCCTTACGCCCCTTACCTGCTCACCACTTCCGGCAGCGTCTTTGTGCTGCGCGAAACCAAGGAGGTGGTTCGAAGCGAATTGGAGAAGTGGCTTCGGGGGGGCCTTCCCCTGCCGGGCTGGGCCGTGAAACGATATGGCGATAGTTGGAGAACCTGTCCCTTCGTACGGGAGAACGGCTTTGGGGAGATTGCCTTGAATCTTCCCTGCCACACACAAAGCAAGCCTGTGAAGTTCCAGGAGGTGACCGATGGGTGAGTGGACCTGGAGGCGCTACAAGATCAGCGCGGAGCTGGTGGCCCAAACCCCGCTTCATATCGGCTCGGGCCGGGAAATGAGTTTGAAGATCGATGAGGACTCGGGTCAGGAAACCCGTTTGGAGGATGAGGAGGAGAAGATCAAAGTCGTGAAGGTGCAGGGTGTGGCCAAAGACGCGGCTGGCCGGCCCTACCTTCCCGGCAGCACTCTCAAGGGTTGCCTGCGCGAGCTGGCCGAGAAGTGGCGGCTATCGAAAGAGATCCGCGATCAGCTGCTGGGGTGCCCTCCGCCAGAGCGGGAAGGGGCCACGCCTGGCCAAGAGGACAAGGATCCTGGATGGGGAGGGCGGCTGGTCTTTGCCGCCGCCTTCCTGAAGGAAGCCTCTCCCACTCCGCCACTCTTCCAGTCGGAGAATCCGCCACTCTGGTGGGATGGGGAGCGCTTTACCTATGTGATGGCGGGAGTGGCTCTGGACCGCGTCACCCGCACCGCCCGCCGCCACAAGCTTTTTCACTACGAGGTGGTGCCCAAAGGGTCGCGCTTCTGGATGGAGATCTGCACGGATGGCCCATCCGACCGCGAGCTGGGGACCTTCCTTGCTTTTCTGGAGGCGATCCGCAAGAGCTCACTGGTTCTAGGCGGCCACTGGGCACAAGGCTTTGGCCGCTTGCACCTGGGTGAGATCAAGGTCCACGGCATCCGGACCGAAGAAGAAGCCCGACAGTGGCTGGCTGGCCCCGCGGCCGGTTTTGAGGGTTTGCCCGAGCTTTCCCCCGAGACTCTGGAGGCATTGCCAGCCGGTGAATGGGTGCGGCCGGACGAGGTCTCGGAGAAGCTCGAGCTGGAAGTGGTTTTGCAATTCGAAGGACCTTTCCTGATCAATGATCCGACCCGCCCCACCCGCTCGGCCGGGGAAGGGGAGGGCGCCGCTCACCATTACCTCGAGTCAACCGATGGGGCCATTCTCCTCTCCTCATCCTCCTTCCGGGGCGCCCTCCGCTCCCAGGCCGAACGCATTGCCAGAACCATGGCTCCGGCCGGAGCGCGCCGCAACGGCGGAGCCACCTCGTCCAGGCGGTTGCGCCCGCCCTGTTACATCGACGATCCCCAGCTTGCCTGCAAGCCGGTCACCAGGATGACCGCGGTCCCAGAAAGAGAGGGAGAGGAAAAGAAAGAGGAAGAAGGAACGAGAGACGCCGTTGAGAATCTTTGCCTCACCTGCCGCCTCTTTGGCGCCAGCGGCTGGCGTTCGCCGCTCGAGATCCCTGACTTCTTCCCGCTGGAGGAGGGGGAGGAGCTGGAGCAGGAGCTCGTCGCCATCGACCGCTTCACAGGGGGAGCCGCCCCGGGCAAGAAGTTCAACGCGCGCTATCGCTTCAAGCCTTGCCTGAAGGGGCGCATCGGGATCGATCTGGCCCGTATCGACGCCGGCCACGCCGGGCTGCTGGTGCTGGGCATGAGAGATCTTATCGAGGGAGACATCCAGTTCGGTTTGGGTCGCGGCAAGGGCTTCGGCGCCTGCACCGCCCGCATCACCGCCGTGGGGCTGCCGGACAAGTGGCCCGTCTGGCTGGAACGGGGTTGGATTCCCGAAGATGTCTCTGAGCTGAGCGACCTGAGCCGCTTTCGCACCGCCCAGCAGATGGCGCTGGGCTGTCTGGTGGAATGTCTCCAGGAGGGTTTTCAATGAGCTTCAAGAACCCCTATCACTTTGTGCCACTCGAGTGCACCATCCCGAACTCCATCGACCTTCCCGAAAAGGGAGCGGCCTTCACTTCAACCCTTCTGGCTCACCGCACCTTCGATCAATACCACCAGGGGACCCATAGCGGCCGCATCGTCTGCGTGGTGGAGACTTGCGGTCCGGTTGTCATCGGATCCCAGCAAAGCGACGACGCTGACGGCTACACGCGCGTCCACCCCTTTGAGCGCAACCAGAAACCCGCCCTCCCCGCCACCTCGCTTCGCGGCTGTATATCCTCCCTCGCTGAAGCGGCTTCCAACTCGGCCTTGAGGGTCCTTGAGGACACTTATTACTCCAGACGCGTCATCTTCAACGATGATGTCAGGCCCGAACCCCAACACTTTTCGGCCATCGGGATGATCGTCGAAGAGAATGGAGAGCTTCGGCTTCGGCCTTTTGCCGCGCCCACCCTCTATGCCGGCGGCGGAGGCTGGTTCGAGCTTCCCCGTCCCTACCGCATAATGTTTCCCGACTCCGACGTGAAATTAAAGGCGTATTGTAGCCGGAGCACTATTGGCACCGCTCCCAAGGCATACAGCGCCCGCAACCGGGAGTTCGTCTATGCCAGACTGGATGGCTCTTACAGCCTGGGTACCGGGTTCAGGGTGACGGGAAGTGGCGGTAAGATGCGGGGGGCGTCTATCCTTCTTGGAGCCCGGGTGCGAGGAGCAATTCGGAAAAAGTGCTTCCCCAGTTCGACTCGCGGAATCATGCGTGTGCTCTTTTCCCCGCGGCGCACGGATATTCCCAGGACCAAGACACACGAGCTCTTCCTTCCTTATCCCAAGGGGGCCGAGAAGTGGCCGACGTTTCCCATTCAGAAAGAAGCGCTGAAGCGGTTTGAGCGGATGGCGCGAGCCCGGGAGGAGGAGAACAATCGCCGGGCCAGGAGTGGTCAGGACCCCCTTCCCTACGCTCTCAAAGGGGCCCAACCTTTCAAAGATCGCCGTCCGCCCTACCGGCTGGCCGGCGGAGACATCGTGTTCTTCCGGCCCAACCGTCGCGGTGATGAAGTTGAGGAGCTTTGGGTCAGCCAGCTGTGGCGCAAAGAGATCGAAGGGAGCGCGCATGATTACTTTTCCGAGGTCAATCCAGAGCTTTTGCCTTTCAACCCTGAGCGAAAGACGATCACACCGGCTGAAGCGCTCTTCGGTTTGGTGGAGGAGCTTGAAGAGGGAAAATCGGACCAGGAGAAGGCCCGAGCCCTGGCCGGTCGCCTCCGTTTCAGCGACGGGGAGCTGATCCAAAAGCCGGAGGAAGACTGTTACCACAACTGGACGCCGCTCAAGATCCTCGCCTCGCCCAAACCGCCCTGCCCCTCCTTCTACTTTCGAAGAAAAACCCTTTCTCGAAACCCAGCGCCCGGAACCTTGTTCACGGCAAAGAAGGATTTGGGGCTCGCCACTCATATTCCCCAGGGGCGCAAGTTCTACCTCCACCAGAGCATTGACCCGAAAAAGCCGCCATACCGGACGGAGCGTCCGGGCGAGGACCAGAAGCTGAAAAACCGGGTGCGGCCCTTGCGGAAGGGTTGGGCCTTTCGTTTTCA
>JBHHYX010000501.1:0-3586 GCA_046757765.1 Acidobacteriota bacterium | reverse complement strand
AGCGAACGATGTCAGTGGAGGAACCCATCATGCCGGCGGGTCAGGGAACGCCTGCGGGCCGGATTTCCAGCAACTCCACCGCCTGATCCGAATGCAGTGTTTCCCAGAGATCGACGGCCTGCTGGAGATTGAGCCAGAACTCGTATTCAGTGCCCGTGAACTTGGCGAGCCGAAGCGCGGTGTCCGGTGTCACGGTGCGCTTCCCGTTGACGATCTCGTTCATTCTCGGATAGGAGATCCGGAGACGCTGTGCGGCTTTCTTCCGGGAGATCCCCAGCGGATTCAAGAAGTCTTTCAGGAAGACCTCACCGGGGTGGGTCGGCCGACGGTTTTTCGGTAAGCGACGCATGGCTTCTTCTCTCGGCTCGAGCTGCACCGCCGCCCGCCTGGAGAAGTACCCAAGGGCTCCGCCCTTGGTATCCCGCTGTGCGGGAGATAGGAGGCAGAGATTAGAAACTGGGGAATTATAAACGAAATCTCCCCAGGCCTCAATTCGTCTCAGAACAACGAGAACAAAATTCTCGTAGTGGGCCTAAGAACTGGCTGAAGCGGTTAGGCTTCCAGTAGGGCTGAGGCGGGGAGCTGTTTCGAGGCCTGATTGGTTGCGCTCAACAGCACCGAAGATGAGGATTGTCGATTGAATTCGGCGCCAACCTGGTCGTCCAATAAGTGGCTGAACCTGACATCCAGCCTACAGGTTAGCCACAGGCAGTTAGGCGCCCCTCAGCTACTAGAGGAGAAAAGGAGGATTTAGATGGCTCTGAGACACGTAGCATGGCTAAAGTTCAAGGAAGATGTCCCAGATTCACGTATTGAGGAGCATATGCAGGCTTGTCGAGGGCTTGCTGATTCCGTTCCTGCGGTTAGCAAGTTGGAATGTGGCGCAAACGTCAGCGACCGTGCCGGCGGATTCACCCATGGCATCATCGTGAGCCTGGCTGATCAGGACGCGCTTGATGAGTACCAGAATCACCCGACGCATGTACCGGTGGCTGAAGCTCTGGTCGCTGACCTCGATGAATTGAAGGTAATGGACATTGAGTTCTAGCGCGAATGTCAGCGCGCTTTTGCGCATTCAAGGTCGCCATCGGAAACAGATCCGGTACTGCCCGCCTGGACAACTGAGGCGGTTAGGCTTCCCGCAGGGCCGCGGCCGGGAGCTGCTTCGAGGCCTGGCGAGCAGGTAAAATGCCCCCAAGAAGACCCATGAGAAACGCGAACAATAGACCGTCCAGAAGTAGATTCGGAGTAATCTGGAAAGCAAAGGTCAATTCGCTGAACGTTTGCCAGTTGGCTGTTCCAGTCGTGATTCCGTTCACCGGTAAGACCAGCAGGCAACCCATGATTCCTCCAACCATGGCCAGCAGGAGAGATTCCGTCAAAAATGAGAGGAGAATGTTGCGACGCTTGAACCCCAGAATCCGCAGCGTGGCAATCTCTTGGGTTCGGTACGTGACAGCCGCATACATGGTGTTCATGGCAGCAAAGCAAGCCCCGATGCCCATGACCAGAGCAATAAACGTTCCCATGGCTTTGATGGGCGCGGCCGCTCCGGTCTGTTCCGCGTAATAGGCGGTCTCGGACTGTGCCATCAGGTTATAACGCCTGTCTTTTTCGATTCGATCAATGATGGAGGGAACCACAGCCTGACTGGTTGCGCTCAACAGCACCGAAGAAGAGGATTGCCGATTGAATTCGGCGCCAACCTGGTTGTAGTCCGCCCAGATCTCGGAGTCGAAGGCCGTATTGCCTGCTTCGAACAACCCGGTGACCTTCCAGTCGCTCTTACCGAAATGGATGGAGTCGCCGATACCGGCATTTTGAAACCGGTTTGAGATGTTTCGACTGACGATGATCTCGGGAAGTCCTTGTTGGAACATCCGTCCCTCGACGACCCGCACCTGGGGTCGCATCCTCAATCCTACAGCGGACAGGCCTCGGATGGTTACGTTGGATCCTTGTTGCTGCCCCCGCTTCAAGAGATTGACAATGACGACCAGTTCTTGCGAAGCCAACGGCTCGCCGGAGGCCCCGGCCTTGACACCGGGTAGGTATTTGAGAATTTGAAAGGCTTCGCGTGTGACGAAACTACTGAGCTCTGAATCGGATCCCCGCCTGCGTACGAGAATGTTTGAGGGATTCCCCGATGAAACTAAGGCATTTTCCAGACCGGTGGCAAGCGACATCACCCCAATGAAGATCGCCACAACGAGGGCAATGCTCAACGTCGTCATCAGCGTGCTCACCTTGCGCTGCAGCAGGCTTCGAAAGTTATACTTCAGCGGAATCGCCATCAGTCTCCCTATCCACATTTCATTCCGCGCAGACGCGGATCAAAACAGAACATCAGCGCTGCGGTCGGAGTCTCAGCCGACATGGCGCAGGCCATCGGCAACGGTCAACTTCGCGGCTTGAAAAGCCGGGATGCCTGCGCTCAGCAAACCGACAACGAAGGCGACGCCCAGCCCGATTCCAATGATGCCCGCCGTCACATCCAGGCGTTGAAAAAACCCCTGGCTCAGTGCGGCCATATCGACTGAGCTGAATGCGATGCGCGCTCCGACAGCCCCAATCAATCCACCCAGAAGGGCGATGAAAACTCCTTCGGCAATCAGCAACAGCATGACCGTCCTCCGGCGGAAGCCGAGGGATTTCAATACAGCGATTTCCCGAATGCGTTCCCGAACGGACATGGCCATCGTATTGGCTGTCACTAGCAGGATGGTAAAAATGATCACTGCGCTAATTGTAGCGATGAGGGTCCTCAAGTTACCCAGCATGGAAATGAAGCCCATCGTGAAAGCTCTCTCAGTCTCCGTTTTGGTCGGGAAATCGGTATTCTGAAACGCTCCGTCGATCTGCTCCGCAATGCGGGGAACGGCTTCGGCTGAATTCGCCAGAACGGAGAACGTGCCGACAATGCCCGGACGCCCCAGCGCCTCTTCCAAATAGTCACGGTGAAAATAGACCGCGCCCTCTTGGTTAATCGAAGAATCGAAGAAGGCGCGGATTGTCAGCTCCATGTCGGCCGGGTAGATCGCCCCCTTCAAGGTGATTCGATCTCCAAGTTTCCAGCCATGTTTCTCGGCCAGCCGGCGTCCGGCAATAGCCGCCGTCCGCTCCCGGACGAATGCCTGCTTGCCCTCCGGCGTGATTCGCAATTCCTTATAGACATCGAAGAACGTATCCGGTTCGCAACTGAATTGGGCAAAATCAGTGTGGGCGCGATCGATGTAGATGCCTCCGAACCAGTTCAGGGTGGTTACGGCTGCAATGCCGGGAGTTTTCTGGATCTGCGCGTAATAGCGCTCCGGCAAGGGATTGGCCAGGGAGACGGCATGTCGAACGATCAGGCGTAGCGGGTTCGAGAGGTCCAGATTCTTTTCAATCGCCCGGACAAAGGACATCAATGTCGCCATAACGAACAAGGCCAGCGCGACGCTGAAAATAGTGAGGATGGCACGGTGTTTGTTGCGAGTGCCGTTCTTCCAGATGAATCCTCGAAAGCTCATGCCGATTCCTCCGGATCGTACTTAGTAACTAAGTCGTAGAGTTTATCGCAAAATGGCAAAGATTTTTTACAAAG
>JBHHYX010000500.1:0-3595 GCA_046757765.1 Acidobacteriota bacterium | reverse complement strand
CCATTGGAGGCGAGTCGAAGAAGAAATTTTTATCGGTGGCGTAGAGATCGCGCCGTCCATCGCTGCCGACGAGGAAGCCGTCAAACTCGACACCGCCGAGGTGTTTCCCGTTGGTATTGTAAAGCTCCAGGGTGTTTGGCACCGCGGGCGGATCGTTGGCAACCAAAACAGCAACCATTCCTCCCTTCAGGTACTCGATCCCGGCAAAGCGTGTATGGGTACGGCCCCAGGCCATCAAGACCTCCCGATCGCGGGTCGACTTCATAGGATTGAAATCACGTCTGAACTCCCTGAAGTAAAGGGGCGAGACCTTCCAAGTCTCTTTCACTCTTCCTGCGGGATCGAAGTGGAAAACCGTGCCCTCCAGACGCCGAATAGCATAAAGGTCTCCCTGCTCATCAAAGGTTACTGAGCCACCAGTGCTGTAGTTCAAAAAACGATTGTTCTCATCCGGCTCCAAAAAAGACGCACCAAATTTCTCTCCTTCCACGACATGAATTTCTCCTGCGGGCATGGGTCGAAGGGAATATAGCCGGCCGTTTGGACTGACTGCCAAGCGATATACCAGCCAGTTGCGAAATAGTAGCTCCGCAGGGCGTCTCCCGTCCAAATCAAACCGCCAGAGGTTACCTCCTTTTTCGATCACCAACAGCGAACGGCCATCGTGCTCTAGGCCGGCACTTTCCGGTCGCCACGCCTTGGGGGCGACTCCCTCCGGTTGTAGATAGCCTGTCAGCACACCCTTTTCAGAAAACATTCGTACCTTCTGGGCCAGCCGGTCCACACTTAAAAATCGGCCGTCGGCATCCGCCTTTTCCGGCAGCGCGATCAATACGTGCAGGTATTGGATTGGCACTGTCTCGTCGTGAAGTCGAAACTCTTCCTGGCGCAGGAGAGAGAAGCGAGGCGTGGTCTCTCTTTCTCCGGGACCGGATGCGTTGTTTTCATCGGAAAGACAACCAGACATTGAAAACAGAAGCAGAAGACCGCAAGTCAGCCAAAAAGCGATGAGAGGCCGGAACATGTCAATGTACCTCAGGGCGGAAGAGGTCCGCCGGATTTCGAACGTGCGGGGTTGACCAGCAAAGGACAATTGGCTGGTCAACGCACCGAGAGAGCTGTCGCACGATTCGCTCCAGCTGATACAATCGCGCGAACCTGGGCCACAGTTGTCGTAACACCCAGTGCCCCCACACGAACAGTCAAAGATAGGTGCGCCATGATATGTGGCTAGATTGCACGCAGCATCCCCTGCCTCCACTTTTGCAGTTGGTATCATGCAGACTGCCAACTAGAGACCGATAATCATCATAGGGACCCTTATAGATTTCTTCACTTCGCTACTCCCTTCTTTTTAGCTTGAGCCTGGCTGTATTGAATGCGCTGGAAAGTGACCAGACATCCTTATCAGAAGGCCATATTGGTAATACAGTACATATTAATGCACATAAGACCCAGTCGTCTACGCTTATTGGCGACATAGTGTATTCATAATACGGGATGGAAGACTCATAATACGGGATCCAAGACTGTGGGGTTTGAGCGTCGACAGCCAATAGGCACCGGCAGAATCCCTCCCGGGTTTGGAAAATGGCTACGGCAGTTCGCCTTACAGTTCGAGCATTTGAAAACGAATCCCGGCAGCGACCAGAAGTACCAGGTTAACCAACCCCAGCAGAGCCCAGTCTCTCCAGGGCGGTTGCAGTGCATAATTCTCCCGCAAACTTCGGACAAAACTAAAGATGGGATGGGTCGAGATTTCGGACGTGCGCTTGACCTCCGCGCCCACCTGGTCTGCCTGCAGGGCAGCCTGGGTCGCCATGTCCTCCAATCGGTATATGCCACTACGAAAAGCGAGACTCAACGAGTCATACAGGACCCCGTTCGGTGTCAGCTTCGAAAGCTGTGTACCCCACTTGGCCTGGCGCAGATTGCTGCGAAATTGCTCGTTGTACAACTCCGAGAGTTCGCGAAGCCGGGCCGCGCGACTCGTTCGATCCGACTCCGGGCGACCCTCCCTGTTCGCCGCTGCTTCGGCGCGAATCTTCAGAGAGATCTCACGGTCCACTTCTGAAGCTGTTCGAGCTGGATAGACGTAACCGGCTGCAAGCTGCGCTGCGCTCGGGAGCACAATGACCAGCATGACCCAAAACCCCAGTGCCAGATAAAGACTTTGAGATGAACTGGCGCAAATGGTGGACATCAAAAGTCCCAGAGCCAGATAGATGGAAAGAACGAGGACAACAGATACAGCCCAGACCGACAATAAACCGGCACTGAGTCCGAGCGGTATCTCAGGTGCAAGCAGACTCAGGACGCTCAGAGAGGCTAACGTTCCAGCAGCCAACAGGAGCACTATGGCGATCAGAGAGGCTAAATACTTCCCGAGCAGTATCCGGGTGCGGGAAAGACTATACGAACATAAGAGTCTCAAAGTGCCGGCTTCCCGTTCACTGGTGATCTGATCGAACGACAAAACGAGCGCTGCAAAGCTCAGAAGATAACCAACAAGAAAAGTCCAGTCGGTCCGATTGAACCGGGGTATTGCAAAATTGTAGTCCAGGCTCGAACCATAGCGAATACGGCGGCGCTCAGATACGGTGAATCCGAGAATATTGGGAAGGTATTCACCATTTGCAGCGAACACCAGCGCAGCGGCATCGGGAGGAAGCATGAGCTGAAGGATGTGCGTCGACCACGCACCGACTTCATCTGCCCGGCGGAAGCGCTCGATCTCCATCTCAATAAACTGGTCGAAGCCTGCCGCCTGAGCCTCATACCTGGCTGAAAAGGTCACGCTGGAAAAAAGGAAAAGAAAAGTCCCCAATAAGAACAACAGCTGGAAGCGCCACGCTTTACACAGGTTGCGCAACTCATTTAGAGCAATCTGCAACATCCAGCCCCTTCAAATCACGTCTGACCGCTGGAAAACAACCGCCCCTACCAGCGCAAGAGCCGTACATTCTAAAAAGAGAAGAAGAAACGGGGCCGGCAATAGAGGCCGCTCCTGAGCGTATCCGGTGCGGTACTCCCACACTGGAGGAGGCAGCTTTCCCAGAGAACCTCCGGCACCTGTTGGCCGGGTAAAAAAAAGCCGGGACGAGAGTTGGCCATTGGTGTCCAGTTCCTCGAAATAGAGCTCCTTTCGGCGGTTGAGCTGATCGAGAAACTCCAGATAGGCAGTCGAGTCGGTAAGCGACAAGGCGCTCGTCAACTGATTGTAGGCAATGACCGGTATGAACCCAAACCACCGATTGAGGCGTTCCGACTCTTCGTGCAAAGCCTGATAGCGCCGGCGGCGGACGGAGTCGATTGCCCAACCGGCGGCTGACTGAACCTTCAGGAACTCGGGCAACCCATGCTCAATCTTCCTGATGACGCTCTCGTCACTCGTCCGCAAGATGACGGTTCCATCGGAATGGCAAAGCAACTTGGCGTCGAATAACTTCGACTGCAGAGAAGCGGCGATACTCGAGGTTGTCGGCTGTCGAGCCAGGTAGCCTTTCATGCCGGAGACAAAGGAGTAACCCAGACCGTCGACCAGAGAATCCACAGCATCAAAGAGCCTGGCATGATGGGGCCACGTGTTCTCATA
>JBHHYX010000499.1:0-3602 GCA_046757765.1 Acidobacteriota bacterium | reverse complement strand
CCTTCATGGGCATCTTGTGTCCGTGCGCGTTGCTCCCGTGAGCATGGCCTGGTGCTGGTTCCGTAGGCTCCATCTGGTGCGGGTGTTGCTGAGGACCGTGGGCAAGCAGTGGCAGGGAAAGGCTGAGCAGCACGCCTCCGGCGAGGAGAGACCCCACCAGGGCCGATGAGCGTGATTGTCGTCGCAGTCTATCGCGGCACCGTCTACCCACTCGCATTCGATGCTCCTCCTCTACTTCGGATGATGCATTCTCCGTACCGACCAGCAGAACCAGAGGTACCAGACGATGAGAACTGGAAGCCTCAGGTTGGTGAGGGTGACCGCGATCTGACTGATGTCCACGGATCGCCCTCCTGTGGACCGGATGGGCACCGGTCGGCATCAGCTGAAAGAGCTCCCACGGCGGCTTAGGCTGCGGCCATTTTAACCGGCAGCCGTAGTAGCCGCGCATTAATGGCAACGATTACTGTGGAGAGGGACATCAAGATAGCTCCTGCCGCCGGAGAGAGCAGGATCCCCTGCTGATAGAGTACTCCCGCTGCCAGGGGAATGGCCACGACATTGTAGCCGGTCGCCCACCAGAGGTTTTGAACCATCTTCTGATAGGTCGCGCGTGCAAGCTGGACAATGGAGACCACATCCCGGGGGTCGCTTCGCACCAGGACGATATCGGCCGACTCGATGGCCACGTCGGTCCCGGCCCCGATGGCTATGCCCACATCCGCCTGCACCAAGGCCGGCGCGTCGTTCACCCCATCGCCGGTCATGGCTACGATCAGCCCCCGTGACTTGACTTCCTTGAGCTTTGCCGCCTTTTGATCGGGCAGGACCTCGGCAAAGAAGTCATCCAGCCCAAGCTCTCGGGCGACCCAGCGCGCCACAGCGGAGGAATCCCCCGTAAGCATCATCACCTGGATTCCCATTTCCTTCAGCGCATTGAGCGCCTGGCGAGACTCCGGACGGATGATATCCGCGAGGGCGATGGCACCCTTGACCTGCTCATCCACCAGGACAAATACGACCGTCTTTCCCTCGGCTGCTAACTCCTGCACGCGGCTGTTGTCCACCCCGAGGCCGTGCTCCTTGAGATAGCCAGGACTGACGACCTTGACCTGCTTGCCATCGACGGTGGCCTGTGCTCCTTTTCCCGGAATGGCTTTGAAATCGCGGGGAATTGGGAAGGATAGCCCCCTTGCCTTCGCTCCCCGCACTACTCCAGTTGCAATGGGATGCTCCGATTGACTTTCCAGGCTCGCCGCATTCCGAAGCAATTCGTCTTCCCCCTGTTCACCCAGCGAAATAATGTCGGTGACCCCGAAGCGGCCTTCCGTTAACGTGCCGGTCTTGTCGAACACGACGGCTTGCAGCAACCGCGCCCGCTCAAAGGCGGAACGGTCACGAATCAGCAGCCCATTGCTTGCTGAAAGCGCGGTGGAGACGGCAACCACCAGCGGAACCGCCAGCCCCAGGGCATGCGGACACGTAATGACCATGACGGTGACCATGCGACCCAGGGCGAAGTTGAAGTCCTTTCCCACGATCAGCCAGACCGCAAGCGTGATGCCTCCTGCACTCAGCGCGATGACGGTGAGCCACAAGGCCGCACGGTTGGCCAGATCCTGCGAACGGGATCGAGACTCTTGAGCCTGACGGACCAGCTCGATGACCTGCGAAAGGTAGGTTTCCTTACCAGTCTTTTCTACGCCGATGGTAATTGCAGATTCCCCATTGATGCCTCCTCCGATGGCCTTGTCCCCCTCGCCTTTCTCCACTGGTTTGCTCTCGCCCGTCAGCATGGCCTCATCGATCGTGGTTCGGCCCTCGACAATCACTCCGTCGGTGGGAATCTTCTCGCCCGGCTTCACCAGTACCCGGTCTCCCTTTCGCAACTCGCTCAAGGGGACGTCTTCGGTACTGCCATCTTCTCTCAGTCGGTGAGCCTCCGAAGGCATCAGCTTCACCAGCTCCTCCAAGGCCCTAGAAGCCCCCATCACCGAACGCATCTCAATCCAGTGGCCAAGGAGCATGATGTCGATCAGGGTGGCCAGTTCCCAGAAAAACACCTGTCCCGGTAACCCGAATACCACGAGGCTGCTGTAGCCATAAGCCACACCAATGGCCAAACCAATCAGGGTCATCATGCCTGGCCGCTTCTTGCCAAGCTCGTCATGGATCCCCTTGAGGAAAGGCCAGCCCCCGTACAAGAAGATGACGCTGGCAAAGCCAAACTGGACAAACCGATCACCGGGGAAACTCCAGGTCTCTTCGACTCCCAAGACCCGCTGGATAAGGGGGGCCAGAACTAGGACAGGGAGGGTCAAGATAAGGGAAATCCAGAACCGGCGCCGGAAATCAGCAACCATATGCGCGTGGTGCGCATGGTGACCGCCCCCATGCCCGCCGCCGGCTCCATGCTGAACGCCGTGGCTCCCTGCCTCCCGACTATGGGATTTTTGCTTACGTTCGAGACGAGAGCCGTCCATCGCCCATCCTCCAGAGACTTCGTGACCGTCCGAGGTCAATCGGCCAGCCCCCGTGCCACCTGAGGCACGAATGGTGGGTGAAGTTTACCGTGCCTCTTCGATCATCCGCATGGTCTCCTGCTCCACTTGCTGGGCGACACTTCCCAGTTCCTCTTTGCCCGGAAACAGCGCCAGCAGGCTGGTCGGCCGGATCATCCCGATCTTCACCGCTCCTCCTTCCTCATAGACTGAGATCCGGCAGGGGAGCGCTAGGTTGACCGTCATGCTTTTACTCAAGACTTCAGTGGCCCGCTGCGGATTGCAGACTTCGAGGATCCGGCACTGGGCGGGGAAGTCAATCCCCTTCTCCTTCAATGTCTTCTTGAGATCATGCACATGCAGCACCCCGAACTTGTGCCGCTTCACCGCCTCCTCAAGATCGCGAACGGCGGTCTCGAAAGGCTTCCCTGTCTCAACAACGTACAGCATGGCATCCTCCTTGTTCTTGTTCCCCTGGCACCCCTTGGTACTTCAGATCAAGTCCCGCTTCTTTGCCTCGAACTCCTCCTTATCGATCTCTCCCTTCGCATAGCGTTTCTTCAGAATCTCCAAGGCGGATTCGCCGGACGACCCTCCCCTGGGCCGCGTCTGCTCGAGGAGCCACCGCAAGAGCAGCACGACCCCAACAACGATTAGGCCCCAGAAGAGGAGCATGATCATCCAGCCGACAGGTCCGTAGCCGAGGCCCCACCACCCTTGACCACCCCACATCCCGCCCGGCATCATCGGATTTCCCTCCCCTTGATGTCACCCTGCCCATGAGACCTAGTGCAGCGTCTTGAGATACGCAATGAGGTCGCTCAGGTCTTCATCCGTCATCTGCCACCGGGGCATCGTTGAGTCCAGGGGCTTGCCGACGGGATTGAGGCCTTGGGTGATGGCCCGTTTGATCAACTCATCAGTGTAGACCGGGTGCCCCTCCCCCGCTCCGTGGGCATGGGGTTCCTTCTCCGTGAGGAGCTTGTACCGGATATCCGGAGGGAGCTTCGTTCCCATCGGCACCGGCACGCCACCCCGACCGTGCACCCCGTGGCAGTTCACGCATCCGCCCCCGTGCATGGCGAGCCACATGGGTCCGCC
>JBHHYX010000498.1:0-3626 GCA_046757765.1 Acidobacteriota bacterium | reverse complement strand
CCACGGCCTGCAGGCGGACCGCCGTTATCAGATTGTTCAAGGCAGCGGTGCCGCCAAGCTCTGGGCACCCCCTAAGAGATCCGTTCGCCTGGTCCCCTCTCGGTTGCAAGGGCCGGATCGAAAGGGCAGCGAGCGAATGCCGCTGGCGGCCCGTGCCCCACTGCCGATCTTGCAGTATACGGATTTTGAGAAGAGACATCATACTCTCCAAGAACGGAGCGGGAATCCCATGTTGATCAACCTGTGGGCCAGTTGGTGTTCACCCTGTGCCGGTGAACTGCAGGAATTGGCCCAATGGGCTCCCCAGCTTCGCGCCGGAGGCCTGGAGATCATCGCTCTCAGCGTCGACGGCCTGGGGGATGATGGATCCTCCGAGGAGGCGGCCGGGGAGTTCAGAGCCCGATTTGATTTCCCCTTCACCTGGGGACTGGCTAACCCGATGCTCTTGGACAAGCTGGAAATCCTACAGAACCGGCTTTTCGATGTGCGGCGTCCGTTCTCCCTTCCATCCAGTTTCCTGGTCGACGCTCGAGGCGAGCTGGCGACTATCTATAGGGGTCCGGTCCGGATGGGTGATCTCTTGGCCGACCTCAAATCTCTCGAAGATGGCTTGGACGAGAGGCGCCGAACTGCTGCTCCCTTCCCGGGTAGGTGGGCGACCCAGGCCCCGCGCCTCAGTTTGGGATCCATCGCCATGGGCTTCCTCGAGGATGATCTCCTCGAAGACGCAGCTTTTTATCTTGCACAGTCCCAGAGAATCCTGGCAGCAGAGCCGGAATTATCGGACCCCTCTTACGTGGAGGCAAGCAATAACCTGGGCGTGGAACTTGCCAAACAGGGAAGGCTCAAGGAGGCGGTCGTTCATTACCAGGAGGCCCTTCGGATCGACCCCGCGTCGGTACGGGCACACAGCAACCTGGGTGCCGCATTGGCCTCCCGCGGAAAGCTCAAGAAGGCCATACCGCATTTCAGGAGGGCCCTTAAGATCAAACCCGATGACCCGGAGCTTCGGAGCAACCTGGGAGCCGCTCTGTTCAGCCGAGGATTGCTCGACCAGGCCGCTGCTCAGCTCAGGAGGGTTCTGGAAACGCACCCCGGAATGGCCAAGACTCAGTACATTCTCGGCTTAGTCTTGGCCCGGCAGGGAAAGACAGCCGAAGCAACCACACATCTTCGAAAGGCTCTCGAGATCGCCGCATCAGAACCTGAGTCCGACCTCGCCGTACAAATCAGGCGGGAGTTGCGGTTCCTGGAAACGGACCTTCCCTGAGAGCTTGTGGACGAGCGGCACAATGCACACGTGCCCTACGGACCCTTCGTCGGAGCAGCGGTGATTGTGAACGGAGCGCGTGTGGTGATGGATTGTTCGCCCACCCGATCCGTAATCCGACACACCAGGTCATAGCCACCCGGTTCTTGCTTGAGTAGCTGAACCATGCGCGCCAGGTAAACCCGGTCCGAGGTAAGACCGAGATTTTGTCTCACGACCTTGAATGAGGCAGGATCTTCGCCTCGATGCGTGATGGCGTATCCAACTTCGAGCTTTGGTTTCTGGGTAGCCTGATCCAGCTTGAAGTTGTAAATCTCCATATAGAAACCGAGGAATTCTCCACGCGGGAACTTGCCGTCGACCTGCGGCTTGATCTTGAAAGGTCCCAGGACGAAGTTCTGGCTCATGTCCAATGTGGAGGCTTCAATCTTCCGAGTCAGAACAATCGAGCTGGTCGTAAGTTCCCCGGCGGAGGCTGCGGGCACATTGATACCCACAGACTGGGTACCCATCTTTCCGCTGACTGAATCCCGAAGAATGAGATCCAGCTTGTAGCGGCCGGGCGAGAGAGCTAGTTTTCGCTGATAGGCCCCCGACGATTTTTGAGCGCTCTCCACTTCTCCATCCGTGTAGGTCGCCATGATGTCATCATCGAATTCGAACTCGAGCCGTTTCGACAGCGTTGTGACCACCCCATATACCTGAAGCCGCCCGCTCCAACCCGATGTCGCCCGTGCGAAGGAAATATCCGAGTTGTTGAAAAAGATGGTCACGGGAACCAGATAGGAGTTTTCCGTGATCTGGAGGCGGTCCGTCTCCACATGGAACGGTAATTGATCATAATAGACCGATGTGGTCACAATATCTCTGAGGTCGGTGTAGCGGATCGCCGGCGCCTTGGCGATTTTCAGCATCAACTCAGACTTCTGGAATGGGTGATCCTTGGCACGTTCGAAGACGCCGGCATGTTCGAGCAAGCCCCCTTCGCGCCGGCCCAGCACGCGATCGACGGACTTACGCTGGTTGAAAGCCGGGTTGTACAATTCATTGAATGTGAGGCCCATTCCGGGGACGGTCAGAAACGCGTCCTTTTCCTGGGGATCCATCGTCAGTCGGTAGAGATTGGCGCCGCTGAGATCCACAAACTCGAGCTCGACCTCGGTGCCGACTCCATCGATGTATCGATACTCCCAGACCTCGAAGGGAAATACGGATGTTTCCCCGCCTCCCTCGTAAGCCTTCCGCTGGTACCACCCTCCGTTGGGGTGGCTCTCCTTGCGGTCGGGCGGTCCGAACATGATATAGATCCGGCCGCGGTCCGTTTTCCACCCTGGTATCCCGGCATTGAAATGATCGTTGGCGTACTGGATTCGGCGGTAATGTTCTTCTTTGAATTCGTTGCGCCGGGTTTTCAGATCCGGGTCGCGGCGATACCAAAACTCCTCGATGAATCGATCCTTCTCCTGGCTGGTCGCCAGCTTCTTGAAGACCTCCCGCTCCTGTTTGCTGATGATGTACCCGACATCCTGGTCCAACCATCGTCGATAGTAGTTGGTGGTAGCCTCTCGTTTCTGTTGCTTTTGCTTCTTTTTTCCCTGGGGAGCGCTCAACCCCATGGAGAGGGTTGCAACGAAAAGCAGTCCCACAAGCACAGGAAGCGATCTCTTTATCATGCTCGAACTCTTCGTACGACTATCATGTCAATCCCTGGAATCCAGTCGCACTCTCTTGTCGGTTGTCAGTTGTAACACAATTCACGGGCAAGAAAAAGCCGCGGCCCGGCTGAAAAGTCGGACCGCGGCGATCGTCCCAAAGAGGCCCCGGAGGGCGTCAGAATATGAACTTCAGCGCGAACTGCATGATACGAGCATCTCGCGACGAAGTAATATTCCCAAAGGAGGAGGAGACGAAATTGGAGTTGAAGTTGTTGAACCGAGTGCTGTTGGTCAGGTTGAAGAACTCGAAGCGGAACTGCCACTCAGCATCCTCGCCCGCAAACCAGGGCATCCGGAACGATTTGAAAACGCTCCCATCCAGCACCCAGAAGGAGGCATTGTCGAAGAATCGCTGGGCGGTATCGCCCGCGCTACCGGCCACCGGGTGATCGAACAGCTTCTTTTGCGCGTCCGTCAGCGCAGTAATGGTGTCTCCTTTGTTGACGGAGCTGGTGATTGACGGATCGTTCCCGCTGAAGGAGACGGTGCTGGAATCCCGGATGGTCAGGTTGTTGCGACCGTTACTGGCAATCGTTCGAGGTTGCCCGGTCGAGTAGGCCAGGATCCCATTCAACTGCCATCCCCCCCAGAATCCCGTTGAGAACCGGATTCAAACTATTCCCCCAACGCCGGCCACTCCC
>JBHHYX010000497.1:0-3630 GCA_046757765.1 Acidobacteriota bacterium | reverse complement strand
CAAAGGCCCGGAGGGCCGACATTCGAGTAGCCCGGTCCGTAAGGGCCGGGAGGCCTGATGTCCCTCGCCGACAGGCCCGGAGGGCCGACACAAAGGCGGTCAAGGCAACCAAATCATCACCTCAATGGCCGCTCGGCGGTATGAGGTCGCTCGCTACTCGCTAGTCTTCTTCCATCATATAGTCCGGATCGATTGCAATTCTTCGATCCTTCTCTGGAAAGATCTCGATGGTGTAACTGTAGGCGCCGGGCTGAGCGCTCGGGAACAGCTCTCCGCTGGAGGCCCGCTCGCCGCAGCAGAGGGTGCCGGCGGAAAACGGCCAGGTGGTCCGAAAGTGGCCGGGGGTGTGGAAGCGGATCGAGAAGGGCTGTTCACATTCCCACTCGATTGAGGTGGGGCCGGTCTGTTTGTGAAGCTGTACCCGCCAGGGTATGACCGTGATGCTGAAGCCCTCCTGGCCAGAGTCGTCATTCTGTTCGATCTTCTCCACTGCAATTCTCACCAGTTGACTTTCCATTCCATTCCCTCCTGAGCACAAGTCATCCGACCTTGCATCTTCCGCGGCGCCCCTCTCTTGAAGCCTTCACCGCCCTTCGAACAGAGCCTGGTATTCCGGATCCTTCAATAAGCTCGCAAACATCGGATGACTACGGACCTTAGTTTCCCGGACTCCTGCCTTGAGAGCCTTCGACAGCCACTTCAGCGCCTCGCCGACCTGGCCGAACTGCTCATGAACCAGTGCCGCCTTGAGCATGGTTTCTCCGTCCCGGGGCAGGACCGCAAGAGCCTTGGCGAGATACTCGAGGGCCTGCTCTCGCCGGCCCAGCATAGCGGCGTAAGTTGCCATTCTTCCCATGGCGGTGCCCAAAGCCACGGGGCTGGGGGTCTGGCGACCCAGATCCTCAGCAGCCATCTTGAGGGCTTTCAGATACTGTGCCTGGGCTTTCTCCCGTTGCCCAGGCGCCCAGTACAAGGCGTCCGCGAGGTTGCCGTAGATGGTAAACTCGAGGCCTTTTTCGTTCTCCATGTAGAGAATAGCCGTATTGTATGTTTCGACTGACTTGCGGAAGAAGCCCTGGTAAAAGTAGGCTGTGGCGAGATTGGAGTAGGCCTTCCCCGTGGCCTTGATGGAAATCGATTTTTCCGCCGCTTCACGAGCCTCCTGCCAGCGTGACAACTCGGCGAAGGTGACTGCCAGATTGGTGAAGGCGCGGTAGTACTCGGGGGCCAGTTGGGTGGCTCGCCGCAGTTCCTCGGCGGCTTCAGCGAAACGGGAACGAGCGCCCAGAAAGACTCCCAGGGAACTGTGGCTTCGCCAGAACTCTGGTTGCAGGGTGACGGCGTCGCGGTAGACCTTTTCGGCCTCTTCCTGGCGACCCAAGCGGACGTAAAGGCCCGCCAGATTCTTCCGGATGTCGTCGCTGGTGGGCTCGATGTAATAGGCCCTCTTCAGGTGTTGTAATGCTTCCTCGAGACGCCCGGACCGCTGTGCAATCCGACCCAGACAGAACTCAGCTTCGGCCAGGTTTTCGTTGCCGCGGGCTGCCTGGGTGCAAAGGTTGAGGGCGGCCGCTGCAAGACTCTCCTTCCGGGTCCGGCCGTAGTCGATCCAGTAGGCCTCTCCCAGTCCGACCTGGGCCCGAGGAAAGTTGTTGCCGGCAAGAGAGAGCGCTTCCTCGAAAGCCCTGACAGCAAGCTGGACATCTCCGCCGTCTGAATGGGTCAGGTAGCCGAGTCCACGAAGATACAGATGGTAGGAGGCCGGGTTTCGAGTTCCGTATTGCGTCAACTCCAACTGGTCCCGCGGGCGCAACTCCAGACCTAACAATTGAAGGCAAGTCTGCGCCAATTGAAGCTCCAAGGCCATGGAATCACTGAAAGATCCACTGATGGTGGTGCTGCGCAAGCGCTGGCCCGAGCCTTCTTCGAGCAGGCCGATCGCGATTTGGGCCTGATTCCCCGAACGGGTCACAACTGCCTTCAAGGCCAGGTTGGCCCCGACCTCAATCCCGATCTGATCCACCCCGTGGACCCTCCGGTGGCGCAGCAGCGTGGCGGGGGAGACGGTCAACGGATGTCTCGTGGTCAGCCGGGAGAGCTTGTGGTTCAGTGCTGCGTGAAGTCCAGCGGCGAAGGCTTCGTCCTGTGGACCTCCGCCGTGTGTGGTAATGGGCAGGAGCGCGACATTGAGTCTGTCGGGAAGTGGTTTCCTGAAGACCCGGAAGTCCCTCCCTGGTCCCCACCAGAGGAACCCGGCCAACAGAACGACCAGCAGCAGCGCCACCGCCAGAGTGATCCTGCTCGATCTCCACCGAAAATCCCTGGGGCCAGGCGCTTCAAACTCGGCCTGCTCCCTCCCCAGTCTGCGCAGGTCAACCAGAAGGTCAGCCGCGCTGGCGTACCGCCTTCCCGGGTCTTTGGCCAGCATTTTTTCGACAATTCGTTCAAAGTCTTCCGGGATGTTTGGATTCAAGCGCAGCAGGGGCGCGGGGGTCTGGTGGAGAATGCTGTCGGCGGTTCTGGCGATCGTCTTGCCGAGAAAGGGGTGATGTCCGGTCAGGACCTCGTAGAAGACAACTCCCAGAGAAAAAATATCCGACTGTGGATCACTCTCTTTTCCCAGCAAGACCTGAGGCGACATATAGGCGGGTGTTCCCTGGACCGTCCCCTCCCGGGCTGAAGGGATTGTCTCCGCAGTGGTGTCCTGCAGGGATGCCGGCAGCCGGCGGGCAACTCCGAAATCGAGGAACTTCACTTCCCGCTCTGAACTGAGCAGGATGTTGGCGGGCTTGATATCCCCGTGGACGATCCCCTTTTCGTGGGCCGCCACCAGGGCCTCGGCGCACTGGACCGCCATGGTGAGGAACAGCTCAATGTCGAGGGGCTGGCCCAGGGACTGAAGAAGATGTTTGCCCTGGACGAACTCCATCACCAGGAAGAGATCGTCCATGTCTTCCAGAATGTCGTGAATGGCGGCAATGCAAGGATGATTCAAGCGGGCGGCATGCTGGGCTTCTTTCAGTAACCGGTGTCGGTAATTCGGGTCTCCCGACAGGTCCGGGGAGAGGCGCTTAATGGCGACGGGCCGCTTCAGGGTGGTGTCCAGGGCTTTGTAGACCTCACCCATGGCGCCCGCACCCAGACGCTCGCCAACCCGGTAGCGCCCGACCGATTGACCAGTCAAGTCTCCCAACCCCGCCTCCTGGCTGTAGGATGAATCGCCCGCCCCAGCTCAATCATACCTTGAATGTAGTGGCCGTACAACCACGGGAGGGTCGAGTCTGGTGGCCTGGAAGCCGTGCAAATTCACGAGATGAGGGCTGAAGGGGGGGGACGATTCTGCGAGCTGGACAGACTCATGAACAATCAGGCGCGTCGTTCTCTAACCCGCATTTCTCGCAAACGATCTATTGCGGAGCCGGATAGGGGACCAATGGGCATGCCGTCGATCACCGATAGCGACCCCGATAGCGAGCCCGATACCGAGCCCCTGGCAACGCGCCTGCCATTGGCCGAGCGCCCGGGCCGGCCGGAGGGTTTGCCGGGACCTCGCTTGCCCAAGGGCACGAGAGGCGACGGGCGGCCCACTCCGCATCTCCCCGCTCTTGACTTGTCCCAAAGGCCCGGAGG
>JBHHYX010000496.1:0-3631 GCA_046757765.1 Acidobacteriota bacterium | reverse complement strand
GAGGAGAGAAGGTCGGCGACTGGTTCTGTGTGGAGAGAGCAGGACGGCTCTAACGGTAGCGGTGAGCGGCCGCCACAGCCAGTCCGCTCCACCGCTTCGTTAGACGGGCTCTTTGACACGGGTTTATCCTCCGGGGTCGTCTTCCTCAAGCCACGCTGGGCCGAGGTTTGCAGACGGCAGGCTCGACCGGTCAATCACGCTCTTGAGACGCCTGAAGAAGCAGGCGACGTCTGTGATCGCCTTGATAGCTTCCTGTTGGTTAGAGTCGTAACGCGGGAGCAAGACGCGGCCCTCGCTCGACCAGTTGATCTCGCGCGGGTGCTTGAAGCCTCGCCGGTGCTTAAACGCGTTGACCGCATCCCGAAGTTGGCGAATCTCCTTCCAGCCCTCAATATCGACGAGGCTAACGCCGAAACGCGCCTCTACGAGCTTCACGACCTCATCGAACGGGAGATCGGACACCATCCTTAGCTGGGTCAGAGTCTCAGGGGAGACGCGTGCGACTTGCAGGATGTTCTTGGGGCCCTTGTGCGCTGAGGAAGCCAACCACGGCTCGTGGGCGAGGTCATGTAACTCACTCTCAACGAGCGCGACCAACTCGTAGGCGACAGCCCTTGCAGCAAGACGGATTCGCCCAACAGGATAGTCGACTGCGTGCTCGTAGTCGCTGAACGACTGGAAGGCCCCAGCCAGCCTCCTTTCCTCGATCACATCCAGTTCCTGGCCTGCCTCTGCCGTAACGCGGTCCAGGAAGTTGGCAAGCAGGTCCAACTGGATCTGGACGATGACTAGATTCATAGGTGTTAGGCAGCCCCACCTTTCTGCCGGGCAGTAGCAAGGAACCTGTCGAGCTCTTCTTGGACGAGTTCTTCGCTGATGCCGAGAATTCGCCGGCATCTTGCTGACATGATTCTTGCAATTTCGTCGGCTTCCTTGAACGAGGTGTATAGGTCTCGGAGCTCTTCGACCATGGCCTCGCTCCCACCGGCTGTGAGCAGACTACTTGCACGCTCGTAGAAGAACCGATGTGCGAGGAAGTTTCGCTTCTCGAGGTATGAACCGAGCAGCACTTCGAACTCCGGCTGCATCTCGAAGTGCTTCGGAAGTTCGCGGATGAGAAATCCGAGTGTTCGTTGAGAGAGCTTGCGGTCGATTTCATCGAGAGCTTCAACGGAGAGTGTTGGCTCGCGGAGACGATGGGCGAGTATGAGCAGAATGCAGAGCTCAACCTCGAAGCATTGTGCCGCATAGTACGCCGAGCCGAACCAGGCGAAGACGTCCTTTCGGGTCTCGTCCTCGGACATCGCGGGGCTACCTAACGTCGTGATGTGCGGCGGGCCAGCACAGATGATTGACCTGGCAGGGCGCTGGCGGCCCGTCTGCACCACCTAGAGGTTATGTGGCGAATCATTTGACCAGCGTCCATGACTGCTTTTCTTTTTCGCTGCGCCGAATCTTCGGATGTTTGCCACAGAGTTTTGCCACCCTTTCTTCTGGGATCTTCGTATGGGACGAGATCGCCTCGGTGCTACGGAAGGTGTAGTCCGTTGTCGATTTCGAGCCGAGCAGGAAGTTGTAGATTGTCTCGGAATCTTTACGATCGTGCCACCGCTTCCAGGCGCCCCCAATACCTGCGAGGATCGCCGCGCTGATAAGAGTTGACGCGAACGCATTATTGCTAATGAAATCGAGGATGGCGGTCATACCTCGTTGTTTGCCACATAACTGCTAGGCTATGAGCCGCGGCGCGCCTGCGTCAAATTCAGCGCCGGCTCCATCGCGGCGTTAGGCGGCCCCGCAGGATGGATCTAGAACAAATGGACCGCCCGCACAAATGTGAGGATGCACATCAGTGCCCTCTTTAATCAACCACGCCTTCCATGGCTGCGTGCTCGTTCGTGCCCAGATCACGACGTCCGGCGCGTCACTTCTCGCCGCAAGCTCTTCGACAGTCGCCTCGGCTATGGCAACTTGATTGGCGAGAGCAATGTCGTCAGATTCCAGGATTAGTACAGAGACGCGGCCTCCCCTCTGAGCCTCGAGCAGCTTCGGACACTTTCGGCTCAATGCCTCGCGGATTCGGTCACGCCGAAGGCTTTCCAGGTCACCGGTCAGATTTTGGATTATGAACAGTCGGCTATCATAATTCGAATCACGGTGCAGGGTCACTTCGAAAGGCACGCCAGGTGGACTCTCAGTGATTTTACAGTTGCCATGTGGGCCAGTCTGCTCCTCCGGGTCTAACGCAGCGCCCTTTGCCAGGATCCACTCGGATAACGCTTTCCGGAGTTCCGCGTGCTGGCCACTCGGAGCCTTGGCCGTGCCAACGTCGACGATGAGAAAGAACGCGCCAGGCAGCTTTCCGGCGAGTTCTGTTTCAAGCGGCCCCAGCAGCTGTGCGAAGCGCTTGCCTTCGCCGATTTGCTTCGGAAAGCTCTCAATACGGGTGTGCTCTACCGCGAATCGCGCAGTCGGAGTGTCGAACACCCATTCCACGGCCGGCCTGTCGCGCACAATGGCATCAACCGGCTCCGCTTTGACGATGCGCTCGCCTCGGCGATCAGCAACTAGGCACATGACCGCCTTGCAAACACGTTGTTCGTTCTTGGGCTCCTTGGCAACCATGCTGATGAATCCTGGGACCGCCTAACGTAAAGCTCAGCCGTCGCTCTTAGCGATCGGTCTGAAGCGAATAGTTCGACCTCATTTAATCAGGTTGTTCACCGAGATTGAGCTATCACCTAACTCTTGGAGGGCTTTAGAGAGTATATCTGCGAGCGCTTGGAGCCCCTTCGGTCGCACGCCATCTGCCCAGAACTCGCTTGTATAAATAAAGTCGCCCGAGCTCTCTTTCTCCACGACCTTAATTGCCCCAGGGGCCTGCTCATATTGACGGTGATACCCCCAATTGGGATCAGACTCGGGAACAACAGTATCTGGTAAGTGTCTTAGAACAGCCTCAGAAAGTTCAGTCCGAAGGTGTGGACAAAAACGATAGCGAAACAAATTGGTAGCTAGTTCGTGACGGATTCTCTCCTTATCGAAATGCCACTGGACTTTCGCACCAAAGATACCAGCTTTTTCCCATCGACCGTAACAAAACCAGTCCGCCCATTCGGTCCAGTCCATACGCGCCTGCTTGCAACCCCACGGGTTAATCCGATTCTCATCTTTGCCGAAGCAGTATTCCAGCGGTCGATATGCCGTGGCGCGCTGTGCAGCGCACCAAGCAAAGCCGAAAACCTCATCCCAGGGCTTCTCCTGCCCGTCAATATAGAGGCGACGATTGCGGATTCCGCTTAACGACTCAACCAAAAGCATTGCCTCTTTTAAGTCTCCAGACGGGTAGACTGCCAAATACCATGTCTTCTTGTTTTTCTGGCAGCTCTGAAATCCCCCAGTTGCCTTTGCTACCTCCAATGCTTTTGGGAATGACGCCGCAGTCGATTCGGCAAACTCAATTGCCATTCCCGAGCTTGGAACCGTCATCTCAACCTGAACTGCTTCGTCTGCCGAAGTGAGACTAGAACCACACTTCGGGCAAAAGCGTGCCTCCGCATCAGTAGAGGCACCGCACGACGGACATATCTTTCCTTGCTGTTTCAGCGAAGCTAATACTTCCCCGCGCAGC
>JBHHYX010000495.1:0-3663 GCA_046757765.1 Acidobacteriota bacterium | reverse complement strand
GCTGGCAAAGACATCGGCCACTTCGAGCCGAGGTCTGCTCACTGCTTCGATTCACACTCCAGAGCTGAAGCCAGTAGATCCCAGGCCCGAGGGCTGAAGCCGTTGCTCTGAGTGGCCACCGCATATGCGGGTGTCCGCTCGCGAACAACACACCGGAACGACTCGGCCGCTACTTGAAGCATGGTACTGTGAGAACTTCACTCTATCTCTGGGTTTTCGGTTTGTCAATTTGATCCTGCGTGGAATCGCCAACTTCAGCTGCCGGGGAAGGAGGGGCGGAAGAGGAGGGAAGGAGGGGCGGAAGAGGAGTGTCCCTTCCTCGTCCCTTCGGACTTCAGGTGACGCGCCCGGAAACGGTCTGTTTTGCGTTATCTACCGCCACGCAGAGTGTGTCACTCCCCTTGCCGGCACAGAGCGACAGGCAGCCATGGGAAACGGCGGGCTCACGCCCACCGCTCGCCCGGAGGCCCCGGGGTTTGAGGCCCAGTCCGGCGTCCTGGCTGAGGGTTGGCTCCCGGGGCGCGAGCCCGGTCACTCTTCCACTTTCCAGACGGTGTCCAGGAGTGTGCCGTCGACCCACTTGACGACGGCAACCGGCTCTCGGGTGAGCCGGGCCGGGGCGGGCGGACCTCCACAAAGGCTTTCCACTTCCTCTTTGATGGTGGTGAGAGACCGTATGGGGAGGTCGGAGCCCCTGACGGCTTCCCGGAGATCTTCTCGTCGCGGGTTGATGGCGATGCCCCGCTCGGTGACGACAACGTCGATCAGCTCTCCGGGGCCCGTTAAGGTGGTGACCTCGTCCCGTAGGACCGGAATCCGATCTCTAAAAGAGGGAACCGCCAAAATCGTGCACCTGGAAAAGAGGCAATTTTGCCATCCACCGATGCCGTGCAGCAGGCGGCCGTCGGAATGGGTGACCACATTGGCGTTGAAATGGACGTCCACTTCCGTTGCCCCCAGGACGACGACGTCCACCATCGACGTAAAGTTCCCTTTTCCGTGGAAGTTGTAGGAAGTGAAGGGGGAGGTCGGAGCATGTCTCGGATGGGCGGAAATCGAGCGAACCCCGTCCAGGTCAAAGGTCTGACCGTCCAGGATGCAATCGGTGAGGCCTTCCTGGAGCAACTCCACCAGGTACCGGGTCGAGCCGCCTCGAACGAAGCCGGCCCGAACGCCTTCCTCTTTCATCATCCGTTTGAGAAACTGAACGAAGGCGAGAGCAATCCCTCCCGCACCGGCCTGAAAGGAGAATCCATTGCGCAGGATACCAACCGCCCGAATGAATCGCGCTACCAGCTCGGCGGTTCGGATTCGGTCCGGACTGCGAGTGATTCGAGTGGTCCCCGAGACAATCTGGCCGGGATCGCCAATCGAATCGATCTCCACGACACTGTCGACATTGTTCCCGTGAATCTCCCAGGGGAGACAGGGGAAGGGAACCAGGTTGTCGGTGACGACAATAACCCGGTCGGCGTAAATGGAGTCGGCCAGAGCAAACCCCAACGAGCCGCAGGCGGACTTTCCGTGAGCGCCGGTGGCGTTGCCAAAAGAATCGGCTGCCGGCGCCGCGATCACCGCGATGTCAATGTGGACCTCTCCGTCCTGGACGGCCTGCCATCGGCCCCCGTGGGAGCGGAGAACTCCCAGGCCCGGCATCTGGCCCCGAGAGCAGAAATCTCCCAAAGGGCCGTTCATGCTTCCCTCGATGTGATGGACGGCCCCCTTTTGAATCAGGTCGATGACAGGCTCGTGACAGGGGAAGGAAGCACTGGGAAACCAGATCAAGTCTCGAGCCAGCCGGGAGGCTGCCCGCAAGGCCGGGACCGCCACCCGGTCACCGTTTCTGAGGTGATGATGAGTGGAGATCACCATTCCATCCCGAAGACCGCACCGGCGCAGGGCGGTTTCCAGATCCTTGACGCGTTTGTCGCCATTGGCCGGGTAATCCAGATTGGTGCGAATGGGAGGCCCGTACTTGTTCCCCTGGGGCCGATGGCCGTTGACGCCCTTGAAGGGAACCTGCGCTTTTCCGTTCACGCAGGAGGGCACCAGGCGTCCAGCAGCATTGCGGACCAGGTCGCTCATGCCGGCTCCCCCTCTTTCCCCGACTCTTGATCCAGAAGCTTCAGGGCCCGCGCCCGCTTCACCAGCTGAAGGGCTCGCCGGACGACAGGAGGATCGATCATCCTGGAACCCAGACTGACCACTCCTAATCCCTGTTTCTCGGCTGCTTCGAAAGCGGTCACTACACAGAGGGCCCTTTCGATCTCGTCGCGGGAAGGAGAGAAGGCTTCATGGATCACTGGAATCTGGCGGGGGTGGATGCAACCCATGCCTTCAAACCCGAGCTGCCGCGACGCTTCCGCCCACCGGCCCAGGCCTTCCATATCCATAACGTCACTGAAAACCGAATCAATAGCCTGGACGCCAGCGGCCCGGGCGGCGTTGATCAAACGCGTACGGGCGTAAAAAGTCTCACTCCCTCCCCCACTCCTGGTCACGCCCAGATCGGCGGCGTAGTCCTCGACCCCGAGGGTCAGCCCGCTGATGCTTCCGCAAGCCGAAGCGATCGAAAAGGCGTTCTCGATGCCGAGAGCCGATTCCAGGATCGGCATCAGCCAGATCACTTTCTCCTTCCCGATCGGTGACTGGATTTCGCGGATTTGCGCCTCGATCTGCGTCACCTGACCAGCATTCTCCGTCTTGGGGATCAGGATCAGATCGGGTTCCTGAGGAACCACTTCCTCAAGATCTCTCAGGCCAAGAGGAACCGGATTGATGCGGACCATCCGCTCCGCCTGTCCGAAATCCAACCATCTCAAGGCGTTGCGAACAAGAATGCGGGCGGCGTCTTTCTCTTTGGGGTGGACGGAGTCTTCCAGATCGAGAATGACACAGTCGGGGCCGTGGAGTCCGGCGTTGACAAGAAACTTGGGTTCGTTTCCGGGCAGGTAAAGCCGTGACCGACGCAGCTGGTCCCGGTCGCTTGAGCGAGCGCCCACCCTCTTCTGGGGCAAAGCCGGGCCATCGTGAAGGGCGCCGGCGCGGCGGACGGCCGCTTCGATGCGAGCCGCGATGACATAGGGCAGGGCGCCCTCATCGTGAATGTCCAGCCGGGCGTGGGCAACCCCCAGCTCCTCCATCACGCCGCGGGCCTGAGTTTGAATCGAGTCCCTGTAGTAGGGAGCGACCCGGGAGGTCAGTTCAATCTGGAGGCCACCCTCTTCCCGAATCTCAACGCGGACGTGAAGATCGGAGCGAACTCCCTCGCCGAAACGGCCGGCTTCACCCACCCCCCTCTCAGTCACCTCAATCGATCTGGTCATGGTACAGCCGGTTTGCCTTTAATCTGAATTGGAATTGGTACGTGTTTAGCGCGAGCGCCAGTGCAAACGGACCGGTTCTCGCGACCCCCTGTCAACCCCAACGGGGTTGTGTCGGTGTCCAGTGGAATCATTTTCACCCCTAACCGGGGTCATTCTCCTCCATGACGCGACCCCTTCAGGGTCGATTCGTTGCTGTGAACCCTGGGCTTGAAGACACAACCGCTTCGGGATTGACGCCCACCAGGCCTGTGGGATTCCCCTGTTCTGGGCTGAGGGCTGGCGGCAAGAATAACCTCACATTTTGGCATCTCATCTTCACACCATCTTCGGCCGCTCC
>JBHHYX010000494.1:0-3668 GCA_046757765.1 Acidobacteriota bacterium | reverse complement strand
CCTAACGGAGTTGAGCTGCCCGGGTTTGCTTGCTATGCACTCCCACCGGCTGACCGCTCCTTTTACGACACCCTCTATCGTCTGGGGAGAGAGACCCACCCGGCCCTCACGGACCGGGCTACTCTACTGTCGGCCCTCCGGGCCTGGGAGAGGAGTTCGACACAGCCTCGCCTGTTCAGCCCAATACCCTTGTGGAAGCCTCTACCGGTCGCTTTGGGGAATCAAGCCCGCCACCCCTCTCGTTTTAATGAAGCAACCGCGCCCCGACCGTGAGGGAGGGCAGCGTTCGGCTCAAACTCGCCATCCTTCCCCGGGCGCTCGGTCTCCGTTACTGTCTCTTCTCTTGGTGGTGGTATGAGAGGACTGGCGCCTCTCTATCGAGGTGGGCCGAGTCTTCATCGGTATCGGAATCGGGTTCGCAATCGCTATCGCCGTCGATTGCAACGGTGAGGAGTGGCATGGTGTCGATCATCGATAGCGACCCCCCAGAAACTTGGCCCAAGACTGCGGAGAGTTTCCATCCAGGGATCCTTTTTCCCGCCATGCGGTACGCCGAGGAACTGGGGTATACTCTGATCGCCGCAGTGAGGAGGTCTCCGGTAATCCGTGCGGGATGCTCCGTTGTCCGGGGAAGAACTTGTGACTCCGGGCAGTGCGGATTCGATCAAGTGAGAGAGGTTGGCCATGAAGCGGATATGGATTCTATTCCTTCTCATGGGGGCGCCGGGCGCCAAGGCGCAACGGCTTTCCGTACCCTATACCCAGTTCGTCTTACCCAACGGCCTGACGGTGATCATTCATGAAGACCATTCGACGCCCCAGGTTAGTGTCAACGCCTGGTATCACGTCGGCTCGGGGCGGGAACAACCGGGTCGAACCGGTTTCGCCCATCTCTTCGAGCACATCATGTTCGAGGGCTCCGGGCACGTGGCCGAAGGCAAGTTCGACGAGTGGTTGGAGGCGGCCGGGGGGAGCAACAACGGGTCCACCCAACCGGATCGCACCAATTACTGGGAGAATATCCCGAGCAATGCGCTCGAGCTGGCTCTCTTCCTGGAGTCGGACCGGATGGGTTACCTGCTGGACGCCATGTCCGAGGGCAAGGTGGACGGGCAGCGGGATGTGGTCAAGAACGAGCGCCGCCAGTCCTACGAAAACCGTCCCTATGGGATGGCTCAACTCAGGATCGGTGAGAACCTGTTTCCCGAGAACCACCCCTATCACTGGCCCACCATCGGCTACATGCAAGACCTTTCGGCCGCCAGCTATCAGGACGCGACCGATTTTTTCAAGAGATACTATGGTCCCAACAATGCCAGCCTTGCGATCGCCGGAGACGTGGATACCGAGGTGGCGCGCAAAGCCGTCTTGAAATGGTTCGGGGAAATTCCCCCTGGTCCCCCCGTCTCCAATCTGTATGCGCCCCTGCCGAAGCTCGAGGAGGAGAAACGTCTGGTGCTGGAGGACCGCGTGCAGTTGCCCCGGCTTTACCTGGCCTGGGTGACGCCGCGGGTCTTTTCTCCCGGGGACGCCGAAATGGATATTCTGGCCAACATCCTGGCCGGCGGGAAGAACTCTCGACTCTACAAACGGCTGGTCTACGAGCTCGAGATCGCTCAAGACGTTTTTGCCTTCCAGCGTTCCGGTCAGTTGGCCTCCGCCTTTCAGATCGTGGCAACGGCTCGAAGCGGGCATCCTCTGACGGAGTTGGAGACAGTGATCCGGCAGGAACTCGAAACAATTCGAGAAGCGCCTCCAACGAAACGCGAACTGGAGCGAGCGGTTAATCAGTTCGAGGCGGGTTTTCTGGATCGACTGGAGCGGGTGGGCGGCTTTGGGGGCAAAGCCGATCAGCTGAATTACTATTTCTTCTATACCGGCAATCCGGATTATTTCAACGAGGATCTGGCCCGCTACCAGGCGGTGGATCCCATCGACATCTCGAGCGCGGTCCGCAGATACCTGGCCAAAGGGCGGGTCGTCTTGAGCGTGGTTCCCAAGGGCCAGCCCCTGTTGGCGGCTTCTGGTGGGGGAGGGAAAAAATGACGTATGTGCTGAGCAGAGGCCAAGCGCCACTCAAGCGAGTGACAGGCTCCCAGGTGCTGGCGGCCGGGCGATTCGCCCTGTTGGGTCTGGCGCTCACCAGCCTGGTCCTGGCCCAGGGACCGGATCGCAGCCGGCCCCCCGAGCTGGGGCCACCCCCCTCCGTCAAGTTCCCTCCCGTAAGCTACTTGAAGCTTGCCAACGGGTTGCCGGTCCTGTTGATGGAAAAACACCAGGTTCCGGTGGTTCAGATCAACCTCATCGTCCGGGCCGGTAGCGTCCAGGACCCAGCCGAAAGAAGGGGTCTGGCCTCCATGGCCATGGACATGCTCGACGAGGGCGCGGGTTCCCTCAGTGCTCTGCAAGTGGCGGATGCCATCGACTTTCTGGGGGCTCGCCTCTCCACTTCTGCAGGTTTCCACACTTCCAGGATAGCGCTTCACTCCCCCCTGAAACGTTTGGATGGAGCACTCTCAGTCATGGCCGATGTCGTGCTGCACCCCACCTTTGCCGGGGCTGAACTGGAACGATTGCGGCGCCGGCGCCTGACCGCTCTGCTTCAGTCCCATGATGAATCGCGGGCCATCGCCGGAATCCTTTTTCCCCGCCTCCTCTATGGAACGTCACATCCCTACGGCGAGCCCCAGGATCTGGAGGGTCCGATTCGTTCCATCCAGGTGGACGATCTGAAGACCTTTCACTCGGCTTTCTTCCATCCCGGCAACGCCGTCCTGATTGCAGTGGGCGACCTGAGCCCGGAGACCCTGCTTCCGCTGCTGGAGACCCACTTCGGCTCCTGGAGCACGGCCCCTGTCTCACACCATGAACCTCCTCGGTCTTCGAAACCCAACCCGGTGCGGAAAGTATGGCTGGTCGACAAACCGGGTGCGGCCCAGTCGGAGATCCGAATCGGCCAGATTGGCGTCCGGCGATTGAGCCCGGACTATGACAAGCTGGTGGTTCTGAACACGCTCCTGGGCGGCTCTTTTACCTCCCGTCTAAACCAGAATCTGCGCGAAGAGCACGGCTATTCCTACGGGGCTTTCTCCCGTTTTGATTTTCGAGTCCTTCCAGGACCCTTTGTGGCCCAGGCCGCCGTCCACACCGAAGTGACCGCCAAGGCCCTGACCGAGTTCATGAAGGAGCTTGACCGGATACGGGAGCCAGTGACGGACGAAGAACTGGCGCGGGCCCGAAACTTCGTTGCCCTGCGCTATCCGGCACGCTTCCAGACCGTCTCCGGCATTGCCCGCCAGTTGGAAGAAAAGGCCGTCTACGGGTTGCCCGCCGATTACTTCGATACCTACACCAAGCGGATTCTGGCGGTCACAGCCGACCAACTGCTGGAAACTGCCCGCCATCATCTCGATCCCCAACGGATGGCGATCGTGGTGGTGGGGGATCGCAGCCGCATCGAGGAGGGCATTCGGCAGCTCAACCTCGGCCCTCTCGAGCTCTTGAGCGTGGACGACGTACTGGGTCCCGCCCCCAAACTGGAAGGTCCGAACCAATAGAGCTCCGGTCGCTGACGCTCCCGGCTCCGTTTTCGTTGTCATGTGGTGGAGCTTCGCTAGCCCGAATTTCTCACACTTGATCGTAGCGAGGCGGTGGAGATGCGCGTGGAT
>JBHHYX010000493.1:0-3683 GCA_046757765.1 Acidobacteriota bacterium | reverse complement strand
TGGAGAAGGCCCGCTCGTCTCCTTGATGGAAGCGAATCAGCAGCCCCAGCAGCGCTTGAGCATCTTCAGGTGCCGGGTGGCCAGGATCTCTCCCACCGACAGGCCCGGAGGGCCGACACAAGGCGGTAATGGCAACCCAGCAAGAGCTGCTTGGGGTTTGCAGCTTTGGTCCTTGGGATTTACTTGAGATTTGGCCCCTTGCCCTTGGAATTTCTAGTTTCTAGTTCCCATCCCAAGCGTTAAGCTATTATTTCAAAACTATTTAAGAGTCTTGGGATGGGAGCTAGACTAGTCGCTAACCTGATCGGTCACCCTGAAGGCGCCCCGGACGGCCACCGTATCCTTTCCAATCAAATCCTTTACTTCAATGTTGAGCTGGTAGGAGCCGGACTTGAGGTTCTTGAGATCAAAGTCATGGAGCAGGACCAGCCGCCGGGGAGAGTAGTACTCGATGCTGTGTCCGGTGTTGTCCTGAAACTCGAGCACAACCTCTTTGCCCCGCCGGACCGTGTAACGGACTTGAACCTGGGGCAGCAGGCTGGATTGATCCAGTTCCACATTGTACACCTGAATGTAGGCATGGAGCGTGTCGTGGCCATAGAAGAGATTGGTGGCATTGGGGATGATCCGCAGGTCGCCGAGCACGAAGCGATCCTGTAGCAGGGCCTGATCCGATGCCGCTTCAACGAAACGCGAAAGGATCAGGGAGCTGGTCCGAAGATGCTCTTCGTCCCCTTTTTTGGGCGTCCGCAGCCCGGACTGCAACAGGGCGGTCCGGTTGCTGTCCTTGTCGCGCACGACGACGTCCACACGGTACTGCCTGCCGGTCTCCAGTACCAGGGACTTTTGATAAACCGACTTGACCCCCCGTCCATACTCCAACAACTCGGGTTTGTACTCCGCCACAACAGTATCTTCGAACTCGGCCACAATCTTCCCCAGCATGGTGCGAACGACTCCGTAGATGTTGGCGTCGGCCCGATAAGCTCCATTGATCAACCTGAAATTCAACTCCTTGTTTTCCACCTCAACGGTTATCGGAACCAGAACCTGAGCCGGGTTGAGAAGGATCATGTCCGATCTCAGATGAGCGGACAGATCCTGGTAGCCGATCTGGGTGGTGACGATCTGCTTGAGCCGGGCGAATTTGATCTTGGGAGGTCGTTGGGCGTTGGCATAGCGAGCGTAACGGGCAAACGGGGCGTCCTTGCTCCGATAACCGTGGAGCGAAGCGTCATGGGGGTTGCTCTCAACGCGGGGATTGAAGAAGGGCCGGTCCTTGCGACCGGTGTCTTTGCCGACCAGCTCACGAAAAGTAGGGGCCGTACCGGGGACGTAGAGGAGCATGTCTTTCTCTTCCGCCCGCAGGGCCAGCCGATACTCGCCGCTAAAAGAAGGGTCTACAAACTCCAGATCCATGGCATCGTCGACCGCTTCAATCCACATGTAGTGCCAGACCTCGAAAGGATAGGCAAAGCTCTGTCCCCCACCCTCGTAAAACTTACGGGTGTAGCTCCCTCCGGAGGGGTGACGCTCGATGTAGGCTGGTTCCCCGTGAATGATGTAGATCCGCCCCCGGTCCGTCATCCAACCCGGTTTTCCACTCTGAAAGCGCTCGTTGGCGTAAGCGATTCGACGATAATGTTCGGCCTTGAACTCATTGGCTTCGGTGCGCGGATTGGTATCCCGGCGGGCCCAGAACTGTTCGATGAAATTCTCCTTCTCCTCAGCCGTGGTCAGCTTCTGAAAAACCGCCTTTTCTTCCTCGCTGATGATGTACTTGACGTCCTCTTCCAGCCACTTCTTATAGTAGTCCTTTCGTTCTTCCTGCTGAATCCGATCGTCTTGTCTCTGGACCGCTTTGGGCTTTTCACCGGGGGAAAGGTTGAAGAGCAAAACCAGGGTCCACAGTAACGTCATGGAGTCCTCACTCAATTACGAAGTTGGCCCGTTCGATGGCATACTTGCGGGTTTTGAAATCAATGGCATTGACCTGAACCAGGTAGTCGCCCGGTTCGAATGAGGTGAGATCCACGATCGAGCTGAAGGCAATACTCCTGTCCGCTGTGTCCGTGAACTCTGTCAACTCCCTGGGCCCACTCGTCTTGACCAGCTGATTATGGCTGAAAAAGTCATAGTTGACAACGACTTGAGGAACGCCCTCGGCGGAAACCTCCGAGTTGTAGACGTGAAAAAAGAGGACCAGCTTGTCCTGTCTGGAGAAAGTTCGATCCGACTCGGGAATGACTTGCCATTGGCCGACCCGCAACTCGCTGCCCAAGCCGGAAGGGTCGGCATCGCTCAGGGTCTGCGACAAGACCAGACCGCTGAGGGCAATCTCTCCCTTCCGAAGAGAGCGGCAGTGGATTTCTTGAGAATCCGTCCCCAGGGTTCCAGAGTTCACATCCTTGACCACCGAGCGGACCTGATAGTCACCCGGCTCGACCGCGAATTCGTTCAGGTAGCGAAAATCCTGCCCTTTCAGCGATTGGAATTCCGCACTGCTGTAGTCCAGATCAATGGTCTTGAAGAATTCGTCGACCGGCGTTCCGGACGGAAGTTCCGTGAGACGGGCAACCAGGTCGACTTTGGCACTGTACACGCCGCCCGACTTTCTGAACTCAAGCGCGTCCAACGGAACCTGCCAGGAGACCGTCACCCTGGCTTCCCCCTGCTGGTAGAAGTCCTGACAGCTCATCGAGACCGGCAAGGTCCCAAAAGTGACCGAACTGGTCACCTGCTGGCGCAGTGCCTCCCGACTCGCCCACCGGCGCTGGTCTTCGGCTTGGCTTTTCTCCAGAATGTCGCCTGGAGAGCGAAAGATGTCTTCAACATATCGGGCGAACTCACCAATTCCCGAGAGGGGGACGTCGACACCGCGACTATTGACTGCCGCCGGCGGCCCAGCAGCCACCAGCCGGTAGCGGGAGGCATGGCGAACGATGTCGCTCATTTTCAGCCCCGCCCGCCCCAGAATCCTTTGGGCCTGCTGGCGCCCGGTAGTGGATTCACCCAGCGTCACATCCTGCCTCGTGAGCCCGATGTTGGGTTGAAAGACCACCAGAATTCGGCCTTTCGAATAGTACGCCGTCGGCAGCGCGAAATAGGTCCAGATAATGGAATCCTGCTCGGTGACTCGATCGGCTGTCACATGTTGAATCTGATCGGGGGGACCGTGGACGAGGTAGACCCTTCCCCGATCGCTTCTCCAGCCCGGAACGCCCTCGCGAAAGCGGGAATTGACATACTTCCAGCGCCGATAGTATTCCTCTTTGTATTCGTTGCGCGCAGTGGCCGGGGTGGGATCCCTCCGCTTCCAGAACCGCAGCATGAAGGCTTCCTTGTCCGTTTCAGAAGCGAGAGCTTTGAAGGCGGCGATTTCCTTGTGCGAAGCGATCCACTTGACCTCCTGGCCAATCCACTTCTCGTAACGATCCTTGCCCGCGAGACCAGTCGAAGCCAATTCAGCCAGCAGCAAGCAAAGAGCCAAAAACCTCATGTAGCGCTCCTTTTTGCCAATTATAACCCAAGCGGCAACTCCCAATTCTCAGCAGTTTCTCCATTTTTCGCGGAATCTGAGCCATTATGACGATTTGGTGAGGGACTGTGGTCCTCCCTATGCCGCCCATTCAGACACTATGTAGAAGGCTCGGCGGGTGCGGGCTTGCTCTTTCTGAACCAGG
>JBHHYX010000492.1:0-3692 GCA_046757765.1 Acidobacteriota bacterium | reverse complement strand
GCCGAAGGCGCCACTCATATTCAGCCCAGCGCAACGCGCTGGGTCTTCACAGCGACTTCCGGCAGCTCTGAAGGAGCGATTGATGGCCATCGTAGCGATTGTTTCTAATGCAAGTGGTTATCCAACGCGCAACTTGTTCCTATGGCAACAATGTACACTATGAAGTAACAGAGCCCCGACCGTGAGAGAGGGAAGTATCACGGCTCAAACTTGCCGTCCCCCTCCGGTCGCTGACGCTCCCGGCTCCGTTTTCGTTGTCTCTTCGAGCCCACTTGAACGAGGAGGGCTGGGCAGATAAGGGTTCACAGATGGAGGCCGGCTGAGTCCAGACTTGGGGGCTTGAGAGAGCGGAAATGGGCCAGACAGCTATTGAGAAAATCGCTTGGGACCACATGATCGACGGTCCCCGCGACCGCCCGCTCAGAGCCGGCGACTTTATATCCATTCGTCCCCGCCACGTGATGACCCATGACAACAGTGCCGCCGTGATGAAAAAGTTTCGTGTCATAGGCGCCGGCCGGCTTTTCGATTCCAGGCAGCCGGTCTTTGCCCTTGATCACGACATTCAGAACCGGTCGCCCTCCAACCTGGCAAAGTATCGAGAGATCGAGGCCTTCGCCCTGGACCAAGGTGTGGACTTTTACCCGGCCGGGAGCGGCATCGGGCATCAGATCATGGTGGAGCGGGGCTACGTGGTCCCCACCTCCTGTGTGGTGGCTTCGGACTCCCATTCCAACATGTATGGCGCCCTGGCCGCCCTGGGGACCCCGGTAGTGCGCACCGATGCGGCCGCCATCTGGGCGACGGGCCAGTTCTGGTGGCAGATTCCGGCCACCGTTCAAGTGGTTCTGCGGGGCAGGCTGGGTCCCGGTGTGACCGGCAAGGATGTCATTATTGCCTTGTGCGGACTCTACAACCAGGGGGAGGTTCTCAATCGAGCGGTTGAATTCAGCGGCACCGGTGTAGCCGGGTTGAGCATGTCCGAGCGCTTCACCATCTCGAACATGACGACCGAGTGGGGCCCTCTGACCGGCTGGTTTCCCCTCGACGAGACGACGCTCGACTACTTGAGCGCCCGCCAGAAGGAGCTGGAGGGGGAGGGGATCGACCGGATCCGCTCTCAGGATCTGGAGAGCTGGGCCGCCAGGCCTCCCGGACCCGATGCCGAAGCCGACTACGCCGCCCGGATTGAGCTCGAACTCTCCGAACTGACTCCCCATGTCTCAGGACCCGACACGGTCCAGGAAATGACGCCACTAGGGGAGATCGAGAAGCGCCGGGTGGAGATTCAGAAAGCTTATCTCGTCTCCTGTGTCAACTCCCGACTGGAGGATCTGGTGGAGGCCGCAAACGTGCTGGAAGGGCGGCAGGTGGCGCCCGGCGTTCGCTTTTACCTGGCGGCGGCCAGCCAGGGCGTTCAACGCCGCGCCGAGCGACTGGGGGTTTGGAAGACCTTGCTCGACGCCGGCGCCACAGCCCTCCCCTCGGGTTGCGGACCCTGCATTGGCCTGGGCAAGGGGACTCTGGGCGAAGGCGAAGTGGGGATCTCCGCCACCAACAGAAACTTCAAGGGACGGATGGGTTCTCGAGAAGCGAAATGTTATCTGGCCAGTCCGGCCGTGGTGGCCGCCTCGGCGGCGGCAGGCTACATCCGCGGCCCCAAGCGCTGGCCCGGGCAGGCGTTGACTTATCGGTGCCAGTCGAGGCCCGCAGGTACTTTCACCGAGAAGACGGCTACAGAGATTCTCGACGGCTTTCCGGAAAGGGTTCGGGGCCGGCTGGTTTTCCTCCCCCACGACCATCTGAATACGGATGGAATCTACAGTAAAGATTACACTTATCGCGAAGACATGACGGCGGCGATGATGGCCCGGGTGGTGATGGAGAACTACGACCCCCAGTTCAAACTGAAGGTCCGTGAAGGAGACGTCCTGGTGGCCGGTTTCAACTTCGGAACCGGCTCCAGTCGAGAGCAGGCGGTGACCTCACTCCAGGCCAAAGGACTCCGCCTGGCCATCGCCGCCAGTTACTCGCAGACCTACCTGCGCAACGCCTTCAACAACGGCTTCCTTTGCATCCAATGTCCAGAGCTGGTCGGGCGGCTCAAGAAGGAGTTTCAAGAGGCCATCCGAGCCGGCCAAAAAACCCTCATTCCAGGCCATCCAATCGAAGTCGATTTCAGGTCGGGAACGATCACCTGTATGAGCCAGACGTACTCGTTTCCTCCTCTCAGCCGTCTGCCTCAGTCACTGGTCGTTGCGGGGGGTGTCGAGAATCTGATCCGTCGCCGGCTGGAGAGCGAAGGCTCGGAGGGACCAGCCGCGAGCGATCCAATCAGGCCCAAGGAGGAGCTGTGAGTCGTCACACGGTCGTGTGCATGCCCGGAGATGGAATCGGCAGGGTGGTACTACCCGAAGCGATTCGTGTGCTCAATGCACTCGGCTTCAAAGCGGATTACGTTCATGCCGACATGGGATGGGATTGCTGGGTCGAGCGGGCAAACGCGCTGCCCCAGTCCACCGTGGAGCTTCTCGCCAAACACAAGCTGGGCCTCTTCGGGGCTATCACTTCGAAGCCGAAAACTCAGGCGCAGGCTGAGCTTGCGCCCCATCTCCGAGACAGGGGGTTCAGCTACTTCAGCCCCATCGTGGGCTTGCGCCAGCGCTTCAACCTGGAGATCTGCATCCGGCCCTGCCGCTCCTTCGCAGGCAATCCTTTGAACTTTATTCGGCGCCGCGGGGATGCTTTCGAAGAACCGCTCGTCAACGCAGTCATCTTCCGCCAGAACACGGAGGGCCTCTACTCGGGGCTGGAATGGACCCACCCTCCCCAGCCGCTCAGAGAAGCCCTTGCCCGCCATCCCAAATTCAATGCTTTCGCGGGAGTCCCTCCAGAGGAGATCGCACTTTCCGTGCGCCTCTTTACACGGCGAGCCTGCCGCCGCATTCTGGAAGCGGCCTTCCGCTACGCCCGCCGTCATGGCTATGATTCCGTGACGGTTTGCGAGAAGCCCAATGTCCTGCGCGAGACCTCGGGAATGATGGAGGGGGTTGCGGTAGAGGTGCAAGAGGAATATCCGGAGATCCGACTCAGGTCGACCAACATCGACGCTCAAATGATGTGGCTGACCAAAAACCCGGAAGATTACGGCGTCATCGTTGCCGGCAACCTTTTCGGAGACATTGTCTCGGACGCCTTCGCCGGTCTGGTGGGAGGATTGGGCTTTGCCTGCTCGGGCAATATCGGCGACCAGGCCGCGGTTTTTGAGCCGACTCATGGCTCGGCCCCCAAGTACCAGGACCTGGACCCGCCTATTGTCAATCCCATCGCCATGATTCTCTCGGCTGCGATGCTGCTGGACCATGTCGGGGAAGGGGGTAAAGCCCAGGCCGTGCGTCTTGCCGTGGCATCCGTCATCCGGGAGGGCAAGGTGCGAACCTACGACATGATGCGGCTTCCTGGGGGTCCCGATGTCCTGACTCGGGGGGCCGCCGGCACCGGTGAGATGACGGATGCCATTTTGGCGCGGATTGGTCCGGAAACAGGGCCCGTCTCCGCCTGAAGGAGCGATCCGGAAGGGGCGGAGAGTGGAGCCTTCAATTCAGGTGCGTGCTTAGGGTTTGCGCAAGAATAAATCCGCAGAGTTGGCGCTCAGATTTGCACCAGATTTGGCCTCGAACGATTGAGCGAAA
>JBHHYX010000491.1:0-3704 GCA_046757765.1 Acidobacteriota bacterium | reverse complement strand
CTACATAGTGTCTGAAAGGGTCGTGTCGTGGAGGAGAATGATCCCGGTTACGAGTAAGAGGGATTCCACTGGATACCGACACAACCCCGTCGGGGTTGATGGGGATCAGGACGACCGGTAAACCCAGGGTTGTTGCCAACCCTGGGCTGGACGACGCAAGCCCTTTGGGCTTGTCGGTTTGTTTGCCTTCTCACGCGCTAAACACGTACGGGGCGCGAGCCCCAGGTTTGAGCCCCGATGGGAAGCGGCCCCGGCAGGGGCGACAGCGGTTCTCATTTTTTGACCCAGCGCGCGATTGGGCCAAGCTCGGCAAGCGGGAAAAGGCGCGTGAGGTCAACGCCGAAGAACTCTCATCTCCACCCCTTCGGCCAGCTTGAATTCGAACAATTGCTCGACCCCAAACTCGACTTCCTTGCCGGGTGTGGCCAGGACCATCCCCGTGCCGGCACCACCTCCAATCACGGTGCCGATGGCCGCCCCCTTTCCCCCACCGGCAATGGCTCCAATCAGAGCCCCGGCGCCGGCGCCGATGCCGATTCTCTTGGCATCTTTCTTTCCAGACCCCTTGGCTTCAAAAGAGAGCGGGCGGGTTTCCATCTGGTACTCCCTGCCGCCGGCATCAATCCCTTCCAACACCAGCGTCATCTGGGCTCGGCCTTTCACCCGGCCCGACTGCTGGGCTTTCAGGACCTTCCCGGTGACTTTGCTGTTTCGGGCAGCGAGCAGCTTGCCGTCGACTCGCAGATCCTCCTCGAGCGTGGCGTGGAAGACGTCTCCCGAACGGTTCGTCTTACTGCTCAAGGCCTGGTCCAGGCGCACTTTCACGACCGAGCCCGCTGCCAGCACGGCCGTCGCCGGGGGCGGCGGTGGTGGAGGGGACACCGATTGGGCCTGAGCCTTTTTCCGCGTCTGATCAGAAGGTACAACCTGCTTCGGTCGCAGCTGGGATCCAGGCGTGGCGGCAGCGACCTTAGAGGGAGATGCCGCTGAGTCCTCCGCTGCAGTCGCCATTGCGCGTTGCTCCTCAATCATCTGCTCCACCGTCTTCCCGGGCGTCAGCGTCGCCTCTCCCGTTTCCGCCTGCTGGCGCTCCAGGTAGCCATCCAGCAGTCGGACCTCTTCCCCGGTGAGCTCTTTGCTGGACTGGATCTGCTGATACAACTCGTCCTTATTCTCCTCGGTCACCTCCGTCTTCTTGAGACCGGGGCCGCCGCAGGCCAACAGGGTCAGGCTGAGAAAACAGTAGAGCGCCCCCTTCCCCCATCGTGCGGCAGTCTCAGGTCCGATCCGCCCGGGATGCGGGAGCCCTTTCCAATCGAGTGTCATCAGCATGGCTGTTTTCTCCTTCGCGTTTTGAAGTTGGTCCACTCTCGAGGTCGAGTAGACGACATTGTAAACAAAAAAAGGAATGGGGCCAAGATCCTGCAATTGAGCTCCGTTGTTGACAGGCACGTTTGGGAACCTCCCATCTGTCTTCTTTTCTCCTATTTCCCGCTCCGCCACTCTCGATCCAATTGCAGCGCAGGGTTGCCAAGCCGCCGCGAAGAGGCAATGGTTTCACGTCAGCGACCCGGTGCTCCCCGGAGGCACACGCCTAGCTCAGCCTGCCGTTTCCTCGGCGTCTTCAAGCCCACCGACTCCCTCTTCCGGGAGAGCGGCGGGCTCACACCCACCGCTCTCCCGGATTCCTTTGCCCCTGACCTCCAAGCTTCGAATCCCCTATGCCCGCTCTGGGCCGATGCGGCCCTCCCAATTGAGAACGCTTTCTGCTAGTGTGAGAGCGTTTCTTGGAGAGGCGTGCCGACTGCGCCTGACTGCTTATTTTTCGGGGGGATACGAGTGAGCCGAATCTGGCAGGAGCATTACGACCCAGAGGTTCCGACTTCCATCAACTACCCGCACACGACGCTCTACGACCTCTTAGAGCAGGCGGCGGAAGAAGAGGGAAATCGAATCGCAACTCTCTTTTTCGGTGCCAGGATCCGTTACCGAAAATTGAGCCGTCTCGTCGATCGTCTGGCAGCGGCATTGGCGTCCCTGGGGGTAAAGCGGGGAGACCAGGTGGCGCTCATTCTGCCCAACCTTCCCCTCTATCCGATTGCCCACTTCGCAACCATGAAACTGGGGGCGATCCTGGTTCCCACCAACCCGCTCTACGTTGAGCGCGAACTCGAGTACCAGTTGAACAACGCTGGAGTCGAGACCGCCATCATCTTCGATCAGCTCTACCCGCGCCTGGCCCGGGTCAGGTCCAGGACCTCCGTCAAGAGGGTGGTCGTTGGCGGGGTCCAGGATTTTCTACCGCCGGTTCTGTCGATTCTCTACCGGCTCAAGAACAAACCGGCTCTCAGAGCCGATGCGGCCGACGATGTCTTTCAGTACCGCGATCTGGTGAGAGGCGCGTTCCCCGAAGTTCCGACTGCCTCCATCGGACCCGACGACAGGGCCATTTTTCTCTATACCGGCGGTACCACGGGCGTTTCCAAAGGTGCGGTCTTGACCCACCGCAATCTTGTCGTGAATGTCTTTCAAACCCGGAACTGGCTCTGGAGCATGGAGGATGGGAAAGAGGTGATCCTGTGCGCCCTCCCCTTCTTCCACAGCTACGGCATGACGACCGGCCTTCACCTGGCGGTGCAGTCGCGGGCGACCATGGTCCTACTGCCTCGCTTCGATCTGGCGGAAGCAGTCAAACGGATCAAGAAGCACCGCCCGACTATCTTTTGCGGTGTGCCCGCCCTTTACAATGCCATCAACCGCTCTCCCAAGATCACCCGCCAGGATGTCCATTCCATACGGCTCTGTGTCAGTGGCGGGGCGGCCCTGCCCGGCCAGGTCCAGCAAAGGTTCGAAGAGCTCACGGGAGGCAAACTGGTCGAGGGCTATGGCTTATCGGAAACCTCTCCAGTGGCCATCGTCAATCCCACTCATGGAGTGCGGAAGACCGGGACCATTGGAGTGCCGATTCCAGACACCGATGCCCGCATTGTGGACCCCCAGACGCGTGCTCCTCTGGAGGCGGGCAAGGTGGGTGAACTCGCTCTCAAGGGACCCCAGGTGATGAAGGAGTACTGGAACAGACCTGAAGAAACCCGTTCGGCGATCGAGGGTGGCTGGTTTTACACCGGGGACCTGGCGCTGATGGATGAGCAGGGCTTCTTCTCCATCGTGGATCGAAAGAAGGACATCATTATCAGCGCCGGCATGAATGTTTACCCCAGGGAAGTGGAGGAGGTTCTCAGCCAGCACCCTAAAGTCGTGGAGGCCGCGGTGCTGGGGGTGCCGAGCGCGGTCCGGGAAGAGACCGTCAAGGCCTACCTCGTGCCCGAAGAGGGAACTGAACCGAGCAAGGCCGAAATCATTCAATTCTGCCAGGACAAGCTGGCCAGGTACAAGATTCCCAAGCGGATCGAGTTCCGAAAAGAACTTCCCAAAACCCCCATCGGAAAAGTCCTCAAGAGAGTCCTGCGCGAGGAGGAAGAAAAACGAGCCGCAGGGGTGAAGAGGAAAAAGAAGCCATAACGGCTCGTTGGCTCTCCCGCTTTTCGGGCCACTCGTGCTGCTGGGCCGCGAAGAAGTTCACAAAACGATCATCTTGAGCGCCTGGCAACAATGTACACTACCAGGTAACGGAGCCCCGACCGGGGGGGAGGGTGTCGTAAAAGGAGTGGTCAGCCGGTGGGAGTGCATAGCAAGCAAACCCG
>JBHHYX010000490.1:0-3725 GCA_046757765.1 Acidobacteriota bacterium | reverse complement strand
GGAGTTCGAATCCGGTTTTGGCGTTTTGGCTACAAACATTCCACCCCTAGCCCGTATTTCTCCCGCTCAATCTACTGCAGAACCGGAATCATCCGCGCTGACTGCGTTGCCCGCCCTCGGCCTCCTCGACGTAGTGCACGACTACGGCTCCGGGGGCCTCGGTCGTAACGCCTTGTCAGCGCGGCGCTTCCGGCTCATCGCTACGACCGGGTGTGAGAAATCCGGGCTCTAGCGGGGTTGTGCAAGGTCACCGTGCTGCACGGCCTCAAGAGACTTTTGCGACACCCTCGTGAGGGAGGGGTACCAGGGTTGACGCTCGTCGTTGCTCCGGTCGCTGACGCTCCCGGCTCCGTTTTCGTTGTCACTTCGTATACCTGCTTCTCGGCGGTCTGAGGTCGCTCGCTACCAGGCTAGGCCATCCTTCGCTTCAATCGGTGAGTAGCCGCCAGAAAGACGAGAGCTGAGAAAGCGCCGAGCAGACCGATCTCCAGGGCCAGAGTTTGGATGCCGACTCCTTTCAGGAATATGCCTCTCAAGATGGTGATGAAATAGCGAGCCGGCACCAGGTGAGTCGGAATCTGGATCGCCAACGGCATATTCGGGATGGGAAAGACAAATCCGGAAAGGAGGAAGGCGGGCAGAAAGGAAGTGACCATGCCCAGCCGGTAGGCCAGCAGCTGGGAAGATGCCGTGGCCGAGATCAGAATGCCCCAGCAGAGAGCTCCAAAGAGAAAGATGAAGCAGGCGAGAGCCAGCAGCAACACGCTGCCCCGCAGCGGGACTCCAAACAAGGTCACTCCACAAAGGATGGCGATCAACGTGTCAACGGCTCCCAGGACAAAATAGGCCGACATCTTTCCCACCACCAGTTCGGCTGGCTTGACGGGTGTCGACAACAGCTGTTCCATGGTTCCAGTCTCCCATTCTCTGGCGATCGTGAGAGAGGTCAGGAGAGAGGTAATGATCATCGTGATCACGGCCACCAGCCCCGGGACGAGATAGTTCTTGGATTCCAGGTCGGGGTTGTACCAGATGCGGAGGCGGGCTTCGACCCTGGGCCCGGGCGAGCGGCCCGCTCGCCCGTCGAGAGCCGACAATTGAGCCTTGCGGGGATAGTCCGCCAGCAGGGATTGAGCGTAACCCAAGGCGATCGCGGCAGTATTGGAATCACTGCCGTCAATCAGAATCTGAACGTTGGCGCGCCGGGATCTGGAGAGATGACGAGAGAAATCCCGCGGAATCACCACGGTGACGAGGCACGCTCCACGGTCGATTCCGGCTTGGATGGCAGAATAGTCGTGAACTCGCGCCAGGACCTGGAAATATCGAGATCCTTCAAAAAGGGAAACGAGTTGGCGGCTCTCCGGAGTTCGATCCGAGTCGTAAATCAGCGTCGGTATGCGATCCACATCCAGACTCAAAGCCCAGCCGAACAGGAGTAGCATCAGGGCTGGAAGAGCCAGGGCCGCCGCCAGGCTTCGAGGGTCGCGAAGAATGTGGAGCCCTTCCTTTCGGGCCACTGCCCGGGTGCGACGCAGGTTCATTTCGTGGCCCGCTCTTCTGCAATCAGGGAGACAAAGACATCTTCCATGGACGGCTCTATGATCTCCAGGCGCTTGATCCCGATGCGCTCAGCCTGGAGCACATCTTCGATCACCTGTCTGGCGACAACGGGGTCCTTGACCTGAAGATGGAGTCCCGCCCCAAAGACCGCGGCATCGACGATCTCCTCCCGGTCTTCCAGCAGGCGCAGTGTTTCCAGGGGTTCGGTGGAGTCCAAACGCATCAGATGGTGCTTTGTGAGAGAGCGACGCAGGGCCGAGGGTGTGTCCATAGCGATGATTCTGCCGTCGTGCATAAGGGCCAGACGATGACAATATTCGGCCTCGTCCATGTAGTGGGTGGTGACGAATACGGTTCGCCCCTGTTCGGAAAGCTGGTAGATGAGGTCCCAGAAACTCCTCCGAGCGATCGGATCCACACCGGAAGTCGGCTCATCGAGGAAGAGGATCGAAGGTTCGTGTGCGATGGCACATGCCAAGGCCAATCGTTGCTTCCAGCCGCCCGGCAACAACCCGGTTAAAGTTGCCCTCCTCTCTTGCAAGCCCATCAAGTCCAAAACTTCCTTCCGACGCCTCCGGCCCGTCGACCCCCGCACTCTATAGACACCGCTGAAGAAACTCAGGTTTTCCGCCACGGTGAGCTCATCATAAAGAGAGAATCTTTGTGACATGTAGCCGATCGTCTGTTTGATCCTCTCGGCTTGGGTATAGACGTCGAAGCCACCCACACTGGCTTCTCCGGCACTCGGTCTCAGCAATCCGCACAGCATCCGGATGGTGGTGGTTTTTCCGGCGCCGTTAGATCCCAGAAAGCCGAAAATCTCTCCGCGCCAAACCTGGAAGTCGATATGATCGACTGCAACAAAGTCACCGAAGCGCCTGACCAGGCCGTTGACGGACACGCTGGGAGTGGCGCTCATGACGTCTGCCCGGACTGTTTTCGAATGAGGGCGATAAAAACATCCTCCAGGCCCGGGTTCAAAGGAGTCCACCTGGAGGGGCCCAACCCGACCTCATCCAGCCTTTCTTCCAGCCGCGCGGCGGAAGTCAAGGCGGGAGACAGGAACAGGTGAAGGCTTTTTCCCGACGGTTCGACGCTCAGCACCCCGCTTGAGGAATTGAACACCGCCCGGGCGGCCCGCGGGTTGGGGCATTCCACCCGATAGCACACTTCCTGGAGATGGTTTGCGAGTGCTTCCGGAGCATCGCACAGAATCAACCTTCCCCGGTGCATCAGGCCAACGCGATGGCAGCGCTCGGCTTCGTCCAAGTAGGAGGTGGTGACCAGGACAGTGAGTCCGTCCCTGACCAGTCGGTAGAGAATCTTCCAGAAATCGCGGCGGGAGACCGGATCTACACCCGTGGTTGGTTCATCCAGAAAAAGAATCTCGGGTTGGTGGAGGAGGGCGCACATGAGGGAGAGTTTTTGCTGCATTCCACCTGAAAGTTGCCCGGCCCGCCGGCGCCGGAACGGTTCCATGTGTGTCATGTCCAGGAGCCGGACCATCCGCTCGTCACGCACTTTGTCGGGCAACCCAAACAGCTGGGAGTAAAAGAGCAGGTTCTCCTCTACCCCAAGATCCCTGTAGAGGCCGGGTTTCTGGGGCATGTAACCGAGGCGCTCCCGCACTGTTTCAAAGCTTGAGTCGGAAAGGTGGGAGTCGATGACCCGGGCGTCCCCCGCAGTCGGCGCAATGAGGCCCGTGAGAAGGCGCAGAGTGGTCGTCTTGCCGGCCCCGTCAGGGCCCACCAGACCGAAGATCTGGCCGTGGTCAACCTCCAGGTTGAGACGATCCACAGCCACCAGAGTGCCGAAGTGCTTGCTCAGATCATGGGTTTGAATCAGGCTGGCCTGCCGGGGCATTGCGTTGTTCATTCCGTGGCTCACCGGAGACTTCCCCCTTCCGTTTCGAGATCAGCACTCTTCTCAGCGCGCTTGTGGCGAGGTTGGAGTCTCTCCAGCCTCGGAGGAGGCAAGCGGCGCGCCACTGCGCCCCTCGTGGAGCAGGATTTCAGCGTCCACCGGCATGTTCAGCTTCAGCTCGTGATCCGGATTGGAGACACTGATCTTGATCCGATAGACGAGTTTGACGCGCTCCTCCCAGGTTCGGATCTGCTTGGGTGTGAACTCGGCTTCCGAAGAGATGAAGGAGACGCGGCCCC
>JBHHYX010000489.1:0-3738 GCA_046757765.1 Acidobacteriota bacterium | reverse complement strand
GAACTAGCTAGAGAGGGCTTTGGCCGGGAAGGACGGTGAGGTTCGAGATGTGGACACGATCCGGCTGCTCCAGAACATAGCGTACCGCCCGGGCAATGTCCTCCGGCTCGAGAGGTTCCCTGATTTCAAACGATTGAGCTGGGTGAACCGCCATGTGCGCGTGAAGTTCGGTCATGACCAGGCCGGGTTCGACGCAGGAAACAGCGATGCGGCTTCCGGCCAGTTCAATGCGAAGGGCCTCGGAAAGCGCTTCCAGCGCATGCTTCGTTCCAGCATAAGCGCCGGCGCCTGGCCGCACCTTCTTACCCAGAATGCTGGAAATGTTGACCAGATGACCCCTGGCCCGAGTCTTGAAATGGCGCAATGCCGCGTAGGCCATCCGAAAGGCGCCCTCGACGTTGATTCGAACCATCCTCGAGAGCCGATCCAGATCGATCTCTTCAATCGTTCCGACCTCGAGGATGCCGGCGTTGTTGACCACCACGTCGCAGCGCCCGAATTGAGAGAGTGTTTCCCTTAGAAGCGCCTCCGGAAGGAGAGAGTCAGTCAGATCTCCTGCCAGGAAAGCAGACTGCTCCAATTGAACGCACCGTTCCTCCAGTCGATGGCGGCGTCGGGCGGTCAAAAAGAGCTTCATTCCCGCGCTGGCGAGCTCGCTTGCCACAGCGGCTCCAATGCCGCTGCTGGCCCCCGTAATCAATGCCACCTTGCCCTCAAGCTCCATGTTCCACTCCCGGAAAGACCCCGGATTCATTTCCCGGCTCTGGAAGTATTTTAGCCCCGGCAATGCGAGTGCGCTGAAAAACCCCTGGGCTGGAGCCTCATACCGCCGAGAGCTGATCTCCGCTGGCGAAGCCAGCCTTTGGAGTGCGGCAGTGGCACTGCCGCTTTCACACCCGGTCGACTATTCAAGCCCCTCCAAAAAAGCGGCAGGGGACCTGAGCGGTGTGGGAAAGGCACGCTGTCCTCGACTCTGGCAGGTCGTGAACCCTTGACGTACACTGAAGAAAGAACGAGGATTCGAATGAGAGTGCGACTTGGAGGAACCTGAAAACGGGGTTGCCAAAATGAGCATTGTACGGAAAGTTCTGGTGGCTGCTACTGCGGTCCTGGTCCTGACTATTGGGATCGTTGCCATCGTCCTCGTTGTCTTCGACGCGGACAGCCGCCGAGACCTGATCCTGGAGCGAATCAGCCAGGCTCTGAATTGCGAGGTGGAGGCGGGTGGGATCGAGCTGGGACTGCTGCCGCCGCGGCTGCGGCTGAAGGAGCTGCGAGTAGCTGAAGCTGAGGGGTTCGAAGGGGAGGAGTTTTTCACCGCCCGAGCTATCGAATTCCAACTCGACCTCTGGTCCCTGCTGCGAGGGAAGCCCGTTGTTTCGGCGCTGGAGCTCGATCAGCCTCGTGTTTTTCTGCGCCAGGACGAAAAGGGGGAGTGGAATGTAACCCGCTTTGGTCGCCGGTCCGCAGGTCCGGTGGAGCCGGAGGCTGAGGAAGTGACGCCGCAACCGGCACCCGAGGCGCGGCTGAAGAACTGGGTCTTGAGCGAGGGTGTTCTGGTCATTGAGAAGGCGGGGAAAGAACGCTTCCAGCTCACTGGTGTCGATCTACGCCTGAACGAAATCAGCGCCGCTCAGGCGTTTCCCTTCAGCCTCGAGGCAAGCCTGAACGAGGGGCACCTGAGCGCCCAGGGTTGGGTCGGTCCACTTCATTTGGATGCGCCGGCTGATACCCCCATCGATGCCGAAATAGTGATCGAGAATCTTGGTCCCGGGGCTTTTAACTCACTGCTGCCCGAGGCTTTGGCAGCGGATACATCCGTTGCTGAGATCAGGGGGCGTCTCAAGGTGGCCCCACCGGCCTCGGGGAGTACCGGGGCCGAAGTGAGCGGCCGTTTCCACCTCAAGGATGCCGTGATCCAACCAGTCGGATGGACCGAACCCGTCCGAGTTTCCAGCGTCGACGCTGAGTTCGGCCACAGCCAACTGGCCTTCACCGATTTGCGTCTGAACCTGGCGGGCGGCAACTTTCAGGGCTCGATTCGGATGGGGGCTGCCGGCAAGGAGGGAGTCTCTTTTGACTTGCGCGGCGACAGGCTCGACGTCGCTTTGCTGCCAAGCTTGAGGGGAGGCAGGCGCGAGACGTCAAGAGTGAAGCCTGGAGGGGTGCGGAAGTCGACCCGTTTCCCCGACTTCACCGCGCGGGGGAGGGTGCGGATCGAACGGGTTGTCAACGGCGCCTTGACGCTGGCGCCTTTTGAGTCACAAGTTCGATTGCGAGGAGGAACACTCATCTGTGAACCCATCCAGTTGGGTCTTTACGGCGGCACGGCCAAGGGGCGGCTGGAGATCGACTCTTCCAAGGGTGGACCTGTGACCCGGTTCGGCGGCCAGTTGACCGGAGTGGACGTCAACGCCCTGCTCTCGGCCAACTCCAAATCGAAAAACCTCCTTTTTGGCAACCTGGATGGGAACATTGAAATCATCGCGGTCGGCGCGGAGAGGGAATCTGTCCTTCAATCGGCCAAAGGCAAAGGAGCGTTTCGTCTCGTTCAGGGTCGGCTGGCCCAGCTCAATCTGGGAAAACGACTGGGGACGCTGGGTCGAGTGGCCGGGCTCCGTTCCGATTCTAAAGAGACCCCGATTGAAGAAATGTCGGCCACCTTTCGAGTAGAGAGGGGGTGGGTCCGCACAGAGGACTTCAAACTGAAAACACCGGAGCTGACGATGACGGCAAAGGGGGGCGTGAGCTTCAAAGACCAACTCGATCTCGAGGCCACAGCCGTTCTTGCGTCCCAGAAGAAGCGGCCGGCGTCCCCTGGCGGCATTCTGGCGGGCGCGCTCGGCCTCCTGGGCGACTCCCAGGGCCGTCTGGTGATCCCCTTCAACGTCAAAGGCCGGTTCGCCCAGCCCGAAGTGACGTTGGACGCCGCTCGGCTGGCCAGGAGGAGGCTCTTCGGAAGCGGCCGCCGTCCGAACCGATAGGTCCCGCCCAATGGGGGACGGCTCGAGGGAGCCTGTTTCAGACGGGTTCAGGAAACAAAACCTTTGACGCAATGCCCGGTGTGTATTACTCTTTGGGCAGTCCGCTGGAATCCCACGGTTTGTAAATAAGTGGGGGTCGTTGGAAGACCAGGTTACAGGGTGAACGATCGACGCGGTTTCTCCTTTCGTGGACTGGGGTAACGAGTTGGATCCCCCGCCCGGAGAAGCAGCGAGAAAGAAGCTGCTGTATGAGGTTACTCGACACTGTCCACACCATTCTCGAGAGAAAAGGTTTCCTCGTCCACTCAGTCGGCCCCGAGGCAACGGTCTATCAGTCGCTCGAGGCTCTCGCCAACAACAACATTGGTGCCGTGCTGGTGATGTCGGGGGAGGAGGTCGTTGGTATCTTCTCCGAGCGCGATTATGCGCGTAAGGTCGTTCTGAAGGGGAAGTGGTCCAGAGAAATCCGAGTGAGCGAAATCATGATCAGTCCGGTCATCACGGTGACTCCCGATCACCGTGTGGAGGAGTGCATGAAGATCATGACCCAAAACCGGATCCGCCACCTGCCCGTGCTCGATGACAACAAGGTCATCGGCGTCGTCTCCATCGGCGACCTCGTCAACTGCATCATCTCGGCCCAGGAGGAGACGATCCATCACCTCGAGGGTTATATTGCCGGGAAGTATCCGGGGTAGTTTAAGGGCTCGCGCAAGAATAACTTCACATTTTGGCATCTCATCTTCACACCATC
>JBHHYX010000488.1:0-3748 GCA_046757765.1 Acidobacteriota bacterium | reverse complement strand
CGCTGCCCAACAACGCGCTGGAGCGGACCCGCACACGTAGAGCCCAAAAATGGTGCCAGGAACCTTATCCTTGACCAGCCGACCACCTCGGATTGGGTTCGGACCGGCAGTAGCCCTAGCCTGAATAGGCTGGCAATACATGCAGTGTTTGTCGTGGTCTCGGTACTGCAAGTGTTCTTGCTGGGCGCTGGAAAAGGTTATAGAATTCGCCATCAGTCTAAAAATTGCTCACCGGTATAGGCTGACCGATCTACTCAATAGTTGGAAGGACCCCCTAGCAGAGGGAGCGACGTGGAGATAGCGCCGAACTTCACGGACAAGGACTGGCAGGCCCTTGACCTATCGAAGGAGGCTGACCGGCTGCGGGCGATCGAGGCCTTTCGTCTTCGGATTGAGGAGCGTTTCCTGAAGCCGGTACGAGCCATCATGTCCTTCTCTCGAAGCGGATTCGCAATGCTTGCGCTGGATAGCCTGCTGGTTGAGACGCTGCAGCAGTTCGTCCAAGGAGTGCAGGAGACTCCTAGAGGAGATGCTGCCGCCTACTTCCTGGCCTTCCTGCAGCGCCCAGCCTTCCGAGGCGCCTTTAACGACACCTCTGCCGAGCTGTTCCGTAACACGATCCGCAACGGGATTCTTCACCAAGCAGAAGTCAAGCAGTCATCCCTCGTGCGTCGCGATGGCCCGCTGATTCAGATCACCTCAACCGGCGACGGCGTGGTAGTAAACCCAGTCCTGTTCCACTGTCGGCTTGAGGACGCCCTGCAGGACTACGTTGAGGAACTCAAGAAGCATGGAAGCGCACTTTGGAAGCCGTTTCGGACCAAGATGGAGTTCATTGCCGGCAAGAATCCTACGCCGTAGCGCGAGGTCAAGAGTGGGGCCGTCCGACGACACGTTAGAGCTGACAAAGCCGGCGCAAGCGATGGAGCCTCGCAGCTCAACGCGGTGTTAGATCTCGCTAGAGGAGGAAGCGTGGGAAGGCCAGAAGAGTGCGCGAGGTTGCTCCTTGAGGGGAACCCTCCCTCCGCAATAGCCCGACAGTTACGGATCAATTACTCGTCCGTAATCCAGTACCTGTATGTTGCAGTTGGGAAAGGTTCTCTCCGCTTCTCCGACGTCGTCTTTTCCATCCCGCAGGAAACGCGCTCCGCAATAGATGGGCTCATCGCGGAGTTAGCGACCGACGATCTCTACATGGTCAGCCGCGAGGCTGACGCTCGACAGATTGACGTCGACCAAAATGATCTTCGGACATATCTCCGCCTGCGACGTGCGATTATCGGTGACCTATACTTCTTCGTGACAGATCTTGAAAAGAACCTCCACACACTCATAGAGGGAATCCTTAAAAGAGAGTACGGACGAGGCGAGCAGGGATGGTGGCGTCTGGGGATCCCAGAGAAGGTTCGAGTTGACTGTGTGCAGCGGAAGGAGCGAGATGTCGATCCCACCGACCACGCATACTGTTACACCGACTTTATCCACCTGAAACAAATCATAGAGGAGAACTGGCCACTCTTCTCGAAGCACCTTCCGAAGGACGAAGCGAAAGACAAGCGCGCACTAATGAAAGCACTGGTCGATGCGAATGCGGTCCGGAACAGGGTCATGCATCCTGTCAGAGGATACACGCCTAGCGACGAGGACTTCGAGTTCATCAGGGAACTCCACGATCGATTGGAAAAGCCGAAGTGGAGGATACCTGACGACAAGCCCAATACCGGTAGCTATGCCTAGCAACTCACTGAGAAATATGTATTATGTCCCTGGAATTCGCCCATGCGGCGAGTCGCGGATGAGCCGGACAGATCCGCTGGCCGCCCCGCAGGTCATTCGCTAATCTGTTGGACGGACAGCCGGGAGTGTGAGGTGTGACTGACCTCGGGGTGGACGAGCGGAAGGTAGCAATCGAGGCTATCGCAACGCTCTGCCATGTGAAACGCGTCATGGCTGACCTCTTGTTGAAGCCGGCGGGTGTACCCGAGGAGGTCTACGGTCCCTTGCTCTATCGGCGCGATGAGACTGGTCGTCTTCTTTCCAAGCGCCAGATCGCTCCCCTGATCATCGACGGCTGCGACAAGCGGTCCGAGGCGCAGAGGTCCATTCGCCGCATCGTTGAGATCGCCGCCACCTGGAGCAGCTTCCATCTTGCCGACGACGAGTACGCGGCGAGAGCTACCGTCCAGAAGGCACGCGAGCTTCTCGGGATCATCGAGACTATGGAGGCCCGCGAAGCTCGAGCGAGGGAAATCGCACGTCAGGAGGAACTTGCCAACCTAGCTCGCGAGAAGGCCGATCTCCTCAAGCGTCAGTCTGAGTTGCTCTTGATGATGTTTGACGACATGGCGCGTTCAGACGACCCCCAACGCCGTGGGTATCTGCTGCAGGATCTGTTGAATCGCCTGTTCGATCTGCACCAGATCGCTGTCGTCCGGGCGTTCACGCGAAACCAAGGTGCAGAGCAGATCGATGGCGCGTTCAAGCTAGAGGGCTGGCACTACATTGTGGAGTGTAGATGGCGGGAGAAGCTCGCGGACATCCGGCAGCTCGACGGCCTCCTTGGCCAGGTCAACCGCTCCGGCAAGCAGACCATGGGTGTGTTTCTTTCGATCAACGGTTGGTCCGACAGTGTGCCGCCGCTCCTCAAACAGAATCCAGAGAAATGCCTATTCCTCATGGACGGCTATGATCTCCGGTGCGTTCTCGCTCTCGACGTCGATCTCCGCGAGCTATTGCTCGCGAAGCTCGCGCGCCTAAACCTGGAGGCGGAGCCTTTCCTTGGTGTGAAGGCCTTTCTTGAGGAGTCGAAGGAGCCCTAAAGGAAAGGGCGTGCCGTCCAACACGGGGATGGAGCAGCCGAACGGCGCCCTGGGAGAGATCGAGATGCCGTTCGCTGCTCATCCCCAGCGTTAGGTAGATACCCATGAGCTTCCTACTCTACCTTGCGTTGACTGTAACCGCTGGTGGATTGATCGGCGCAGAAATTTACTTAAGCAAGCTAATAGATTTTCAATTCTTAAACGCTCGTGATAACTGGGTTGCAGATGGCAAGCCTGCGGGCGGCAAAAACAGTAGAAAAGCCAAGTCCTTTTGGTTGAGTGGTTTTTCTCGCATTGGTGTTGGCTACGACTGGCTTTTTGCTAGCCCGGGATGGGCTGCTGAAAGTGCAGAAGCCAAATCGTTGCTAAAGTCGTATCGTTTATGCTCAGGTATTTTTGCAGCAGGCTTAGCTAGCTTACTGACGATTGCCTTTGTTGGGTAACAGGTTCTTGTGTGCCGTCTAACATTGCGCTTCAAACCAATCGCCTAACAGCGACGACTGGGCTTAGCCGTTAGGCCGCGCTGGAATGGGGACGGAGGGAAGGATGGAGAATGCGGGGCGGCGCAGCTATCGGCACATCGAGGTGCGGCCGATCGCCGGTGCGCTCGGCGCCGAGATCCACGGTGTGGAGATCGCGCGGCCCCTCGAAGGCGAGGTCGTTGCGGAGATCCGTCAGGCCTTCCTCGACCATCTGGTGATCTTCTTCCGGAACCAGAAACTCACCCCGCAGGAGCAGCTTGCCTTCGCCCAGCGGTTCGGCCAGGCCATGGAATACCCGCAACTGAAGGGCCTGCTCGAGTGCCCGCTGATCACCCCGGTGATCAAACTGGAGCACGAGCGGGTGAACTTCGGCGGCGTGTGGCATTCGGACACCGCGTATCTCACGTGTCCGCCGATGGCGAGCCTGCTCTACGCCGTGGAGATCCC
>JBHHYX010000487.1:0-3757 GCA_046757765.1 Acidobacteriota bacterium | reverse complement strand
CTGTTTGAGGTTTGGAGCTTGAGGCCTTGGGATTTGTTTGAGATTTGGCCCCTTGGCCCTTGGAATTTCTAGTTCCTATCCCACACACTAAGCTGGTATTTCACAACTATTTAAGAATTGTGGGATGGGAACTAGCCAGTCCGGTCACATTTCGGACTGAACAGAATGAACTCAAGTGCGAGACTTGAGGTTATAGAGAGTGAGAACCTCGCACTGCACTCCCCTCACAGCCCAAGGGGAAGCTCCGAGAGCTTCCCCTTGGGCCCTCGCCACCGCCGGGCGGCTCTCCTCGCAAAAATGTTAAGATTCGAATCGATGAAGACTTCGTCCACAACAGAAGACGAGGAGCTGGCAGAAGCCCGAGGGTCCGGGGTTCAGGGTCCAGGCTCCGCAAAGCCCGTGGACGTCGCATCCGAGCCCACCGTGGAGCCGGAGGTCCCGCCCGTCTCTCCCGAAGAGAGTCTGCAGCTGGCCAAGCTCGATCCGCTGCGCAAGTATCTGATCGAGATCAGCAGGTTCGGGCAACTGGCCTCGGACGAAGAACATCGCCTGGCGGTGCGTTACCGCGAGGAAGATGATCAGAAGGCAGCCTACCGACTGATCACTTCCAACCTCCGGCTGGTAGTCAGAATTGCCAGGCTGTACAACAGGGTCTATGACAACATCATGGACCTCATTCAGGAGGGCAACATCGGCCTGCTGGAGGCGGTCAAACGCTTTGACCCCTACAAGGGGACCCGTTTGCCGACCTATGCCAGCTGGTGGATCAAGGCCTACATCCTTAAGTTTCTGATCGACAACTTTCGTATCGTCCGGGTTGGGACGACAAACGAACGGCGCCGCCTTCTGTTCAATCTGAGGAAGGAAAAAGAGAAGCTTCGATTGCAGGGCATCGAGCCAACGCCTCAGCTGATTGCCGAGCGCTTGAATGTCAGCGTGGAGGACGTGAGGGAAATCGAGCAGAACATCGAAGCCGGAGACGTAAGTCTCGACAGCCCGGTTGACGGAAGCGGATCCACCCGCTACAGCGATACGCTGGAGACGGCGGAGGATCTGATCGATGAAAAACTGGCCCGCGGCGAGCTGAAGAGAATATTCAACCAGAAGATCAAGGAGTTCTCAACAACGTTGACCGATCGTGAGAATGTGATTCTGCGTGAGAGGCTGATTTCCGAAGAGCCCAAGACTCTACAGGAAATTGCGGGCCGTTTCGGAGTGACGCGTGAAGCCATTCGACTGAGCGAGAAAGCGCTGGTGTCAAAAATCAAGATTCACATGCACGAGGCGCTCAAAGGGATTACAAGAGTTGAGATCGGTCTGCTCCACTGACTTCGCCGCCAGCATCCGACACGGCCGGAGCCGGGTGGTAGGTCCCCACTCCATCTCCTCCGCAGGATCGTCGAGGGCGTCCCGGATGCCGGAACCAGGCCCCGCGGAACCATGGAAGTGAGAAAAGCATATGGGTGAAGAATCCCGGAGGCAAGGGGTCTGGGTGAGCCAGTTGAACACCCGTCCGGAGATCTGGTCCCGGTTCGACCGGCAGTCGCCGGTCCAATTCTACGACACCACGTTGAGAGATGGAGAGCAGACGGTGGGGGTGGTGCTGGATCCGGACCAGAAGCTGGAGATCGCCCGCCAGTTGGACCGCCTGGGAGTAGGACGGATCGAAGCCGGCTTCCCGCGGGTCTCGTCCCAGGACTCCGAAGCGTTCCGAAGAATCCTCCACGCCAATCTTGAAGCGGAAGTCTGGGGGTTCTCCAGAGCCGTCAAAGGAGATTTGGATGAGCTGATTCGTCTGGGGGTCGGAGCCGCGATCGTGGAAGTCCCCACCAGCCGCATCAAACTGGAGGCCTACGGACTCACCCGCAAGGAGGTCTTGAAGCGAGCCGTCGAGGCGCTGCGCTATGCCGGCGAGCACGGAATCCAGACGGCCTTTTTTCCGGTCGACGGCACTCGAACCGAGCTCGCCTATTTGAGAGAGATCTACCAGGCGGCCGTGGACGCCGGCGCCGCGGAGTTGGTAGTAGTGGATACCATCGGTGCCTGCGGCCCGGAGGCGGTTGAGTTTCTGGTCTCTCAAGTTCGGGAGTGGGTGGGGGCGTCGATTCCACTTCACTTTCATGGCCACAATGATTTCGGCCTGGGCACGGCTTCGGCGATCGCCGCCGTGCGCGCCGGCGCTCTCTGGATTCATGGAACCATCAACGGAATGGGTGAAAGGGCGGGAAACGCCGACCTGGGTGAAGTGGCCATGGCTTTGCACGCTCTTTACGACGTACCCATCAGTCTGGATTTGACCCGGATTCGAGAAGTGTCACGTGCGGTGCGGGAGAAGGCGGCCTACTCGGTAGAGGCCTGGAAGCCGGTGGTGGGCGACAACCTGTTCGTGAGAGAGAGCGGCGCGGTCGCCAGCCAGTTCCATATTCCCCAGGCCATTGAGCCTTTTTCGGCCCACATCGTTGGGGCGCGCCGAGCGATCGTGTTAGGGAAAAAGAGCGGGCTGGCCAGTCTTCAGCTCAAGTGCCGGGAACTCGGCCTGGAAATGGACCAGAGCCGAAGGGCCCGAGTCCTGGCCGAGGTCAAGCGACAGGCCATCCGAAAGCGCGGATTGCTCACCGACGCCGAGTTTCGAGAGATCCTGAAAACGAGCGCGGCCTGGCCACCGGATTGAAAATGCGATTGGGCCCGGCGGTAGACGGCGGCGAACCGGAGGCCAGCCGCGCTTTCGCCAACCATCTGAAGCGGGAGAAAAACTGGACGGCAAAGATCCCACGACGGGGAGACCGGGTTGTCCTCGCGTAAGGAGTTTCAATGGCCCAAGACGAAGACGAAAAGGCAAGGCTTCAAGCCATTCTCAATTCCCCCTCCTATCGTGTCGCTCATAAAGATCCGGCTTTCCTGGATCGCGACGAGTTGAGGCCGTCGCGCCTCCAACTGGAACTCTTGAAAGCGCGGATGGCCCTTGACGAGAACAAGGTCCGTTCAACCATCGTTGTTTTTGGTTCCACGCGCATCGTTTCTCCGGAAGAGGCGAAGAAGAGGTTGCAGGCCGCCAGGGAACGCGCCCAAGCGGCTCCGGATCAGGCGGAGGCCCAGCGCCAGGTGCGGATCGCCCAGCGGATCGTTGCCAAATCCAAGTATTACCAGGAGGCCCGGCGCTTCGCACAGATCGTCTCCAGCGCCTGTCAGATAGACGGACAGTGCGACTTCTTCATTGTGACGGGTGGAGGCCCCGGCATCATGGAGGCGGCTAACCGCGGCGCCTATGAGGTGGGTGCCAAATCCATCGGACTCAACATCACCTTGCCCTTCGAACAGGTCCCCAACTCCTACATCACCCCTGACCTCTGTTTTCAGTTTCACTATTTTGCATTGCGCAAGATGCACTTCCTGATCCGGGCCAAGGCGCTGGTGGTCTTTCCAGGAGGCTTCGGCACCCTGGACGAACTCTTCGAGTCGCTGACTCTTGTCCAGACCCACAAGATGGCCCCCTTTCCCATCCTCCTCTTTGGCCGGGAGTACTGGCGCAATGTCTTGAATTTCGACTACCTGGTGGAGGAGGGCACCATTTCCCCACAGGATGTCCACCTGTTCCGGTTCGTCGAAACAGCAGAGGAAGCCTGGAACATCGTCTCAGAGGCCCGGCTCAAATAGCCTCTCATCGTTTCCGAACCCTGGGACGTGGGACCAGCAATGAATCGTACCCTCCTATGAAGCCGCGTTTGTCAAGTGAAAAGTTTTTCCGGCTCCGAGCAGA
>JBHHYX010000486.1:0-3759 GCA_046757765.1 Acidobacteriota bacterium | reverse complement strand
ACCTCATACCGCCGAGAGCCCATTCAGGTTGCCATTACCGCATTTGTGTCGGCCCTCCGGGCCTTTGGCAGGGTCGATCACGCTCACGTCTTCAGGCGCCGAAGGCGCCACTCATATTCAGCCCAGCGCAACGCGCTGGGTCTTTCCAGCCAAGCCCGGCAGCTCTGAAAGAGCGATTCATGGCCAGTCATAGCGATTGTGTGTGGTGCGAATTGTTATCCAACGCGCAACTTGACCATTTTGTGAACTTGTTTCGGGCCTAGCGGCCCTAGAAATTCCAACTCCAAGGCCCCAAATCCCAATTCCCAAGGACCAATTCCCAAACCACTGCAAGGGCGAGGTCTCAAATGCGAGACTCGTTGAGATTTGAGCTCTCGCTACTTCCTCTTACTTTGGGCCTTGGGAGTTTGACAAACTCGGCCCCCGGAACTCGATCCTCCTTTTCCACTTCTTCTCTCTTGTACACTCTCCCACACGGATATAGAATCGGTCCATTCTCAAGGATGGAGACCTCTTCAGATGGAGATCGGGATGTGCAGGATTCTTCTTTCCAGGAGGCGCTGGATCGGGTTGCCTCTCGCCCTCGGCGTAGCCTTAACGATTGAATTGGCCGCTCAACCCCAGGCCTGGAGCCCACGCAACGCCAACTATCAGATCCGGGTGAGCTTGAATCCACAAGAGAAGACTCTGGAAGGGACCGAAATTATCCGCTGGCGGAATATCACGGAGGTAGCGACTCAAGAGCTCTGGTTTCATCTCTATTACAACGCCTGGAGAAACAACAAGAGTACATGGTTGCGCGAAGCGGTGCTGCGTCGAGCGCCGCGCCTCAGCAAGCTCCAGGAACAGGATTGGGGTTTCTGCCAAGTGGAGTCCGTCACGCTTCGGGCCGGAGAAAACGGTCCGGCGCAGGTGCTGGCTACGCGCTTTGAGTCGCCCGACGACAACAACCCAGACGATCGGACGGTCATGGTGGCGGTTCTTCCGCAGCCTGTCGAACCCGGCCACACCATCGAAGTGGAGGTTGTCTGGAAAGGCAAGATTCCCAGGACCTTTGCCCGCACGGGTTTTCGAGGCAATTTCTTTTTTCTGGCCCAGTGGTTTCCCAAATTGGGTGTCTTCCAGGGAGACGAAGATTGGAACTGCCATCAGTTCCACGCCGGCACGGAGTTTTTCTCCGATTACGGCAACTACGACGTTCAGATCAATGTTCCCCTCGGCTGGAAAGTGGGCGCCACCGGAGTCGAACAGGGCGTCACGGAAGAGGACAGGGGCTCGGCGACACATCGCTACCTGCAGGAGGACGTCCATGATTTTGCCTGGACCACAAGCCCCGACTACAGGGAAGCTCACGAGCGGTTCGATGTGCCAGGTCTCCAGGCGGTCGACCTGCGACTTCTCTACCAGCCCGAACACGAGGGACAGGTGGCTCGCCACTTCCGGGCCGCAAAGGCGGCGCTTCAGTACTACGGGGGCTGGTACGGCGAATACCCCTATGGTCACCTCACCCTGATCGATCCTGCCTGGAACAGCGGCGCCGGCGGAATGGAGTACCCCACGCTCTTCACCTGCGGCACGCGATACTTCAACCCTGTTGGAGGAGGCTCGCCCGAAGGAGTTACCGTTCACGAGGCCGGCCATCAATTCTGGTTTGGCCTGGTCGGAAACAATGAATTTGAAAATGCCTGGCTGGACGAGGGCTTGAATACCTTCTCCACGGCCCGCACCATGGACGTGGCCTTTGGACCCTCCAGTTATGTCAGACGATTTTTTCAGGGCCTGCTGCCCCTGAAAGTGGACAGCATCAAGCGCGACCGGATCCAGGGGAGCCGCTTGAATGGGTATCGATCGGCGGCCCGCTCCGACGCCGAAGCCACGCCGAGCTACCTCTACTACCCCGCCAGCGGGTCGGCGATCACCTATAACAAGACCGCCCTGTGGCTCGCAATGCTGGAGCGAGATCTGGGTTGGGAGACTCTTCAGAAAATCCTCTCCACCTTTTTTGAACGGTGGAAGTTTCGCCACCCCAAACCGGATGATTTTTTCGAAGTGGCTTCGGGGGTGGCCGGCAGGGACCTGTCTGGATTCTTTGACCAGGTCTTTGAGCGCTCCGTGGTCTTTGATTTCAGCGTCAGTCGAGCGGAGAGTCGTCGGGTAGAGGCTCTGGGCTGGGTTGGGGAGGAGGGGGCATTGCGTTATGCTTCTGCCGAGGAAGAGGCTGATTCCGAAGACGAGGCGCTGTATGAGACTGAGGTCGTGGTCAGGCGGCTCGAGGACGGCGTTTTGCCGGTGGAGGTTTTGCTCAAGTTCGAAGGCGGAGAGGAATTCCGAGAGGTCTGGGATGCCCGGGCCGAATGGAAACTCTACAAGTTAGTCAAATCGTCCAAGCTCGAATATGCGGCCGTCGACCCTGAACGCAAGATTCTGTTGGACATCAATTACACCAATAACAGCCGGCTGCGGGAAGCGGAGAGCAGTCTGCCCGCAACCAAGTGGGCTTCGAAATGGATGTTCTGGTTGCAGGATTACTTGGAAACCCTTTCTTTCCTCCTGTAGCCTGTTCCTCGCGGTGGTAGTGAGCCGCCACCGGCGAGGCGTCGACGGCAGGTGACGTGATGAGTATTGGAAAATCTTTGGTTACAGGCGTTCAAAGGGTTCTTCGCTTCCCTTCCTTGATCCTGTGGATCTATCTGGGCAGCGTTCTCCTGGCAGTGCCGCTGACGTTGGTCATTCGGGGAACCCTCGATCGCTCCATCGGACACAGCCTGGCTCATGAAAATCTGCGGCAGGGCTTCGACCTGAACTGGTACGGGGAGTTCTCCTTTCAAAACTCCGGTCTGGCCGACACTTTCGGTCCCTCACTGGTGGGGGCTTTGCCGATGTGGCGCAATCTGGAATCACTGCTGGAGGGTCGAATCCTGACCCAGAAGCCGGGCGTTCTGGTCACCGGGATCCTGTTCCTCCTGCTCTGGGCCCTGTTGGCCGGAGGAATCCTGGACCGCTTCTCCAGGCCCGAGGAGAAGCACTCCCGGTCGCGTCTTTTCTCGCAGGGGGCGGAATACTTTTTTCGCATGCTGCGACTGCTGATGCTCTCTCTTCTCCTTTACTTCTGTATCTTTCGCTTCCTGGCGCTTCCCTTGAGTAGATGGGTCGTTGAAGCCAGCCGCGACGTCACGGTCGAGCGCACGATGCTCCTTTACACTCTGGTGGGCTATCTCCTGGTGGGCCTATTACTTCTCCTCGTCGCCATGGTGCTCGATTATGCCAAGATCTCCCTGATTGTGGAGAGCAGACGCAGCCCTTTGTTGGCTCTTTTCAGGGGAATCCGGTTTGTGATTTCCAATTTCCGCCGTTGCTCGGTTCTTTACCTCGCCTTGCTGGCCGTGGGATTGCTCCTCTTCCTTTTTTACGCCCTGGTAGCCCCTGGACCGGGCCAGTCTACCACTGTGACCATCACAGCCGCCTTTCTGGTTGGACAGCTCTATTTAATGACCAGGATTTTCCTCAAGTTCTGGTTCCTTTCGGGGCAGACTGTGCTCTTCCAGACGGCCCTCGCCCCGGCGTCCAATGTCATCGCCGCGGATTCGGCTGAAACCTCCCTCCCCATTATCACCGGCACGCCCGGGGCCGAAGAGGCTCCGGAATCCAGCGGCAATGCTCAAGACTAGCCCGGATTATTCACCGGCCTTCGTCACGAAGCGGCGAAGGCGCCGGGCTGGCAAGGCTTGCGGGGGAGGCCCCCGCAGTCGTACTCGTGCA
>JBHHYX010000485.1:0-3776 GCA_046757765.1 Acidobacteriota bacterium | reverse complement strand
AAGGGCAAGCGCAGCGTCGACATCTCTCACAGCCGCTTGTGAAGCTCCGGGGGAAGCTTTGGGACGTAAGGGGCTTCCAGGGCCTCGATCTCTTCCGCGTCGAGCTCGATGGCCAGCGCCTCCACCAGCTCCTCGAGCTGCCCGTCGCGAGTGACACCGATGATCGGACTGGTCACTCCAGGCTTGTGGAGGAGCCAGGCCAGGGCCAGCTGGGCCATCGTCACTCCCCGCTTCTGCGAGCCCTCCTCGAGGACCCTCAGCGTGGCCCAGTCGGCCTCCGAGTAGTAGAGCCGATGGGCGATGGCGTCGCTGCGGGACCGCGGCGTTTCCCCGCTCCTGTCGGGGGTTCGGTTGCCGGCCAGAAAACCTCGCGCCAGCGGGCTCCAGGGAAGAATCCCGACCCCCTGATCGAGGCAGAACGGGATCATCTCCCGCTCCTCCTCGCGCGTGATCAAATTGTAATGATTCTGCATGGAGACGAATCGAGTCCAGCCATTCGAGGAGGCGGTGTACTGAGCCTTGGCGAACTGCCAGGTCCACATGCTGGAGGCGCCAAGGTAGCGCGCCTTGCCGGCCCGGACGACGTCGTGGAGAGCCTCCATCGTCTCTTCGATCGGCGTTTCCGGGTCCCAGCGATGAATCTGATAGAGGTCGACATACTCGAGGCCGAGGCGCTGCAGCGAAGCATCGATGCTGTCCAGGATGTGCTTGCGGGAAAGCCCTCGCTGATTGGGTCGCTCCCCCATGGGAAGGCAGACCTTGGTGGCCACGACGAACTCGTCCCGGCCGCCGAAGAACTCCCTGAGCAGCTTCCCGGTCACTCTCTCGCTTTCTCCCCGCGAGTAGAGATTCGCCGTATCGAAAAAGTTGAATCCCAGCTCGACGGCCCGGCGGACCAGAGGCCGGGACGCCTCCTCGTCGAGAACCCAGTCCCGCCAGCGAGGCGAGCCATAGGACATCATCCCCAGAGCCAGCCGGGAGACCTTGAGACCACTCGAACCGAGCCGAACGTACTCCATTGTCAGGTCGATTGTGCCAGCTTTCGGGCGGCCTGCAAAGGTTGGGCGATGCCAGCCGGCATTGGCCAGGGGAACGGTCCCGCTGCGAAGGACCTTCACGAGGGGATCCTCAGTGGGAAAGCCGTTCCGCCTGGAAGGTGTCGGGATCCTTCCAGGTGAAGCCGGTGACCCTCCCCTCTCGATCGCGGGTGAAGGTGATGGTGGCCCAGAATCTCCGGTCCAGAAACTCGGTCCGCGATACAGGCAGCAGAGGCGAAGAGTAGCCGGGTCCCCATTCGATGGAGAGATAACCCTCCCGGGTGAGGACCTTCACCTCGACTCCGGGCCGGTAGAAGTCGGAGCCAAAGCGATAACTCCCCTGGTAGGCGTCCAGGGTCTCGCGGGAGAGCTCGACGGGCCGGGCGGGACTCGGCCGGGTGTAGGGCTCGCCGAAGAGAATGGCCGACAGGCCATCGATCATGGCGAAGGGGGCTGGAGCGTAGTTGTTGCTCAAGATGATGATGCAGGCGTCGTCGTCGAGGTATCGCTCCAGGTACGAGGTGAACCCGGGGCTGCGGCCGTTGATCGCGGCCACTCCGCCGGATCCCCGGCCGGGTAATTCGGCAAGAGGCGTGTCGGCCACCGCCCGCGTCTCCCCTGCTTCGGCCTGCAGCCCGACTTCCTCAGTCGAACTCGCGGCGCGGTCGAGGCTGGTCCATCCCCACGCGACCGGTCTCGATCCCGGCCAGGGCGTAGTTCTCACCCCGCACGGCCGAGCCCGCCAGACGCCGGAGCAGGTTGATCTGGCCCACGTGAGTCAAGGCATCGGCCACCGGGCCCCGGAAAAGCTGCCCGGGGGGACACTCCAGAGGAACCGTGGCTAGATGAGCATCCAGGGCTTCGAGCCGGGCGAAGAAACGCGCGACCTCCTCGTCCCAGGGCAAGGGACAGGAGTCTTGCCAGCGGTGCTCTCCCCGAGCCATCCACAGGGCCCAGTCGATGAGATCTCCCATGTGGGCCAGGATCTCGACAGGCGTGCGGGTCGACTCTCCGATCCGAAAGTGCTCGAATCCGGCCGGAGCCTGGTGGACGGCCTTCCGTGCCCGATAGGCCAGCGTGGCCAACGTGTGACGAAGCAACTGCAGCTCTGATGAATCACCCACGTCAGAAGGAGTACTTGAGGGCAATCTCGATCTCCCGGGCGCGCGCGGCGCCGAAAATCTGACCGAAAACCGAGGTGCCGAAGGTCGCTTCGGGGTCGTCGAAGTTGGTGTGATTGAAAGCGTTGAACAGCTCCAGGCGAAACTCCAGGAAATGCCCGTCGGCCAGAACCGTCCGCTTGCTCAGCGCCATATCCCAGTTCTCGAAGCCGAGACCTCGCAAAATGTTCCGGCCGGCGTTTCCGAAAGAGTACTCGGCGGGTTCGGCGAAGGCGCCTACGTCGAACCAGGCGTCGATGGAACGCTGACCGGCGGGCAGCCGACCGTCTCCGATACGGTCGGGACGATCCGATGAGAGACCGTCATTGTTGAGATCGGTCGCCAAACGCACCGAGAAAGCCCGGCCCCCCTGAAAGCGGGTGATGCCCGACCATCGCCAGCCGGAAGAGAGACGACCCCAAAAACCGCTCCCGGGCGCATCTCTGCCCTCCCCGAAGGGAAGGTCGACGATGTAGTTGAGGAAGGCGCTGAAGTCGGGTCGCCAGCCCGAGGGAGCGCGCTCGGAACGCAGATCCCTGGGATTGGAAACCCCGAAAAAGACCAGATCGGAGATCTCGCGGTCCCAGGTCACTCCACCCTTCAACGAGTATCCGCGGGCCAGCTGCCTCTCCACCTGCAGGTCGAGAGCGTGGCTGATGGAGGAGGCCCCTCCACTGATAATCGTGAAGAGTCCGTAATCGGGATCAGGTCTTCGCTCCTGGATCACCCCGGGCCCGGGCAAGGGCACGTTCCCCGGGATGATCCTCTTCAGCCCGGTGCCTTTCCGGCCGATATAGCTGAGGTCCAGACTCCAGTTGCGGGAGACCTTCTTCTCGACCGTCAAGCGCCAGAACTGGTAGGAGGAGGTTCGGACGTTGCGCTCGATGCCCCGGATGGCGACGGCCGTGGGAGCGATCGTCTGGAATGGATTGGAGAGGTCGAGCTGAAGCGTCTCGATCGAGGAAACCGCCTCCTCCCGCTGGTAGAAGGGGTAGTTGCGGGCCATGAAGTTGATCGCCTGCCACGACTGCAGCGGCTGGTAAAAGATGGAGTAGGAGGTGCGGATCACGAAACGGTTGGTTCCGGTGGGGCTGTAAGCCAGGCCCAACCGTGGCGCCCAGTCATTGCGATCGGGGAAGATCAGGCTACCTCGCCCCGCTCTCGAGAATCCCAGCCTGTTCGCCTCGTCACTACCCGAGATCACGACCTGGCCGTTTCCTTCCGGGTCGACGAGAAGCGGAAAGAAGGAGGCCACCGGCCGGGTCGAAGGATAGGGCTCATAGTAAGCGTAGGTCACGCCCAGGTCGAGGTTGAGGTGGGGAGAGACCCGCCAGTCGTCGCTCAGCCCGAACTCGAAGACACGCCGGCGCAGATCGACCCGGTCCGAGCCGGTCGCCCGCTCCGCGCTCTCGGGCAGCCCCAGCAGAAAGTCGGCGAAGGCGTCACCGGTGAAGGACCCCCCGAAGGAAAAGGTTCCCCTGCGGTCTTCTCCGGAGCGAACATCGTTGAACTGCTCCCAGGAGATCTCGCTGCTGAACTCGAGGTTGTGATCGGCGAAGGCGTAGGTCAGGTTGACCTC
>JBHHYX010000484.1:0-3791 GCA_046757765.1 Acidobacteriota bacterium | reverse complement strand
CCACCAAGAAAGTCGGAGAAGGGACAGGGCAGGGACTGGCCCTCGTCTATGCCACGGTCCAAAGACACAACGGAAGCATTACTTTCGAGACTCAAGTCGGTGAGGGCACGACCTTCTTCATCCGGCTCCCCTTCCGAGAGGATGGAAAGAGCTAGACTACGAATAGCGAGCAACCTCATACCGCCGAGAACGGGGCACGAAGAGACAGCGAAAACGGAGCCGGGAGCGTCAGCGCCCGGAGAGGGACGGCGAGTTTGAGTCGTGATACTCCTCTCCCTCACGGTCGGGGCTCCGTCACTTCATAGTGTAGATTGTTGCTAAATCCACAACTTGACCGCTTTTTGAACTTCTTCTGGCGCTAGCCGCACTAGCAGGCTGAGAAGGAATCCATGGTGGGTTGATGGCTGAAAAAATTCTCTGCATCGACGACAACCTCAATGTATTGGACTCCTACAAACGGGTTTTGCGTCGCGACTTTGAGATCGAAGTTGCGCAGACCCCTCACCGGGGACTGGAGATGCTGAACTCGCTGGGCCCCTATGCTGTCATTCTTTCCGACCTGCAGATGCCGGATATGGATGGCATCCGGCTCCTCGCTCTGGTGAAGGATCGTAGCCCGGAGACGGTTCGAATTCTGATTACCGGCTACCCTGCTTTCGAGACGGCGCAGGAGGCCATTAACGAAGCTGGCATCTTCCGCTTCCTGATCAAGCCGTGTCCTCCCACAACGTTGAGAAAAGTACTCCGTGCAGGGAGGGAGCAGCACCGCTTGATCACCTCGGAAAAGCGTTTGCTCCAGGAACTGGAGAGCAACTATCGGCAGCTCCAGCAGCTGGAGGCTCTCCGGGACAACCTGGCCCAGATGATTGTCCACGACATGAGGACGCCTCTGACCACAATTTCCTGGGGTCTTCAGCTGTTGAAAAGCACGGTCGAGGAGAAGCTGGACTCCTCCGCACAGGAGCACTTGGCTTGCGCCCTCTCCTCCGCCTGGCGTCTCAATGAAATGGTCAACTCGATTCTGGACGTCCACCGACTCGAAGAGGAGAAGATGCCACTGAAGCTGGCTCAGTGTGATCTTCGGGCCCTGGCCCACCAAGCAGCTGACTCCCTGGGCTGGCTCGTGTGAGACGGAAACCCGCCTTCCGCAGCAGTGTGCCGTACTCCTGATATGTTCACTTCGAAGCATTCCATCCGGACGGCGCCATCTTCAATCGGGGCAGCTCAAGTAAACTGTAACCTGGGGATGGGCGTAGTCCACGATCACCAGGTCGTCTTTACCATCCTCGTTCAGGTCGACCGATGCGAGGCCCCATGGGTGCTCACCTCCGGTCAGGCGGGCCGTACGGAATGAGGGTGATCCGCCCAACAGCAACAGGACTTCCGGCGACTGCCAACTGGTCACGGCGGCGTCCCCCACACCGTCGCCATTGAAATCTCCCACCGCGATCTTCTTGCCACCCGCCGCCGCGCGAAACGGCGAGCCCTCGGCCTGGCGGAATCCTCCTCGGCCGTTGCCCAAAAAGAGTTGCACGAGGCGGGAACCTTCATCCGAGGCTGCGATCAAATCGAGCTTGTCGTCCCCATTGAGGTCTACCAGCTCGACGGCAAAGGGAGCCGCGGCAGCAACGGGAGGCGCCTGGACGAAGTCCATCCGCGTTGGATCCGAACTGAGTAAGACCCCCACTTCCCTTGGGTTGGGTGTGACCAGGTCGAGTTGTCCATCGCCGTTGATGTCCCCGACCGCCATTCCTCGGTATGGATCTCCACCGACCTCTACCAGTTTCCCCGGGGACTCGAAGGCACCCCCGCCCATCCCCCTGAGGATGAACAGGCCCCTGCCGGCCCGGTGATCTACAACAAGGTCCACGTGCCCATCCAGATCGATATCCTCTGCCCGGATCGCATGGGGATGAGGCCTGACGTCGATCCGCAATGGAGAGTTTGATGCAGCCCGAAACGCACCCGCCCCGTCGCCTAGCAGAATGGTCAGGTAGTCCGTATCGTGGTTTGCGACCACAATGTCGACGTTGCCGTCCTGATCCAAATCAGAGAACGCCAGATCGGCGGGATTCTCTCCGCCGGGCACGCGCCCCAGGCTGGCCAGTCCCCCTCGACCGTCGCCACGGAGAATGGTGAGGTCGCCATCCAAGCCGTTGGCTACGACGAGATCCTGATGGCCGTCTTTGTCGAGGTCGGCGGCAGCCACAGCCGAGGGACCCTGGCCGACAGTGACGCTCCGTCGAACGAAACTGACCTGACCGACCTGAAACGTGTTCGCTTGGCAACCTGCCAGAAGCCAGATGGTCGCGAGGAGAAAGCCATACATGGTCGCCACACTGTCTCTTTTAATTAGAAACGCTCCCGCCGGCCCGAGAAACGCCGTCTCATACTCAATCTACCACGGCCGCGGATATGCCGGCATCTACTACAACGAGAAATGACAGGCAAGAATCTTGTCCTGGAGGTGAGATGGTGAGATGCTGGTGAGCCGTGAAAGCCGTCGTGATTTCTCATTCTGGTCCTGCCGAGGTCCTGACAGTCAGGCAGGTGGACGATCCCAGTCCCGGCCCTGCTGAGATCCTGGCCCGGGTCCACGCCACCGCTCTCAATCGGGCGGACATCCTCCAGCGGGAGGGCCAGTATCCTCCCCCTCCCGGTGTGCGAGCCGATATACCCGGGCTGGAATTTGCGGGCCGGGTGGAGAAGACGGGAGAAAAGGTTTCTCTGTTTCATCCCGGAGATCGTGTGATGGGACTTCTCCCCGGTGAAGGCTATGCCGAAAAGATTGTGACTTCGGAACGACTGGCCCTGCCCATCCCCGACCGCTTGAGTTGGGAAGAGGCGGCCGCCATCCCCGAGGTTTTCATGACGGCCTTTGATGCACTCTTCCCGCGGCTGGGGGTGAAATTGGGGGAGAGGATCCTGGTGCACGCCGTGGCCAGTGGGGTGGGCACGGCCGTGGTGCAACTGGCCAAAGCGGCAGGGGTGGAAGTTTTCGGCACGGCCGGCTCCGATGGCAAGCTGAAAAAGGCCGAGAAGTGGGGTCTCGACCATGCCATCAACTACAAGAAGCAGGACTTCGAAGAGGAGTTGGCCCGGCTGACGGAGGGCCGCGGAGTCGACGCCATCGTCGATTTGGTGGGGGCTTCCCATTGGCAGAAGAATCTGAGATCTCTTGCCCCTCGAGGCCGGCTCGTTTTGATTGGCCTGGTGGGGGGAAGGCGGGCGCAGATCGACCTGAGTCTCATTCTGAAGAAGCGCCTGAAGATTGAGGGCACGGTTTTGCGTTCTCGGCCTCTGGAGGAGAAAATCCGGCTGACTCAGGAACTTCGCAAGCACGTTCTGCCGCTCTTCGAGTCGGCCAAGATCCGCCCGGTGATCGATCGAGTCTTTCCCCTTGAAGAGGCCGCGGAGGCCCACCGGCGCATGGAAGCGAACAGAAACACCGGAAAGATCGTGTTGAAGGTGGTCTAGACCACTAGGGTTTCGCTGATCTTTAAATTAAAGTTGAGTCAAGTTGCGCACATGTCAACAAATAACACCGTAACGCAACCATGAGCCAATGGCTGGAGCGATGGCCCCACCGGGCCTGCCCCGGCGGAGCCAGGTTTGACAACTAGAAGGCGGAACGTGGGACTTGGCCCCCCACCGGGCCTATCCCGGTGGAAGCCGCGTTTGCCAACTCTATGAAGGGCCGGCTTCAGAAAGCCAGCGGGGCAACCTTCAATGCCCGGAGCAAGTCATGGTGGCTCGAGTAGGCTTTTGCAGGATAATCCGATGCACCCTGG
>JBHHYX010000483.1:0-3793 GCA_046757765.1 Acidobacteriota bacterium | reverse complement strand
CCTCGATCGAGGTCAATCGGCGCTCCCGGCGAGCTAAATCCGACCGCTTGGATGCAGCGGCGCTGCTGGGGCTGCTGATTCGCTTCCATCAAGGAGACGAGCGGGCCTTCTCCACGCTTCGCGTGCCCACGCCCGAGCAGGAGGACGCCCGCCATCTGCATCGTCACCTGAAGATGCTCAAGCGCTCGCGCACTCGCACCATCAACCGCATCCGGGGATTGTTGGCCACCCAGGGGGTGCGTCTGGAGAAGATCCAGAGCGGTCTGCAGCAAGGGCTCAAGCGCCTGCGCGATTGGGAGGGTCGGCCTCTGCGCCCAACAACAAGTACAATACATCTGTATTGACAATTTCCTTTGGAGCGGGTTAGTCTTGAACTGTGAACAGGAAGTCGCAGTATCTTCAGATCCGAGTCACTCCTGTGCAGAAACAAGCTATCAGGCGATTTGCGCGGCGGGCGGGGTTGGGGATTTCGGCTTATGTCCTTTCCCGCACACTGCCCTCGGCACGAGTTCGCTTCGGGGAGCTGCTCCGATTGCTTGGAGATGAGAAAGAGCGGCGCTTCGTACTTTCGGAGCTCAACCACCTGCTTTCAAGTCTCGGGCGTTTCCAGTTTCAGGACACCGTCAGCGAGAGACCGCCGGGGGGGCTCTCGCGCTATCTGCAAAACTACGTGGCAGCCATGGTCGAGCATGCCGCCAACCGGAAGCGACTGCCAGTACCGACATGGCTGCGCGACATCGCACCTCTGGAGGAGCCTCATTTTGTTGTTTCTCTTTCCAATCTGCGCCTTCATCTGCTGCGCAGCTCTCCGGTGCCCTTCAGACGACGCAACATATTCGTTGACTCGGGAGTGGGTGATCGAGTTTGAGGGAGGGGCAGGGTCATGACCAGGCTGACGAAGTCGGACATCTTGCGCCTGTTCGAACTCCTCGAGTCCGAACTGGCGCGCCGCGACGTCCTGGGTGAACTTTACCTTGTCGGCGGCGCGGTGATGTGTCTTGTCCTGGATGCACGCGATTCCACCAACGACGTGGACGCATTCTTCAGGCCCACCAGAGTGATCCGCGAGGCGGCGGCCCGGGTTGCCGCCCAAGCGAACGTCCCGAGGACTTGGCTCAACGACGCCGTGAAGGGCTTCCTGAGCCCCGGCGGGGACTTTGATCGCTATCTCGATCTGCCCCATCTCCGCGTCTATGTTGCCCAGCCCCAATACCTGCTGGCGATGAAGTGCGCCGCCCTGCGTCTGGGGGAAGAGTTCCACGACATCGATGATGTGCGTTTTCTGCTGCGCTACCTGAATATCTCAACTTCCCAGGAAGCGCTCGCTATTGTCACCCGCTACTTCGACGAGACCCAGCTGCACCCCAAGACAAGGTTGGCATTGGAGGAACTGCTGCCGCCTGGGTCGCAGTTTGAAAACTGAAGAGTCGCTGGCGAGTTCTGGAGTTTCGCAGCTGCTGGCGATGACGCTCCGAAGGACCCTCCGGGAAGCTCCCCGCTGGGGCAATCTAAGGGTCATGTCGCCGCAAACCCACTTTTTCGCGACCAGGGGGATCGCACTTTCCCACTGGAGTGGGTTGAAAAAGCGGTCACAGCCAGGGAGCTCACGAGCGGCAGAGAGCGGAGACTGAAAGGGGTCAAGTGACAGGGTTGGTAATTGCATGGGATCAAAGGGGATGAGAATGGTACGCCCGGCAGGATTCGAACCTGCGGCCTTTGGTTCCGGAGACCAACGCTCTATCCAACTGAGCTACGGGCGCATCGACGCTCACAGCTTACCGGAATCCGTTCGTTTTGTCGATCCTGAGGCGATCGCGACGCCCTGTCAGCCCGGCACCCTCGCCTCTTTCTAACCGTAGCGAGGCTCCGCCTCAGACCGATGAGCAGTGCAGTGGCATTGCCACGATTCCCAGCTCGGGCGAGCGGTGGGCGTGAGCGCGCCGTTTCTTCCCGCTCCCAACCGCGCTCACTCGCGCCACCAGTGTCAACACTCACCCACCCGTTGCGCTAGCCGCTGATTTTAGACATTGTGTGAAAACTTGAAAGCGAGTACAAGGAGAAGGGAGAATTGGAGATGGCCAATCGCTGGATCACGGATTTAAGGCACTTTCTCCCCGCTAGCGGCACCATTGCGGATCTGCCCGGATCGGCGAGGCGACTCACCCAATACCTGGCCGCGATCGTTGAGGCTGTGACGAGCGGTCGTTGGCCTCGCACAGGTGTCAAATGTAGACGGAGACCCGGAAGGCGCCCCTGTGAAGGAGAAATCCTGGCTCGTCTCGCCGACTCAGAGCCTTGCATTGAATGGATGTGCCCCCCCTGCAATATTCTTCAAGACGAGACCCCTCTGTTGAGCGAGTGTTCACCTTCCTGCAAACATCGGGCGTACTTTCAGTATGCTTGCATTCAGCTGCTGGCCGTAACTGCCCAACTCACCGTAGCCGAGATCATCCGCCAGCACGTCCTTGAAGAGATTCGCTGGCTGGGAAAGGACCGAATCTGCGAGGTCCACACCAAAGACAACCCTCACTACCTGGGCCAGGGGAGCATCGACCTTACCGGAGTCATCGCCGCTTTGGCCGAGATCGGCTTTGAGCGGTGGACGGTGCTGGAAACCAGCTCACCTTCCCATGACATTGTTGCCGATATGCGGAAGAACCGCGGCTTCTTCCAAGGGCTGATGACGGATTACAACCGCGCCGGCTGACGACCGTCGAGGGATGCCCGCAAACCCGGATTTGTCACACACGGTCGTCGCGAAGTGCCCGGAAGCGCGGCGCTTCCGACGCCTCGCGACGAAACCTGGTGCATAATCCGGGCTAGTGGCCTTTGGGGTGGGCCAGCAGGTGCTCCACCACCATGCGGCTGAAATCTCGGGAAAGGAAGGGGATGTGTCCCACGCCCTGCATGACCCAGAGTTCGGCCGATCCACTGGGGAGGCAGCCCTGGTCGACTCGAGCGATCCGGGTCTCGTCACCCGGCACCCGGAAGTCCAGATTGATGGGAGCGGGGGAGGTGTCCACAAAGGGGTCGCAACGGTCGAAGGCCGCCCATTGCCTGACCGTCTCGATCGCTCCCGGATAGCAGGTGGAGGGAAACGTACAACCACCCATAAAGCGCACAAGGCGGTCTTCGGTTCCGTGAATCTCCAGGATGTGGACCGGTCCAGAAGGGGAACAGCTGGCCGGATCGAGCCAGGTCGCCCCGGCCAGACTGGCTATGGCGGCAATGGTGTCGGCGTGATCGCAGGCCATTCGATAAGACATGTAGCCACCATTGGAGTGGCCGACGAGGTAGACTCGATCCCTATCCACGTTGGCGAGTCCCTTGATGGCCTCGATCAAGTCGAGCAGATAACCCGAGTCATCGATGCCGCTGCCAAAGAAGTCACAACAGGCATCGGTGGCGTTCCAGAATTGGAGCCCCAAGGGGTCCTTGCTGCCGTCGGGGTGGGCGTAGAGGAACCCGAACTCGTCCGCCAAAGGAGTGAACCGCATGTACAGTTCCTGCACATCGCCGGTGGCCCCGTAACCGTGCAGAAGCACAAGAAGCGGCGTCGCGACACCTGGATCATAGGAAGGAGGGAGGTGGACCGTGACCGGTCCTCTCCCCAGATCGACTACCAGTTCGCTCCGGCCAAAGGCGTTCACTGACAGTGCCAGCCCAAGCAGCAAGAGACAGCTCGATCGCAGTGCGTCACCTGCACGCGGCATCCTCAATCTCCTTTGTCTTCTCAATCCTTAGCCCGGACTATTCACCAGCTTTCTGCTGCGGCGCCGTTATCATCCGCGCT
>JBHHYX010000482.1:0-3797 GCA_046757765.1 Acidobacteriota bacterium | reverse complement strand
ACGCCTTGTATCCACGCGCATCTCCACCCCCTCGCTACCATCGAGTGTGAGAAATTCGGGCTAAATATTCCCCTTGCGGCGCTCTTCGGCGATGTACTCGCTGGTTCGCATGGCCAGAGCCAGGATGGTCCAGGTTGGATTCTTGTGGGGTTGCGACACGAAGGGGCCGCCGTCAACCACAAACAGGTTCTTGACATCGTGAGCCTGGCAGTGAGGGTTGAAAGCAGAAACCTTCGGATCACTCCCCATTCGGGTCACTCCCACTTCGTGAATGATACGCCCTCCGGTCTCGATCCCGTAGCCCGCTTCTTTGGGGGGCATCGGTGAGGTGGGAGTGCCTCCCAGCTGGTGGATGATGCGGCGGAAAGTCTGCTGCATGTGTCGTGCTTGTCTGTACTCATGATCGCTCCACTTGAAGCGGAATCGCAACACCGGGATGCCCCATTTGTCCACCACATGGGGATCTACCTCACACCCGTTTTCCTTCTCGGCCACCATCTCTCCACGTCCGGAGAAGCCAATGAAGGCACCATAATACCGGCGGTAGTCCTCCTTCAGTTTCTTTCCGTAGCCCCCACCGTTAAAGCCCTGGATCCCACCCAGGAAACCAAATCCAGGCATCTGCCGGCCGCCCCAGAACTCGATGTGATAACCGCGAGGGAAGTCGAGCTTCTTGTTGTCGAGCCACCAAGGCATGTAGAGGTGCAACCCGCCGGTTCCATCCTCGTTGTGGGGAAAGCCGTTCATCAGCTGCGGAAAGAAACCGGTCACGCTGGTCCCCACCGAGTCGGTCAGGTATCGGCCCACCACGCCACTCGAATTGGCCAGGCCGGCCGGGAAAAGGGTGGACTTGGAGTTCAGGAGCAAACGGGCGCTCTCACAGGCGCTGGCGGCCAGCACCACGATCCGGGCGCGAACGAATTGCTCGCTACCATCTCTCTTGTCGACGTAGGAGACACCGGCGGCCCGCCCCTCGGGATTGACGCCCACCTCCCGGGCCATGGCGTTGGGGATGATCTCGAGGCGGCCCGTTTTCAGGGCCGGAGGGAGCAGAACCGATGGGGAGGAGAAGTTGGAGTGCGTCGTGCACCCCCGATTGCACTGTCCACAGTAGTGACAGGCGGCGCGGCCATTGAGTGGACGGGTCAAGATGGAGAGCCTGGACGGAATGCAGGTAATCCCCAGCCTCTCACAGGCCTTCTGGACCATCAGCTCGTAGCAGCGGGCTCGGGGAGGCGGCATGAAGATTCCATCCGGCTCATTGGGTAGGCCTTCCTCGCTTCCGAAGATCCCCACCAGCCGATCCACCCGATCGTAATAAGGCTTGAGGTCCTCGTAACCAATCGGCCAGTCCTCTCCCAACCCGTCAATGGAGTGTCGCTTGAAGTCGTCGGGGCCGAAGCGAAGAGAGATTCTTCCCCAGTGGTTGGTGCGCCCGCCCAACATCCGCACCCGGAACCAATCGAACTGAGTGCCTTCGGCGACAGTGTAGGGTTCGCCTTCCAGGGTCCAGCCCCCCAGACCCGCGTCGAATTCACCGAATTGCCTCTCCGGCGTGGCCGCTCCTCGCCGAGGAGAGTCATAGGACCAGGCAAACATCAACGAGTCTTTTGCCGTATCCCACCAGGGTCCCGCTTCCAGCATGACCACATCGGCCCCAGCTTCGGTGAGCACCTTGGCCGCCATGCCGCCTCCCGCCCCCGAACCCACCACACACACGTCGTAGAGTTTTGGACTTCGAACGATCTGCATGATTCACCACCACCCCATTCCCAAGAGTTCGAGTTCATGTAATACGAGTCCACCCGAATTATCAAGACCGGTTTGCGAACACTACCAGAAATCGCCATTGTCCATCGAGAGCCCCCGCCGGCCTTCGTCTGCCCAAAAAGGACATTTTCGGAGTCAGGCCCCTCGCACACCTCTCACTCGCCAGGTCCAGACGCCCAGCAGCACCAGTCCAACCACTGTGAGCCCGATGGAGAGGCCGATCCACAGTCCGACCACTCCCCAGCCTGCGGTGAAGCAGAGCAGGTAGCCGACCGGAAGCCCCAGCAGCCAGTGACCCGCCAAATTGCAGAACATGGGGGTTCGCGTGTCCCCCGCCCCCCTCATGATACCCGTGGCCACGACTTGTATCCCGTCGAAGACTTGAAAGAAGGCGGCCACAAAAAGAAGCGAGACCCCGGTCGCCGTCACCAGCGGATCCCTCGTGAAGATGCGCAAAAGAGTGGCGGGGAAAAGGAGGAGAATCAGGGCGGCTCCAGTCATGAAAAGACCGCCCAGCAGCAGGGCCGCCCAACCGGAACGGGCGGCAGCCGGAGGGTCGCGCCGTCCCAGGGCCTGCCCCACCCTGACCGCGCCCGCTGCCGAGATGCCCAGGGGAACCATAAAAGAGACACCGACCGTGCTCAAGGCGATCTGGTGGGCGGCCAGGGAGACCGGTTGCAGCTTCCCGGCCAGCGCTGTGGCGGCTGCGAAGACCCCCACTTCCAGAGTGACCTGTAGAGCAGCCGGAAAACCGAGACGGGTCAACCGCTGGAGGCGACCCCAGTCCAATTTAAGCGTTACGGCGGTCAGACCGGTCCGGTGTCGCCGGTCGTACCAGAGAATGAAGACCAGCAAGGAGAAGGCCATGTAAGCGCGGGAGAAGAGAGTGGCCCAACCCGCTCCACCGACCCCCAGCGCCGGAGCGCCCAGATGGCCAAAGATGAGGATCCAGTTGGTCGCCACGTTGACCAGGTTGGCCGACACCAGGGCGAAAGTGATCGGTTTTACCAGATTCATGGCCTGCAGATAGCGGCGGAAGGCACCGTAGAGTAACAGCGGAAAGGTACTGAAAGCGAGGGTTTCCACATAGGGACCAGCCAGTTCCGCCACCCGCTCATCCACTCCCCACCCGCGCAGATAGGAGGCTGTCAGGACCACTATCAACATCAATGGCAATGTGAGGAGGATGCTCAGGTACACACCCTGCAACAAGGAGCGGTGGCAGTCTTGGATCCGACCCGAGCCAAAAGCCTGGGAAACCAGGGTGTCCAACCCAAGCTGCAAGCCCAGTCCGAAGATGGCCACGGCCAGGTAGAGGGAACTGCCGATTCCGACGGCCCCGATCTCCTCCGGACCGAGCTTGCCGACCATCATGGTGTCGACTGTGCTCATGCTCATCCAGCCCAGCTCCGCCAAGACGACGGGCCCCGCCAGGGAGAGCATGGAGACCAGCTCCCTTTTCCACTCCACAAAACGTTGGCTCATGTCTCCCCAAGAGTGTCATCGGGCCTCGTAACCCGGATTTCTCACACTCAATCTACTGCAGAGCCGGAATCATCCACGCTGACTGCGCTGGCCCTCGGCATCTGAGAGGCAAAACGGGTTTCTTCTTGACGTGCCGGATGGGGGCGCCGACCGTTGGCTCACGCGGGTGTTGGGCGATAACTCAAATGTAAGCTGAACCGAAGCGTCAGCGCTTGGCCACTCCGGGGGGCGTCGGGTGAACGCCTTTTTCTCGACGCTCGAATCTCTGTGACAACGGACACCGACTCGAGCGTGAGGGGGGAGTGGCCCACAGGCTCCCCTCAACGGTCGGCAAAGAGAGTCTTGGGAAGCGTCATGTGCACACCCACGTTGCCATCCACCAGCTCGGTGATGCTGAGATCGGCGGCAATGCTGGCCAAACGGTAGGCTTCACCCCGGGCCAGGTGCTTTTCAGTGCCCAGAAAGTCGATCATTTCCTGAACGGCAATGCGAGTGGCCTGAGTCAGATCGGAATCCATTCCCATGGTGATGAAGTGGGTGGT
>JBHHYX010000481.1:0-3814 GCA_046757765.1 Acidobacteriota bacterium | reverse complement strand
CGGAGGCGTAGTCGTGCACTACGTCGAGGAGGCGTGCGCCCGGCATGGGCGCGGATGATTCCGGTTCTGCAGTAGACTCGGTGTGAGAAATGCGGGTTAACGACACTCACTCACGTTCGTGGTTCAGTGACGGCAGAATCGCTCAACCGATGGAATCAAAATTTCAAATCTCTTTGGCTACTCTTAGTGAGGGCCGGTCCGGCTCTTGCGAAGCTTGAGGAAGATTCACACAGCCGGGAGGGCTGAGCGGAAAATTTGGCGTCCAAGCCGAGAGCGGGGCTTGTCAGGGGGGTGGTTCCATCCCCAGCGGCGCACACCTGGTCTGAAGAAAAGGCGACGACGGTCGCCGGAGCGACCGCCTCACCGAAACGGCACGTCTTCGGGGGGCCCCCAAAGCACAATTAGCGACTCATCATGCAATGTCTGATCCGAGTTCTGCTGAAGCCACTAACTGACTGACATTAAAAACAATAACTCAATCAGGAGTTGGGGGGCATGTGAACGGCGTTACCCAAGATGTGCAGATCCTTTCTGACTCTCGGGACAGCGGGGACAGAGCGCCGGAACAACGGCACCCTCGGGTGCCGGAGCTTTGGTGCCGGCCCCGGGCGATCACGGGGCGCCCGCCGGTCGCTCACCGAGACGTCGCAAGAGGCTCTGGACCTCTTTCAGACAGGCGCCCCGCCGAATGATTCGGGGAAAACCAGCGCTCAAGTCCAACACCGTTGAGGCTTGCCCTTGATTCGACCCACCGCCTTCCAGGAAGAGGTCGACCCGCGCCGAGAAGAGCTCCTTCAGAGTCTCGACCGTCCTGGGAGGAGGCTCCCCGGAGAGGTTGGCACTGGTCGACACGAGCGGCCCTCCCAGAGCTTCCATCCAGGCCTGCAGAAAGGGGCTGCGAGGGATTCGAAATCCCACTTTACCTTCTTTGCCGGCGATCGGAGGCGCCGCGCCGGCGCCGGCCTTCAGCAACAGAGTCACGGCGCCCGGCCAGAGCTTCTCGACCAGGGCTTGAAAGAGCGGAGGCCTCTGGTCACAAAACTTCTCCACCCATTCGACCTCGGGAATGAGCAACAGCAAGCCCTTCTCTTCCGGCCTCGCCTTGATCTCCACCAGACGCCGCAAGGCGGAAGGCTGAAAGGGATCCACTGCGAATCCGTAGAGGGTGTCAGTGGGGGAAAGAACCACGCCTCCGTTCTGGATCGCTCGGACAGCGCATCGAACGACCTGGGACGAAGGTGAGATCGGATCCACTCTCATTGCCGCTCGTTTCTCCTCCCTTGGATCGCGTTGTTTCCGAGTATCGCAAGGAACTTACAGTTTGAGTCAAGTTGGAGGCCTTTTTGTACCTGTTTTCTGGAAAGCGGCAGTGAGGTACGTGTTTAACTGCTGGGGCAAACAAGCCAACAATCCCTTCGGGATTGACGCCACCAGGCCTGTGGGATTCCCTTCTCCTGCGCTAAACACGTATGCAGTGAGACTGCCGCACTCCGGAAGAGGCGCTGGCCAGATCTTCCCGCCGTGCGCAGTAGCTCCCCTGAGATGTTACAATGACGGGGTTTGTCGAGACCAGCCAGCACAATCAAAGGCCGTCATAATGCCCATTACAAAGAGTGGCGAAAGTATGCCGCCCATCCGGAGGCCGGCACATGCCCCTGGGTCCCCGTGGAAGGCTGGAAGCAGATCCTGGACCTGGCCGCAAGTCATTGGATCGAGCTCTTGCTCTTTGAGGATGCGGGCGACCCCCGCCTGCGGACGCTGCTGGCCCGCTCGCATGAATCCTGCCGTCTGACTCGGGAGCTGATGAGTAAGCTCTCCGCAGTCGAAACCTGTCAGGGGATCCTGGCCTTCTTCAAGAAGCCGGCCTGGTGCTGGTCGGATTTGACTCCCTTTGTACTCTTTCTCGACGGCCTTCAGGATCCGGGAAACCTGGGGACTCTGCTACGGACCGCCCGCGCCACCGGGCTCTTCAGTCTGGCCAGCACCCGGGGAACCGTCTCCCCCTTCAATGCCAAGGCCGTCAGATCCTCCGCTGCCTCCGTTCTTTCGACCCCTCTGCTGGAGGGGGTGGATATGATGGAACTGAAGAAGCGGGGCTATCGCCTGGTGGCCACCACCACCGGCCAGGGCACCCCGCTCTTCGAGGTCAACCTTTCCCCTCCCATAGCGGTGGCGCTGGGGTCCGAAGGCGGCGGACTCGGGGGCCAGGTACTGGACAGTGCCGACCAGATCATCCATATTCCCATGCATCCGGCGTCCGAAAGTCTCAACGCAGCGGTTGCCGGCGCCCTGATCCTGTACGAGGTCTATCGAAAAGAGGTCCGGCCATGAATAAAAACCTTTTTTCGCAACAGGAGAAGCCGGCGAAATCTTCCGGCCTCCAGAAAGTGCCTTTGGCCGAGCGAATGCGACCTCAGCGTGTGGAGGACGTCTTCGGACAGGAATCCCTGCTCGGAGAGGAAGGGTTTCTTCGTCAGGTGATTAGCGGCGATGAGATCCCTTCCATGATTCTATGGGGGCCTCCCGGAGTCGGAAAAACGACTCTGGCTCATGTCATCGCCCACCACACCCGGTCCCATTTTGTTTCCCTGAGCGCTGTGCTGGCCGGAATCAAGGACGTGAAGAGGGTGGTCGAAGAAGCGAAGTACCAGCGCCGCGCTCTGGGCCGGCGCACCATCCTTTTCGTAGATGAGATTCACCGCTTCAACAAGGCTCAGCAGGACGCCTTCCTGCCACACGTGGAAAAGGGCACCCTGACTCTCATCGGAGCGACAACCGAAAACCCCTCGTTCGAAGTCATTTCGCCGCTGCTCTCCCGCAGCCGTGTCCTGGTGCTGAAACCTCTCGGCGACGACCAGATCGTGAAAATCCTGGAGCGGGCCCTTGCGGATCGGGAAAACGGGTTGGGGCGGGAGTCTGTCCAACTGGCCGACAGGGTGCTCGAGAAAATCGCGCTTTTTGCCAATGGCGACGCCCGCATTGCCCTCAACTCGCTGGAAGCAGCTTTTCAGCTGGCCCGGAGACGGTCGCCGGAGAAGCCTCAGATGACGGTCAAGATCCTGGAGCAGGCTTTACAGAAACGAGCGACCCTCTACGACAAGTCCGGAGAAGAGCATTACAACTTGATCTCGGCGCTTCACAAGTCGCTTCGAAACAGCGATGTCGACGCCTCGCTTTACTGGCTGGCCCGGATGCTGGAGGCAGGGGAGGACCCACTCTACATCGCGCGACGGATGGTTCGATTCGCCTCCGAGGATATCGGGGTGGCCGATCCGCAGGCTCTCGGACTGGCCATGGATGCCAGGGAGGCGGTCCACTTTATTGGTTTGCCGGAAGGAAAACTGGCGCTGGCTCAACTGGCCGTCTACCTGGCTCAGGCACCGAAATCGAATGCCGTCTACCGCGCCTACGCAATGGCTCAGAAGGATGTCGAAAGGACCCGGAACGAACCTGTGCCGCTTCACCTGAGAAATGCTCCCACTGCCCTGATGAAAGAGATCGGCTACGGGAAGGGATACCGCTACGCCCATGACGAGAGGAACAAGGTGGCCGACATGGATTGCTTGCCCCCCCAACTCGCCGGTAGACGCTACTATCACCCCACCGACGAAGGCTTTGAAAAGGAGCTTGGCCGGCGGCTCCGGGAGATCCGTCGGAGACGGTTGGCGAAGAGTGTCAAGAGCCAGGAAGGAGGCGATGCCCACGATTCCTGATGCCCCAGTCCCTATTGATCAGTAGGTTCCTTCGAGAAAGCCCTCGGGCTAGCCCGGACTATTCACCAGCTTTCTGCTGCGGCGCCGTTATCATCCGCGCT